>JAJZAC010000075.1 GCA_021799615.1 Actinomycetes bacterium
GCTGCTACGGCGGGCACGGTGGCGCCGCAGGCGGCGTCGGCGCGGCCCGTGGAGGAAGGGTTGCGGCCGGACCTGGAACTTCGCCCAGGCCCAAAACGTGGTCCGTGGCCCCGCCCCCAGCGGTGACGGATCGGTCGAGATCACCTGGGACCTCTACAGCGAACAGGCACCCCAGATCGTGAGCCCCGACCGGTTCGACCTCACCGTCGGCCAGTCGGCGGTGGCCGACTTCGTCTCCGTCGGCAAGCCCCCACCGGAGCTCCTCGTGTCCGGCACCTTCCCGGAGGGGGTCACGTTCTATGTCCCCCTCTTCTCCGGCAAGGGCGAGATCCGGGGTACGCCGGAACCCGGCAGCGAGGGAACGTACACGATCACCATCACGGCCAGGAACGACTGGGGCCAGGTGAAACAGGAGCTCACCCTCGTGGTGAACCCGCCCGGGGGCTGAACCGGACGCTCGCTATCGCCCGCCCGGCTCGTTTCCGTCGACGGATGGGGCCGGTCGGGAAGACCGCCGTTCAGCCGAACTCGACGAGCGTCTTCGGTGGCCTCTGCCGACCGGGACAGCGCCTCCGGAACACCCACCTGGTCAGTTCGCCCACCGCCCGTTCCGCCCGCGGTCCCACCGCAGGCGATTCTTCCACGCCGGGTGGTTCCCGCACGTCCCGCACCGTGCGGCTGGTCGCCGCCGGAGGGCGATACCCCGGAGGCGACGTGCTGCCGTCAGCCGGCGTGGCGTCGGATGTACTCCTCGAAGGCGTCTCGGCTGATATCAGCGAGGCGGCGCCCCTGGGCGGCGGCGATCTCTTCGAGGGCTGCACGGGTGGTGGGACTGACCCGCACCGTGAGGCTGGGGGTGTGGGACTCGTCACCGGTGACTGACGGACGACCGCGACGACGCACCATCGCCCGGTCAGCGATCGCGGCGGCTCGCCCGTCGGTGAGGCGACTGCCGTCAGGAAGGCGGACGCCGTCGTGTTCGAGGTCGACGTCGGCTCCGATGGGGCCCGGGACGATCTTCTTGCGGGAGGTCATGGCGCGTTCCTCCGACAGTGCGTCGGCATGACGTGGATGACGTGGATGCAGTCGGGTCGGTCAAGGGCGACGATTTCGAGCTCACGCCCGCGTTCGTCGTCCCCGATCCAGGTCAACAGGTCGGCGCCGGTGTCCGCGTCGTGGTCCACGTCGGCGGGGACGGTGGCGATGACGTGGTGGGCGCTGGCCCGCCCGATCCGGTGTTTTCGGCTCCCACGAGTGAACCGGACCGGCTTCACCCCGTCATCGTGCCACCGACCGAGTAGTTGTGCAAGACACAAAACGGATGAGGTGGGGGCGCGTGCGGTCGCCGGTCCGAGACGCCCGTGCCACGGGAGCTCGGCCGCTTCGCTCCGGGTCCTGCGGGCCCGTTCGATGCCGGGTCCACCGTGACCGACCCGTGGGCCTCGAACAAGAACCGGCGCACCTGCTCGAGCGCTCAGACCCTGGTTCCGTCACGACGCGCCGATCGCGGCCGTGCGTGGCGGCGCCTTCTTCAACGACCGTGCGGGTGGTATGACCGACCCCCACGGTGCGGCTTGGGGATCGAGATCCGGTTCCGGTGGCGGATGGCCGACAGCCGCCGCCGAGGACCCGTTCAGCGACGGCGACAGCGTCGTGTGCCGGTGACTCGTAGGGTGTCGGCCGTGAAGACGGCTCGCCTCACGGTGACCTTGGAACACGTGGAACCGGCCGTCGTGCGGGTTCTCGACGTCCCGGCGGGCGCGCTCCTCTCAGAGGTCCACGACCTGCTCCAGGCCGCGTTCGGATGGACGAACTCGCACCTGCACCAGTTCGTGGCCGATGGCATCCGCTACGGCGTGCCCGATCTCGAGTGGATCGACGAGGACGAGCACGACGAGTCGGGCGTGAAGCTCCGTGCCCTCGGCGGACACGTCACCTATCTCTACGACTTCGGTGACGGCTGGGAGCACGACGTCCACGTGATCGGGCCCGGCGGCGATCGGCCGAGCGTCGTCGCAGAAGAGGGGGCCTGCCCCCCTGAGGACGTCGGCGGGCCCGGTGGCTACCGCGAGTTCCGCTCGGCCATGACCGACCCCGGACATCCCGAGCACGAGCGCTGCACGACCTGGGCGGGTAGCTGGCGGGACGGGTTCGACCTGGCCGCAACCGATCTGCTGGTGCGCCAGACCGCGGGGGCGGTCCCCGGACCGGTACGCCTCCTCCTGGATCTGACCGCGGACGGGGTGCGGTTGACTCCGGGCGGCCGGCTCCCGCGCGCCGTCGTGCGCCAGGTCCAGGACCGCTATCCGGACTGGCACGTGGCGGGCGACGTCCCGGCCAGGATCGAGGACGACCTGCCCCCGCTGGCCGTCCTCCACGACCTGATGCGCGACGTCGGGCTCCTCCGCCTGCGTAACGGGGTCCTCTCGCCCACCCGGGCCGCAACGGACGAGGTGGAGACGATCCGCCGCCTGCGATCCTGGTTCGGCCCTGACAGCGGGTACGAATCCATGCTGGTGGGAGCGAGTGTGGCCGGGGTGGCCGCAACGGGGCCGTGCCGGACCGGGGAGTTGGCGGCACGGGTGCACCCCTACCTTGGGCACGGCTGGATGACGGCCGACGGCCGGCCGGTCGACGAGGGACACATCCGTCGCGACCTGTACCGCTACCGCGCGTGCCTGGTCGGTCTCGACCTCGTGGCGGTCGACGACGACATGTGGTCGGCGGGACCGTCTGCACGCTGGCTGCTCCCACGCGCGACCGCACTGGCCCACCTCTGGGCGGAGACGGACCGGGCGACCTGAGCTCGCGGTTGGGCGCACGGTCCCGCCGGCTGGTGCCGAGGTGGGCTGCGTGGTGCACCCGCCCGGGGGCTGACCCGGCCCGCCGTCCCCCGGCCGCCGCACCTACCTACTGGTTCCCCGTCCCCGCCGAACCGGCTCCGCCCACCGTCGACTACCGTCGCGACCGTTCCCGAGACGACGTCCGGCCGCCGGTGGCCGGACGAGTGGACGACTGCTGGAGGTCGGCACCCCATGACCATGACGCCCATCGCCGTTTCCGACCAACGGGGCATGATCTTCATCGACCCTGCCGCCTACGCCGACCAGCAGGCGTGGCACGCGGTGGCCGCCGACCTGCGCGACACCGCCCCCGTGCTCCGGGTGGAGGCCGAGGGCTACACGCCGTTCTGGGCCGTCACCCGCTACGAGGACGTGTTCAACGTGTCGCGCCACAACGACCGGTTCCTGAACACCCGCAACTCGGTCCTCGGTCCCGACCTCCAGTTCGAGATGCTGGCCGCCATGGGGATCGAGCCGAAGACGCTCATCCACATGGACGGGGAGGAGCACCGTGAGCACCGGGGGCTGACCAACGCCTGGTTCCGACCCCGGGCCGTCTCGCAGCGCCAGGCCGCCATCGACGCCATCGCCGACCAGTTCGTGGCCAAGTTCCGCGACCTGGGCGGGCGCTGCGACTTCGCCCAGGACATCGCCGTGCCCTACACGCTGCGGGTCATCATGAGCATCTTCGGCGTGCCCGAGGAGGACGAGGCCACCATGCTCCGCCTCACCCAGGGGATCTTCGGCGCCGCCGACCCCGAGTACCTGGGCGATCTGACCGACCCGTTCGCCATGCTCACCGGGACCATCGCCGAGTTCGAGGACTACTTCGCCGGGCTGGCCGCCGACCGCCGGGCCCACCCGACCGACGACCTGGCCACCGTCATCGCCAACGGCGAGGTGGGTGGCTGCCCCATGGACAGCCACGCCAGCCTCTGGTACTTCACCATCGTGGCCACCGCCGGCCACGACACCACGTCCTTCGCCCTCTCCGGCGGCCTCGAGGCGCTCCTGCGCCACCCCGACCAGGTGAAGCTGCTCCAGGAGGACCCCGGCATGGTCACCAACGCCACCGAGGAGATGATCCGCTGGACCTCACCGGTCCGCCACTTCCTCCGCTACCTGACCGAGCCGGCCGTCCTCTCGGGCGTGGAGATCCCCGCCGGCGACCGCCTGCTGCTGTCGTACCCGGCGGCCAACCGCGACGACCGGATGTTCACCGACCCCATGACCTTCGACGTGACCCGGGAGAACGCCAACCGGACCATCTCCTTCGGGGGTGGCGAGCACTTCTGCCTCGGGTCCACCTTCGCCCGGCGGGAGATCCGCACCATCCTGCCCAGGCTGCTGGCCGCGGTGGACGGGATCGCCCTCGACGGCGAGCCGGAGTTCGCCCAGGCCAACTTCGTGGGCGGCGTGAAGCACCTGCCGGTCACGGCCACGTTCCGGTAGGGGCCCCGGGGCCAACCGGGGGCCGCCGCCACGGGTGCCAGCCGCGACCCGCTCAGGACCGCACGTCGATAGCGGCACCGAACCGCTCGGAGCCGTCGGGCCGGATGAGGTAGCAGGCGTAGCCGTCGACCGCCTCGATGGGCCCGAAGGCGTCGTCGCCTCCCACGGCCAGGGCGGTGGCGAAGGCGTCAGCCAGGGCCAGGGACGGCCCCGTCACCGTGGCCGAGGCGGCACGGCTCCCCGGCCGGCCGGTCCGGGGGTCGACCAGGTGTGCACCGCGCTCGTAGGTGCCCGACGTGGCCACCGCGCCGGCGACGGCCAGGATGCAGGCGAGGGCGTCGGCACGCCACGGGTGGCGGATCCCGACCCGCCAGGGCTCGCCGCCGGGCAACGAGCCGACGGTGGCGATGTCGCCGCCGCAGTTGACCAGGGCGCCGTCCACGCCGGCGGTGGCCAGCACCCCGGCCGCCCGCTCCACCGCCCACCCCTTCACGATCCCGGTGGGGTCGACGCCGCCGGGGAGGGCCCACGGGTCGAACCATCCCGACGTGGCCCGCCGGGCCACCTCCGCCAGTTGGAGGACCTCCGCCACTTCGGGCGGGCAGTCCCCCAGGGCGAGCTCGCCGCGTCGGAGGCGGCTGACGGGGCTGTCGGGCACCCATGTGGAGAAGACGTCGTCCGCCCGGTGGAGGACGGCGCACGCCTCGCCGAGCGCAATGCGGGCCGCCTCCTGGCCGGCCGGGCCGGGGTGGACGAGGAACGAGCACACCGTCCCCATCACCGCTTCGTCGTGGGTGAAGGCACCGGGCGGAGGCGGGGGTCCCGGGCCTCCCGTCCCGGTCACGGCAGGTGGAGCTGCTTCAGCGCCGCCTGCAACGACACGGCGTAGGCCTCGCTCGTGTAGGTGGCACCGGACACGCCGTTGATGTTGGCACTCTGCGCCTGGAGGACCTGGGAGCGCAGCATGGGGATGACCTGTTGGGCGAGCTGCTGGGAGTACTGCTCGGCGACGAGCAACTTCGGCACGGTGACGCCGGTGATCTTGCCCCCCGACACGGTGACCTTCACGTCGAGCTCGCCGTAGCCGTACTGCTCGACGGGCCCGGTCGCCGAGGCCTTCCCCGACGGGGCGGTGGTGGTCGGCGGAACGGTCGAGGTGGGCGGGTTGCCGCTCGACGACGACGTGCCCGAGCCGCCGGTGGTGGGGGAGGTCGAGGGCGTGCTGGCCGGCGGGGTGGACGGGGACGCCTGCTTGCTGTTCGAGCTCGACGGGGTGGTGCTCGGCGAGGCGAGCGACAGGGACTTGGTGTGGAACGACAGCACGCCGAACAGTCCCGCCACGGTGGCCGCGCCGACGAAGGGTGCCCGTCTCATCGTGCCGGGACCTCCTCCCGGGTGTCGGGCCGGCGGTGGTCGTAGGTGGGTGTGTCGCAGATGGGTGTCATGAGGGTGGGTGTCATGGTCGTCTGGCTAGAGCGCGAAGGCCTCGTGGTGGACGGAGCGGCGGTCGACGCCGAGGGTCACGGCCAGCGCCGTCACGTGATCGACGAAGCCCGGCGGGCCACACACGTAGACGTCGCGACTGGCGAGGTCGGGGACGAGCTTGCGCAGCACGCGGGCGTCGAAAGGGACCTCGCCGAGCTCACCGACCACCTCGTGGAGGGCGCCCTTGCGGTGGCGGACGAGCTCGGTGACCTCGGAGCGGAACACGAACTCCTCGGGCCGGTTCACCCGGACCACGACGGCCGGCTGGGAGCGGGCCGGGAGCTCCTCGAGCAGCGAACGCAGGGCGGTCAGGCCGATCCCGCCGGCGAGGAGGGCCACGGCGCTGTGGCGTTGCGCGTGCCGGGTGAAGACGCCGTAGGGGCCCTCGAAGAAGACGCGGGTTCCCGGGGTCAGGCGGGCGACCGCCGCCGAGTGGTCCCCCACCGCCTTCACGGTGAGGCGGAGGTAGGGGGGACGGGGCAGGGCGGACACCGAGTAGGGATGGGCCTGCCACCACAGCCCACGCACCATGAACCGCCACTCGACGAACTGCCCGCCGGCGAAGGGCAGGCGCTCGAGGTTCCGCCCGGTGCAGATGACCGAGACCACCCCGGGGGCCTCGGGACGGACCTCGGCTACCCGGAGCTGGTAGCGGAGGCTGCGGGCCAGGGGGAGCCCGAAACGGAAGGCGAGCACCGAACCGGCCGTCGCCACCCAGACGAGCACCCACAGTGCCCGGGCCAGCGGGTGGCCCACGAAGGACGGTCCGAGCGCGATGACGTGGGCGAACGAGAGGGCCAGGGCCAGGTAGAGGTAGAGGTGGATCACCCACCACGTCTCGCGACGGAGCCGGGAGCGGATGGCACGGATGGAGATGATGCCGGCCAGGGCCATGAGGGCGAGACCCACCGTGGCGGCCAGCATGTCGGGGTAGGTGGAGACGAACTGCCCGATCTGGGACAGGAAGCCGGTCTTGGCCGCCTGGCCGTAGCCGATGGTGATGATGACGGCGTGCAGGCCGATGAGGGACAGCGGCCAGGGGGCCAGCCGGCGGTGCCACCGCAGCAGCCCGTCCTGGCCGAGGATCCGCTCCACCGGGGGGATGCGGCTCACCAGGACCACCATGAGCAGCGCCAGGTACATGCCGGCGAGGCCGGTCAGCGACCCGATGAAGATGGCGACACCGCCGGGGGCGGAGAGCTCGGTGCCGGTCTCGATGGCGATGCCCTGGGCGAGCACGGCGACCAGCCCGGCTGCAGCGGCAGCGACGACGGCCCTCCCCACCCACGGGCGGGGAGGGGGCGTGGGCCGGTAGCTGGGGCCGCGCGTCGCCCGACGCTTTGCCTTGCTGCGAGTCGAATCGCGGGGGGCATCGAAGGTCACCGACGTCACCGACGGGTCCTCCGTCCGGTGCGTCCGGTGCGCGCTGGCGCGGCGCGCAGGCGGGTGGCGGCATCGTCCATACCCCGCAGGCTGCCCGAGCAACATGAAGGAGGCATGACGCCCGGCGGGGACGACCCGTCGGCCACCGGCGGCGAGCGAGAGCGAGACGGGGCTGTGGCGTACGGACGTGGGGCGTCTACCCTGGTCCCATGGAGACCTGGGACGCCATCAGGGCACGGCGCGACGTCCGCACCTACCAGGACCGGGCCATCGCCACCGGCGACCTCGACCGGATCCTCGAAGCGGGCCGGCGGGCGCCCTCGGCATCCAACCGCCAGCCGTGGGACTTCGTCCTGGTGACCGACCGTGCCACGTTGCAGGAGCTCGCCACCGTGTGGACGGGTGCTCGACACCTGGCCCAGGCGGCCGCCGCCGTGGTGATGGCGCTGCGCCAACCCGAAACCGAGCGCTACGTCACCCTCGACCAGTACGACCTGGGCCAGGCGACGATGGCGATGATGCTGGCGGCGACCGACCTGGGCATCGGTTCCGGGCACTCGGCCATCGGCGACCAGCAGGCGTGCCGGCGTATCCTGGGCGTTCCCGAGGACCGGCTCTGTGCGTCCATGCTGGCGTTCGGCTACCCGGCCGACCGGCCCCTCGCTCCCATCGGGCGTCCGGATCGCCGGCCGTTCGCCGAGGTCGTCCACCGCGACCGGTGGTGACCGGCACCCCCGGCCCCGGTGCCCGCCAACCGGGTGACAGCCGGGTACCGAGCCGGTTCGACCACTGCCGGTGAACCCTGCTTCACCCAACATGTCGGCCCATTGACATTCCGGGCGCCCCTGCACAAGCTGCCGTGACCCCACGGGTGCGGAGGGGTCACCGGCGTGCCGGGGCAACGGACGGGCCCGGCCTGGCATCGTGGGGGGAACCCGGTGGAGCAGTCGCAGCGCGGTAGCGGAGCAGGGCGGGCCGTGCGGGCCCCTCGGGCCGTGAAGGCACGGCGGGCGCGGCGGACCGGGGACGGCTCCCGGCACCACCGCCTCCGCACCAGGGTATGGGCGGGGCTCGCCGTGGTCCTGGCCGTCACCCTGCTGCCGGCCATCCCCGACGCCCACGCGGCGGTGCCGACCCCGCAGACCGATCCCTTCTACAGCTACCAGGGGTCGGCCCCACTGTCGGCCATCGCGCCCGGCACCGTCCTCAAGACCCGCACGCTCGACTACAACGTCGCCGGCGTACCGCTCCCGATCCGGGCCGTCCAGTTGCTGTACCGGACCACCGGCATGACGGGCCAGCCGACGGTCAACGTGACGTCCGTACTGGAGCCGCTGTTCCAGTTCGGGCCGCCCCACGTCATCTCCTACCAGTCGTTCTACGACTCGCTGAACCCCGCCGACGAGCCCTCCTACGCCATCTCCGGCGGGCTGTCGTTCGGCGGCCTCATCCCCGACGTCGAGTCGCTGCTCATCGCACCGGCGCTGCTGTCCGGCTTCACCGTCGTCGTCCCCGACACCGAGGGGGAGACGGCCGATTTCGCCGCCGGCCCCGAGTACGGCTACGACACGCTCGACTCGCTGCGTGCAGCGCTCGCCTCGCCGGCCACCGGCCTGTGGGACACGCACCAGATCGGCATGCTCGGCTACTCGGGCGGCGCCATCGCCACCGAATGGGCCTCGGAACTGGCGCCCACCTACGCACCGGACATCAACCGCCTGCTCGTCGGGGCCACCTACGGCGGCGTCCTCGTCGACCCGGCCCACAACCTCCACTACGTGAACGGCAGCTCCCTGTGGGCCGGCGTCATGCCCATGGCCCTGATCGGCATCTCCCGGGCGTTCCACGTCGACCTGACCCCGTACCTCAGCACCTACGGCCAGCAGGTCTTCGACAACCTGCAGAGCGCCTCGATCGTCCAGGGGCTGTTCGGCGGCTACTCGGGGCTGACCTTCGCCCAGCTGACGAAACCCCAGTACCAGACGCCCGAGAGCATCCCCGTCTACGACCAGCTGGCCAACCAGCTCATCATGGGGACCGGAGGCACCCCGACGACGCCGCTCCTCATCGACCAGGGAGCGAACGGCACCCTCGACGGGACCTCCAACACGCAGCCGGGCATCGGCCCGGGGGACGGCGTCATGATCGCCGGCGACGTGCGCAGCCTGGCCCGTGAGTACTGCGCCCGCGGCGTCCCCGTGCAGTACAACCAGTTCGACAGCCTGGACCACATCCTCACCGCGGTGGCGTGGGTCGTCCAGGCGTACACCTGGCTGCTCGGACGCTTCGCCGGGTTCCCGGCGCCCAGCGACTGCGGCTCCATCGCACCGGGCAACTCGCTCGCCCCCATCCCGGTCCCCTGACCGACCCGGCCGGAGGGCCGTCCGACCCCCCCGTTCCTGGGAACCGGCTGAGGGCCCGCTGTACGTCGCTTGAGCGCCAGCTAAACGGCATCTAACAATGTGCGCCTCCGGGTGCCCGGTGGGACCTTGGTCCCTACCCTCGACCCCCGGCGACCCGGACACTGACAGCCATCGGCACGATCCGTGCGACGGCTCGAGGAGGTCACGATGCGCATTCTGGTTCTCGGTGGGGACGGCTATCTCGGCTGGCCCACCGCCCTACACCTGTCCGCCCGCGGTCACGAGGTCGGCGTGGTCGACAACTTCGCCCGCCGCGGGTACGACGCCGAGCTCGGCGCCACCTCCCTCGTCCCGATCGCCACCCTCGGCGAACGGCTCGCCGCGTGGCACCGCGTGTCGGGCCGGGTCGTGGTCCCCTACGTCGGCGACCTGACCGACCCGGTGTTCACCCACCACGTCGTCGCCAGCTTCGCGCCGGACGCCGTCGTGCACTTCGCCGAGCAGCGCTCGGCGCCGTACTCGATGATCGACCAGGCCCACGCCGTCTACACCCAGACGAACAACGTGGTGGGCACGCTCAACCTGCTCTACGCCATCGCCGAGGTGAACCCGGGGATCCACCTGGTGAAGCTCGGCTCCATGGGGGAGTACGGCACGCCCAACATCGACATCGAGGAGGGCTGGCTGGAGGTCACCCACAACGGCCGCACCGACCGGATGCTCTACCCCAAGCGTCCCGGCTCCTTCTACCACCTGTCCAAGGTCCACGACAGCCACAACATCGAGTTCGCCTGCCGGGCGTGGGACCTGGCCGCCACCGACCTCAACCAGGGCATCGTCTACGGGCAGGAGACGGACGAGACCCGCCTCCACCCCGACCTGGCCACCCGGTTCGACTACGACGCCGTCTTCGGCACCGTGCTCAACCGGATGGTGGTCCAGGCGGTCAGCGGCCACCCTCTCACCGTCTACGGCTCCGGCCGCCAGACACGGGGGCTGCTCGACATCCGCGACACCGTCGAGTGCATCCGGATCGCCTGCGAACACCCGGCGCAACCGGGGGAGTTCCGGGTGTTCAACCAGTTCACCGAAGAGTTCTCCGTCCGGGCGATCGCCGAGAAGATCCGCGATGCGGCCGGAGCCGGCGTCACCATCGCCACCGTCGACAACCCGAGGGTCGAAGCGGACGGGCACTACTACCGCGCCGCGCACTCGGGCCTGGTCGACCTCGGGCTGGATCCGCACCTGCTGTCGGACACGCTGGTCGGCTCCCTCCTCACCATCGCCCGCCAGCACCGCGACAACGCCGACCCCTCACTCTTCGACCCGAGCGTCCGGTGGCGGTCGACGACCAACCGGGTCGGCCCGGCAACGGTGGAGCTCGTCGCATGACGCTCGCCCTCCGACAGGCCTCCCCGGGGCCCGGCCCCGGCGACCCCGCCGATACGGCCGGCCCCGGTGGCCCCGCGGGTGTGGCCCGCCCGGCCCGCACCACCGCCGCGGCGCGGCTCCGCTCGTCGTGGCACCGGTGGGGCCGGTACGCGGTCACGTCGGTGGTGGCCACCGCGGTGAGCGAGGCGGTCCTGCTCGCCGTCTACGGCACACACCTCCTGGGCGCCTCGGCGGCGTCGGTGGTGGCCAGCATGGCCGGCATGGTCCCCTCCTATGCCATGAGCCGGTTCTGGATCTGGCCGGAGGCCGACCGCCGGAACCCGGGGCGCCAGGCCGCCGGCTTCTGGGTGATCGGGATCGTGAGCCTGGGCGCTTCCAGCCTGGTGACCGGCATCGCCGCCGCTCTCGCCCCATCGGGCCGGGTCGCCCACCTGGCCGTCGTCGGCGTGGCGTACGTCGGGACCTACGGCGCCCTGTGGATCCTCAAGTTCGGCGTCTACCAGCGGTTCCTCTTCCACGCGCCCCCGGTGGGCGCTGCCGCCGATGGCGCCGCCGCGCCCGTGCCCGCCATCGCCGCCGGGCCCGCAGCCGCAGCTGGCGGCGCCTGAGCAGCGCGTCCCCCGGCCAGGTCCCCTCCGCCCGGCCCACACGGCCGTTCCCGTGACGCGTCCCCGGGACGTCGCGTCACCTGCCGCGCCACGGGTGAACCGTTGCCTCACGGAGCATCCCGCGCAGAGCGACGCCGGGTGCAGGCCCGGTTCATGACCGGCGAAGAACGACCGGCGCGCTGCCGGGTCTGCTCGGCGAGGGTCCCACCTCTGGACACCACCTCCGGCACGAGTCCGAGGAGCGGTCCGGCGACGTGTGACCCCTCCACGTCGGGCCGGTCCCCACGACCGTCGCAGCCGGGTGGGCACCAGCAGCGCGGTTGACGACGTGGGGCGCGACCCGGCCACCAACCAGCTGCTGTCGCCGGCGCCGGCATTCGTGCCTGGACTCCCCGGGTCCGGCACGGGCGGTTCCGGGCCCCAGA
>JAJZAC010000010.1 GCA_021799615.1 Actinomycetes bacterium
TCCAGACGACCGTCGGTAAGCCGTGTGCGGGAAAACCGCACGCACGGATTGAAAGGGGAATGGGGAACCAGGCTCGCACTGCGAGTACTGCGCCCCTGACTACCAATGACCGAGCGCACGAAACCCGCCATCACCGTTCCCGACGGCGACCCACCCGCCGACCTGGTGGTCGAGGACCTCGAGGTCGGCGGGGGCGCCGACGCGTCGTCCGGGTCGAGGGTGCAGGTGCACTACTCGGGGGTCGCCTGGTCCACCGGGCAGGAGTTCGACTCGTCGTGGGACCGGGGCGAACCGTTCGCGTTCCCCCTGGGGGCCGGACACGTGATCCCCGGTTGGGACCGGGGCGTGGCCGGCATGCGTGTCGGTGGCCGGCGCCGGCTGACCATCCCGCCGGGCCTGGCCTACGGCTCCCAGGGTGCCGGCGGTGTCATCGGTCCCGGCGAGACGCTCGTCTTCGTCGTCGACCTGCTGGCAATGGGCTGACCTGACCGTCTGGCCGCCCGACGCGGCCCCGCCCGACGGGTGACGCAGGCGACGGCCCGTGCGGGTGGAGGGGCCCGGCCCCTCAGCGGAAGAGGTCCTCGCCGGGGGGGCGGACGATCTCGGTGGCGGCCGAGGACGGGCGGAGCCAGGCGGGATCCACCCCGCGCACGATGGCGGCGGGGATGCCCGACGCCTTGCCCATGACCAGCTCGGCCGCCCCCGCCACCTCGTCGGCGACGCACACCTCGGTGGCCTCGAGCACTCGCCCGTTGGCATCCACCGTCCCCCGCAGGTCGACCACGCCCGCAAGTCCGGCCACGCCGATGGCGACGTCGGTGACCCCCCTGCGCCATGTCCGGCCGAAGGTATCGGACACGACGATCGCCACCACCGCTCCGGTCCGGTGCCCGATCCCCGCCCGCAGCCGGCGAGCGGAACGGTCGGGATCGACCGGCAGCAGGGCCGCCGTCCCGCCGTCCACGTTGGACAGGTCGATCCCCGCATTGGCACAGACGAAGCCGTGGGTCGTCTCGGTGATGAGCAGGTCGCCCCGGCGCCGCAGGACCCGGCGGGACTCGCGCTCGATCAGACGTCGCTTGGCGGCGGGATCGTCGTGGTCCAGGGCCACGATGCGCCCCTCGGCCTTGGAGACCACCTTCTGGGTCACGACCACCACGTCACCGTCGCGCAGGGGGTCTTCGCCGGTCGCCTCGACCAGGAGCGCGGCCAGGTCGTCGCCGGGCCGGACCTCGCCGAGCCCCGTCACGGGGAGGACGGTGAGCGCCCGGTGCGCCGTCACGGGCCGTCCAGCGATGCCAGCACCGCCTCGGAGAGCCGAGCCGCCGCGTCGGGGGTGCGCATGACGGTGGGTGCGACCACGCACCGCAGTCCGGCCGCCTCGACCGAGGGCGCGTCGCCCGCGTCGGCGGTGTCGATGACCAGGGTCCCCATCCAGTCGGCGTAGCCCCTGGCGACGCCGGCGGAGGTGGCCTCGCCCCCCAGCTCGACCAGCATGCGGTCGGCGGGACCCTTGAGCGCGGCGCCGCCGACCAGGGGCGAGACGCCCACCACCCGGTCGCGCCGCCGGCGCAGCACGTCGAGCACGCCGGGGACGGCCAGCAACGGTCCGATGGAGACGACGGGGTTGGAGGGGCAGACGACGATGGTCGCCGCCGCCTCCAGCGCACCCAGCACCCCCTGCCCGGGCGTGGCCGATCCGGCGCCGTCGAAGCGGATCCCGCTGACCGGCACGGCGTGCCGCAGGCGGACGAAGTAGTCCTGGAAGGGCACGTCGCCGCCGTCGCGCAGCGTGACGACGGTGCGGATACGGTCGTCGCTCACGGGCAGGAGCGTCGGTCCGACCCCGAAGGACCGGCACAGCTCGGCCGTCACCTCGCTCAGCGTGGCGCCGGCGGCGAGGCGGCCGGTGCGGTAACAGTGGGTGGCCAGGTCGCGGTCCCCGAGCCGGAACCAGGTCGGTCCGCCCAGCGCGTCGAGGGCGTCCATGACCGTCCACGTCTCGTTCGCCAGACCCCAGCCCCGCTCGTCGTCGACCAGACCGGCCAGGGTGTACATGACGGTGTCCAGGTCGGGCGAGACGTGGAGCCCGAAGAGCTCGGTGTCGTCGCCCGTGTTCACCACCGCGGTGATGGACGGACCCCCGACGACCTGCTCCATGCCGCGCAGGAGGCGCGCCGCACCGACACCACCGCAGAGGGCCACGACCATGCCGGCAGGCTACCCGGCATGTGCAAGGCTCCTTGCCGTGTCGGACCCTCCTGCACCGGTGACGGTCGCCCTCGACGCCACCCCGCTCCTCGGGTCACCCACCGGGGTCGGCGTCTTCTGTGCCGGTGCCCTGTCGGGGCTGGCCCGCCGCCCCGACGTGGCCGTGGACGCCTTCGCCGTCAGCTGGCGCCGCCGCCACGGGATCGAGGAGCGCCTGCCGGCCGGGATCGGGGTGGCCGGCCGCCCCATGCCGGCCCGGCCGCTGCACGCCGCCTGGCGCCGGTGGTCCGCCCCGCCGGTCGAGTGGTTCGTCGGCCGCCACGACGTCGTCCACGGGACCAATTTCGTGGTCCCCCCCACGCGGCGGGCGGGCCGGGTCGTCACCGTCCACGACCTCACGGTGGTCCGCTTCCCGGAGCTGTGCGACGCGTCGACGGCGGGGTTCCCCGCGCTGGTCCGTCGGGCCGTCGCCGAGGGGGCGTGGGTCCACACGCCGTCGGCGTTCGTGGCCGACGAGGTGGTCGAGGAGCTCGGAGCCGACCCGGTCCGTGTCCGCGCCGTGCCCCATGGCGTCCCCGCCCTGCCATCCCCGGACCCCACCGGCGTACCCCCGCTCCCCGACGGGACGGGACGCTCGGTGGTGGCCGTGGGGACGATCGAGCCCCGCAAGGACTACCCGACCCTGCTGGCGGCCTTCGGCCAGCTCGCCGGGGAGCCCGGCCACCGGGACGTGGCCCTGGTCATCGTGGGAGGCGAGGGATGGGGCAGCGAGGCCTTCGCCGGCGCGCTCGGCGCGCTGGCACCCGAGGTGCGCCACCGGGTGACCGTCACCGGCTATCTGCCCGACGCCGCGCTGGCGGCGGTGCTCGCCGACGCGGCGGTGCTGGCCTATCCCTCGCGCTACGAGGGGTTCGGGTTCCCGCCGCTCCAGGCGATGGCGGCCGGGGTCCCGGTGGTGGCCACCCGGGCCGGTGCCGTGCCCGAGGTCGTCGGCGACGGGGCGTCGGTGGTGGAGCCGGGCGACGCCGCCACCCTGGCCGCCGCGCTGGCCGACGTGCTCGCCGGTGGTCCCGGTGTGGAGGCGCAGGTGCGGCGGGGCCGTGCCCGTGCCGCCGCCTTCACGTGGGACGCGTGCGCCCGAGGCCTGACCCTCCTCTACCGGGACGTCACCGCCGAGGGGCGGGCGGGGCGGTGAGCGGTCCCTGGCCCTCGGTGGCCCTGGTGGTCGAACAGCTGCGGCGGCGGGCACCGGGAGGGATCGGAACCTACGCGTCGGCGTTGGCCGCAGGTCTGGCCGCCCTGGCCAGCCGGCCCGACGGGGGGCCGGACGTCCGTCTCGTCGCCAGCCGGTGGTCGGGGCGCGGCCCCGATCCCCTGGCATCGACGGGCTGGCCGGTCGACGCGTCGGCGCTCCCCGGGCCCCTGCTCACGCGGGCCTGGGACCGGTCACTGCTACGGGGCCCCCGAGGCGTCGACGTCGTCCATGCCACGTCGCTGCTGACGCCGCCGGGCGGTCGCCTGCCGCTGGTCGTGACCGTCCACGACCTGCTGTGGCGGTCCCATGCCGAGACGTTCCCGCCCCGGGGGCGGGCATGGCACGAGGCCGCGCTGGGTCGGGCCCTGCGGCGGGCGGCGGCGTTCGTGGTGCCGTCCCGGCCGGTCGCCGACGAGCTGGTCGCCGCCGGCGCCGATCCGGCCGCGGTGACCGTCATCGCCCACGGCAGCGACCACCTCCCGGCCGCCGACCCGGCCGTCGAGCGACGCCTCCGGGCGCGCCTGGGACTGGCGGGGCCGTTCCTGCTGAGTGTGGGGACCCGGGAGCCCCGCAAGAACCTGGCCCGTGTGGTCGCCGCCTACCACCGGGCCCGACCCGACCTTCCGGGTCCGTGGCCCCTGGTGGTCGCCGGCCCCCACGGGTGGGGCGCCGCCGAGGTCGACGGTGCGGGGGTGATGGTGGCCGGGCGGCTCTCCGGCGACGAGCTGGCTGCCGCCTACGGCGCCTGCCGGCTCCTGTGCTACGTGCCGCTGGAGGAGGGGTTCGGCCTGCCGCCGCTGGAGGCGATGGCGGCCGGCGCCCCCGTGGTGGCGAGCCCCCTGCCGTCGACCGGCGACGCCGCGTTCGAGGTGGACCCGACCGACGTGGACGACATCGCCCGCGGCATCGTCGCCGTGGCCGTCGACGGTCCGGTGCGCCGTGAGCTCGTCCGGGTCGGGTCCGCCCGCGCCGCTCGCCACCGCTGGGTCGACGCCGCCGCCGCCCACGCCGACGTCTACGCATCGGTGGGGATCCGGTGACCGGTGCCGACCGGGCCGTCCGGGTGTCCCTCGACGTCACCGCGGTGCCGGTGCGGCCGGTGGGAGCGGGTCACTACACCCTGGAGCTGGCCACCGCCCTCGGCCGCCGGGACGACCTGGACCTGCGACTGCTCGCCCGCCGCGACGACGGCCGCCGCTGGGCCGACCGGGTGCCGGGCGTCGAGGTGGTGCCGGTGGCGCCGGTGGCCCGCCCGGTACGTCTGGCCTGGGAGCAGGGGGCGTTGCCCCGGCTCCTACGCCGCCTCGGCGTCGGCGTCCACCACGGGCCTCACTACACCATGCCGGAACGGTCGGCCGTGCCCATGGTGGTGACCGTGCACGACCTGAGCTTCTTCGTGGAGCCGGCATGGCACGAGCGCTCCAAGGTGCTCCTCTTCCGCCGGGCCATCACCACCGCTGCCCGCCGGGCCGCCGTGGTGGTCTGCCCCAGCCATACGACGGCGGCCGAGCTGGCCCGGTGGTGCCGCGTCGAGGCCGAGGTCGTGGTGGCCCACCACGGGGTGGCCACCGACCGGTTCGTCCCCGACGAGGAGTCGCCGGGATCCGATCGTGACGTGCTGGAACGCCTGATGCCCGGGCTGGCATCGCGTCCCTTCCTGTGCTTCGTGGGGACCCTGGAGCCCCGCAAGGCCGTCCCCGAGCTGGTGGCGGCGTTCGACCGGATCGCCGGGGCGCACCCGGAGGCCCTCCTGGTACTGGCCGGCGGCGACGGGTGGGGGACGGCAGCCGTCGAGGCGGCAGTGGCCAGGGCCCGGCACGGCGACCGGGTGGTGCGGACCGGGTACGTCGACGACGTGGCCGTGCCCGCCCTCCTGCGCGGCGCCGTGGCCGTCACCTACCCGGCCCGCTACGAGGGGTTCGGGCTCCCGGCCCTCGAGGCCCTGGCCTGCGGCGCCCGGCTGGTGACGACCTCGGGGACGGTCATGGAGGAGGTGGCGGGGGACGCGGCCCGTCTGGTGCCGCCCGGTGACGTGCGGGCGTTGGCCGACGCCCTCGATGCCGAGCTCCGAGGCGGCGATCCCGACCGGGAGGCGGCCCGGGAGCGGGGCCTCGGCCTGGCCCGCGCCCACACGTGGGACGCCAGCGCCGCTCGCCACGTCCACGCGTACCGCCTGGCCGCCGCCCGGACCTGAAGGGGTCCGGCGGAGCCGGTAGGGTTCGGGCCCATGCGCGCCCTCATCACCGGTGGTCGAGGTTTCGTCGGCACGTGGCTGGCCGAGCACCTCCGGTCGTGCGGGGACGAGGTCGTAGCCGTCGACGCCGAGGTGGACGTCACCGATCCAGCCGCCGTGTCCGACGCCGTCGACGCGGCCCGTCCCGACGCCGTCTACCACCTGGCCGCCCTGGCCCACGTGGGCGACTCGTGGCGGGACCCGCTCCGGGTCCTGGAGGTGAACGTGCTCGGCACGGCCGCCGTCCTGGCCGCGGCGCGCCGCTACAGCGAGGCGACCCGCGTCCTCGTGACCAGTTCGGCCGAGGTCTACGGCCCGGTACCCGACGAAGCGGCGCTGCCCCTGGCGGAAGGTCGCGAGCCGGCCCCGCTGACCCCCTACGCGGCGAGCAAGCTGGCGGCCGAGGCGGTGGCCGGCCAGGCGGTCCGCGGCCACGGGCAGCCGGTGATCGTGGTCCGCCCCTTCAACCACGTGGGACCGGGCCAGTCGCCCAATTTCGCCGTACCGGCCCTGGCCCGGCGCATCGTCGAGGCGAAGCGGGCCGGTGCCCCGTCGATCCCGGTGGGGAACCTGGCGGCCCGCCGGGACCTCACCGACGTGCGTGACGTGGTGCGCGCCTACCGCCTACTCGTCGAGCAGGGGACCCCCGGGCGTGTCTACAACGTGTGCTCGGGGCGGGACGTCGCCATCGAGGACGTGGCCCGCCGGCTGGCGAACCTGGCCGGTGCCTCGGTGGCGTTCGTCCCCGATCCCGAGCTGTTCCGGCCGGTCGAGGTACCCGTGCTCCGCGGCGATCCGGGCCGGATCCGGGCCGACACGGGGTGGTCCCCCCGGATCCCGCTGGAGACCACGCTGGCCGACGTGCTGGACGAGTGGGAGCGGGCGGCGGCGACTCCCGCGTGAGCGCACCGGGGACGCGGACGACGGCCCGTCGGAACGGGCCGTCGTCCAGGGGACCGGAGGGGGGGACACCGGTCCGTTGCGGCCGCCACGCCCGGGGGGTGGGCGCGGGCCGTTGCGTGAGCCGGCCGGGGGGGTGGACCGGCTCGCGATCAGGTCGTTCAGGCAGCTGCCGACAGGATGGCGCTGCGGATCTGCTGCCGCACCTCGGTGGCCTGGCTGCGCACCTGACGGGCGACCTCGCGGGCCTGTGCGGGCAACCGGTCCTCGAAGGGCAGGAGGGCGGCCTCGACGCGTGCGAACGCATCCTCCACCCGGGCGTCCACGGCGTGGACGGCGCCGGACAGGTCGGTGCGCACGGTGGCCAGGCGCTGCTCGGCGGTCACCCGGGGATCGCCCAGGCGCTTGACCAGCTCGTGCCGGCGGACCTGGGCCTTCTGGTAGCCGATCACGCCGATGCCGATCGCCACGTACGTAGCGTCCTTGGCGATGCCGGCGACATCTCGTGCCACCTTGGTGAGGTCGGTGTTCAGTTCGGGCATAGGGACTCCTCGTGTCGGGGGCCTGTGGTGCTCCCACCGGCTTGTGATGCAAGTGTATACGAGAACATAAACAGTTGCAAGCACTTGATCGCCCACCCGCCCGCCGCCCGACCCGCCGCGCTGGTGAGCCCGGTGCCGGTAGCCTCGCGGGCCTGATGGACGCGTTGGTGCCACCGGTCGTCGCCGTCGTGGTGGCGCACGAGCCAGGGGAATGGTTCGAGGAGACCCTGGCCTCGCTCGGTTCCCAGGACTATCCCGAGCTCTCGGTCCTCGTCCTCGACGTCGGGGGCGGCGAGGAGCTGACCTCCCGGGTGGCGGCGGTCCTCCCCGACGCCTTCGTCCGCCACCTCGACGGCGACGCCGGCTTCGGCCCGTCGGCCAACCTGGTGGGCGAGATGGTGGAGGGCGCGGCCTACTACCTCTTCTGCCACGACGACGTGGCGCTCGACGCCGACGCCGTCCACGTCATGGTGGAGGAGGCGTTCCGGTCCAACGCCGGTATCGTCTCGCCGAAGATCGTCGAGTGGGACGACCCGACGATGCTGCTGCACGTCGGGATGTCGGCCGACAAGACGGGATCGGTGGTCGACCGCGTCGAGGCCGGCGAGGTCGACCACGGCCAGTACGACGCCGTGCGCGACGTCCTCGTCGCCCCCGGTGGCTGCACGCTCGTGCGGGCCGACCTGTTCGCCGAGCTGGGCGGGTTCGCGGCGGAGATCCCGGCCATGGGCGAGGATCTGGACCTGTCGTGGCGGGCCCAGGTGGCGGGCGCGCGAGTGGTGGTGGCGCCCGATGCCCGGGTCCGCCACCGTCAGGGCATGGCCGCCAGCACCCGGCGCCCGCCCACGGCGGTCGCCGACCCGACGACGGCGGCGCGGCGGCCGCCCTCCATCCAGGAACTGCAGCGCCGCCACGAGCTGTTCGTGGTGCTGTCGTGCTACAGCCGCCTCCACCTGGTGCGGGTGGTGCCCCAGGCGCTGCTCCTGGCGGCGGGCGAAGTGGTGGTGGCGGAGCTGAGCGGCGACCGTGAGCGGGCGCGGTCCGTCGTCCGGGCCTGGACGTGGAACCTCCGCCATGTCGGCCTGGTCCGCCGCCGCCGGGCAGTGATCGGCGCCACGCGCCAGGTGCCCGATCGCGAGATCCGGGCCCTCATGGTGCGGGGCAGCGCCCGTCTGTCGGTGTTCGGCCGCAGGCTGGCCGAGGACGGCGAGCCCCGGCCCGTCGTCGCGCCGCCGGCCGCCGCCGGGGCCGGGGCCGGGGCCGTCCCACCCGTGGCCGGCGGGGCGCCGGGCCGTCGTCAGGTGCTGGCGTGGGCACTCGCCGTCGTCGTCCTCGTGGTCGGCAGCCGGGGGATCCTGACCGGCACCATCCCGGCGGTGGGCCAGTTCGCCCCCTACCCGTCGCTCGGCGCCACCTTCGGCCAGTTCGCGTCGGGCTGGCATCCCACCGGCCTGGGGACCACCGTCGCCGCCCCGCCCTCGTTGGCTCTGACCGGCGTCCTCGGTACCGTGCTCGTCGGGGCGATGGGGCTGGCGGCGAAGGTGCTGGTGCTGGCGCCGATCCCCCTCGGGGCGTGGGGGATGGTGCGCCTGGCCCGCCCCCTCCGCTCGACCTGGGCGGGCACCGTCGCCGGCATCGCCTACCTGGCTATGCCCCTGGCGTGGAACGACCTGGCGCTCGGCCGCTTCGACGGCGTCGTCGCCTTCGGGGCCGCACCGTGGTTGCTCGGCATCGTGCAGGGTGCCGTCGCCGGCGGAGGTGGCCGGCGCCAGGACCTGCGCACCCTGCTGGCCCTCGGCGTGCTCGAAGCCGTCGCCGTGGCCTACGCGCCCGGCACCGCCGTGATGGTGGTGGGACTGGGGGTGGCGGTGTCGGTGGGCGCCCTCGTTACCGGTGCCTGGCGGTCCGCCTGGCGGCCGGTGGTGGCGGTGGTGGCGGCGACGGCGTCGGCGGCCGTCCTCTGTCTGCCATGGGTCGTCGGGGTGGTGGCCACCGGTCGTGGCGCCTGGGACGCGCTGGGCCTGGCCGGTGCGCCGTCGTCCGCCCCGTCGTGGGGCACGCTGCTCCGGTTCGCCCCGGGTCCCATCGGGGGTTCGGCACTGGCCTGGGGGTTCGCCGCCGCCGGCATCCTGGGCCTCCTGGTCGGGCGGGACGAGCGCTACCGGACGGCGGTGCGGGCCTGGGTGGTCGTCCTGGCCGCATGGGCGTTCACGTGGGTGACCGTCCGGGGCTGGAGCGGCCGCCTGGCCGTCGATCCCCTGGTGCTCCTGGCGCCGGCCGCCGCCGGGCTGGCCCTGGCCATCGGGTGCGGGATCGCCGCCTTCGAGGAGGACCTGCGGGCCCGGGTGTTCGGCTGGCGCCAGCTCGCCACCGCCGTGACGGTGGCGGCCGCAGCGGCCGGCGCCCTGCCGGTGGTGGCCTCGGCCCTGCCCGGACGGTGGGACCTCCCCCAGACCGACACCGCCTCGGCCGTCTCGTGGATGCGTCCCCGCCACCCCGGCCCCGCGGCGTTCCGGGTGCTGTGGCTCGGGGCCCCGGCCGCCCTCGACCAGGCGGGATGGCCCATCGTGCCGGGGCTCGCCTTCGCCACGTCGGTGGGCGGGGCGCCCGACGCCACCTGGGGATGGTCGCCGGGCGGGCCCGGCCCGGCCGGGTCCCTCGGTGACGACGTCCGGGCGGCCGAGGCCGGTCGCACCGACCAGTTGGGGGCCCTGCTGGCCGGTGCCGGGGTGCGCTACGTGGCGGTGGTCACGTCGGTGGCCCCCGAGGTGCCGGGGATCCAGTCGCCGCAGGTCGAACCGGTGCCGGCAGACCTGGTGCCCGCGCTGGACCGGCAGGTGGACCTCCGGTCCGCCTACACGCAGACGGGCATCACCGTCTACGAGGACACGGCCTGGGTGCCGATCCGGGCCGCGGTGCCCGGCAGGGAGCGGCCGGTGGTGGCGGCACCGGCCGGCCAGGCCGTCCCCCTCGCCCACGTGCCGGGGACCCCTGCCGTCACCGGCGCCGTCCCGGTCCTGCCCGGGTCGGCGACGGCACGCACCTACGCGGGCACCGTTCCCCGTGGGCTCGTGCTGGCGGCGATGGCACCCGCCGGCTCGTGGGCCCTCTCGACCCGCTCGGGCGTGGTGCGCGGGCGTCCGCTGCCGTCGGGGGGCGTCCAGTTCGTCACCACCTCATCGGGCACCGCCACCCTCGCCTTCCACGGTACGTGGCTGGCGGGGGTCGGGGTGGCCTTCGAGATCGTCGTCTGGGTGGCCGCCCTGGCCCTGCTGGTGGGACGGCGGCGGTTCCGGCTCACCGGGCTTCGCCGCAGCATCGAGGGGCGCCTGGCCGGGGTGCGGTCCGAGCCCGCCGCCCACGTGGACTGGGATCCCGACCTCGACCCCGACGTGGACCGGTTCCCGTGACCACCGCCGACCCGGTGCCGCCCCCCCGGCGGCCGACGCGCAGCCGGCTCGTGGCCCTCGGCGCCCTGGTCGCCGTGGTCGGGGGCGTCGCCGCAGCCGATGCCGTCTGGCCGCCGCCGCACGTGGCGCCGCCGCCGGTCCCGAGCGTCACCGCCCTCGCTCCCGACGCCTCGGTCACCTCGTCGTGGTACTGCGCCGGCGGCTCGGTCGGCGCCGGCTCGACGGCCCGCCCCGTCGTCGAGCTGGCCAACCCGACGGGCCGGACGGTCGCCGGCACCGCCACCACCGTGGTGGCCGGCACCGCCGCCAGCGGCGTCCGGCGCGACCTGTCCGTGCCGGCCCACGGCGTGCTGGCCCTCGACCCGTCTGCGGGTGCACCCGGCGCCGGCCCGTCCGCCACCACCATCGTGCTGGCCGGCGGAGGCGTGGCCGCCGAGCAGGTCGTCGCCGGCCCGGCCGGCTGGTCCATGGCGCCGTGCGCCTCGTCGACCGCGGCGACGTGGTACCTGGCCGGTGGGACCACCACCGCCGGCAACCAGCTCAGCCTCAGCGTCTTCAACCCGACGTCCGGTCCGGCCGTGGTCGGGCTCTCGTTCGACACGCCGGCGGGCGTGCTGTCCCCCCAGCCCTACCAGGGCATCGTCATCCCGCCCGGGGGCGTGGTGGTGGAGCACCTCGGCGATTTCGTCCAGGACCAGCCCGACGTCACCACCATCGTGAGCGCGTCGTCGGGCCAGGTGGTGGCGGACGCGCTCCAGCAGCGGTCCTCCAGCGCCGGCACGGGACTGTCGGTCCTCCTCGGCGCGCCGACGACGTCGTCGACGTGGGATCTGGCACCGACCACCGACGTCCCCGGGGGGACCGTGGTGGTCCACCTGGCCAACCCGGGAACGGCACCGGTGACGGCGACCATCGGCGCCGTCCTGGCCGAGGCCAGCATCGTTCCCGTCACCGTCACCGTGCCGCCGCAGTCGTCGGTCGTCTTCCGGCCGACGTCGACCCCCCGGTTCCCGCTCCAGACGCCCTACGCGCTGACGGTGCAGGCGTCGGGGGGGCTGGTGGTCACCCGGACGGTGGGTGCGCCGTCGGGCATGCCGGCATGGGGCGACCTGCGGGGGACCCCGGCGCCGGCCACCCGGTGGGTGGTGCCGGCACCCGGGGTGCCGGGTTCGCCCGGGCTGGCCGGCGCGTCCCGCAGGACCGTCGCCGTGTCGAACACCGGGTCGATGCCGGCCACCGTCGAGGTGACGACGCTGTCCGGCGCACGGGTCGCCACCCTCCACGTACCGGCCGGATCACTCGACGTGCTGGGGAACCGGGGCGTCGTGGGGCTGAGCTGGTTGGTGGTGCGGTCGGACGTCCCCGTCGTCGTGGGGGCCGACTCGGCGCCGACCGGGGTACCCGGCGTGGTGGGGGCCGCCGGCTTCCCCTGGGGCGGCTGAGCCCGGTCAGCGGGCCGGCGGCCTCGTCAGCGGGCCGGCGGTGGTGGTGGTGGGTATGGCGTCTGGTGCGGCCACCCACCCGGGTGGGCCGGTGGGGGCCAGGGGGCCGGCGCGTGCGGCCAGGGGGCCGGCGCGCCCGGGGGGGCCGGCGCCACCCCGGAGGGGGTGGAGGCCGAGGAGTTGGCTGCCGGCTCGGGGTCCGGCGTCGGCGCACCGGTGACGGGCTGGCCGGCGTCGGCAGGAGTCGCCGTCGGGGTGCCGGTGGGCACGCCCGTCGGTGTGCCGGTCGGGGTGCCGGTGGGCACGCCCGTCGGTGTGCCGGTCGGGCCACCGTGGCGCTCCCGGTCGAAGATCGGCGGCACCTGCTTGGCACCCGGCTCGTGGACGGGGCGGCCATAGGCGGTGTCCACCAGACGGCCGACCGTCTCGCCGTCGATCGTCTCCTCGTCGAGCAGGGCCCGCGCCACCGCGTCGAGGCCGCCCCGGTGGCGGGCCAGGACCTCGAGGGCCCGCTCCTCCTGGGCCCGGAGGATCTTCTCCACCTCGTCGTCGATGACCTGGCTGGTGTGCTCGGAGTAGTCGCGGGTGTGCATCAGGTCCTCGCCCAGGAACACCTGGCCCTGCGACCCCCACGCCATGGGGCCGACCTCGTCGCTCATGCCCCACTCCCGCACCATCTTGCGGGCCAGCTCGGTGTTCCCCACCAGGTCGTTCGCCGCGCCGGTGGACAGGTCCCCGTAGACGAGCAGCTCGGCCGCCCGCCCGCCCATACGGACGGCCAGCGAGTCCTCGATGTGGCTGCGGGGGTGGATGTGGCGCTCTTCCATCGGCAGCTGCTGGGTCACGCCGAGGGCCATGCCGGTGGGGAGGATGGTCACCTTGTGGACGGGGTCCGCCTCGGGCAGGACGTAGGCGAGCACGGCGTGGCCGGCCTCGTGGAAGGCGACCCGCTCCTTCTCCGCGGTGGACAGCACGAGGCTCTCACGGCGCTGGCCCATGAGGACCCGGTCGCGCGACGCCTCGAAGTCCCGGTTCTCGATCTGGGAGCTGCCCCGGCGCACGGCGTGCAGGGCGGCCTCGTTCACCAGGTTGGCCAGGTCGGCACCACTCATGCCCGGAGTGCCGCGGGCCACCAGCTCGAGGTCGACGTCGGCGCCGATCTTCTTGTCCTTGCAATGGACCTGGAGGATGGGCAGGCGCTCCTCCAGGTCGGGGAGGGGAACCACGATCTGCCGGTCGAACCGGCCCGGGCGCAGGATGGCCGGGTCGAGGATGTCGGGACGGTTGGTGGCGGCCATGACCACGATCCCCTCGGTCGTGTCGAAGCCGTCCATCTCGTTCAGCATCTGGTTGAGCGTTTGCTCGCGCTCGTCGTGGCCGCCACCGAGACCGGCGCCGCGCTTGCGGCCGATCGAGTCGATCTCGTCGATGAAGACGATGGCAGGCGCCTGCTTGCGGGCCGTCTGGAACAGGTCGCGGACCCGGCTGGCTCCCACGCCGACGAACATCTCCATGAAGTCAGAGCCGCTCACCGACAGGAAGGGCACACCTGCCTCGCCGGCCACCGCCCGGGCCAGCAGGGTCTTGCCCGTTCCCGGGGGGCCGACGAGGAGGATCCCCTTGGGGATGCGGGCGCCGATCTCCTTGAAACGGCCGGGCGTCTTGAGGAAGTCGACGACCTCGCTGATCTCCAGTTTGACGCCGCTGTAGCCGGCCACGTCGTCGAAGGTCGTGGAGGGGCGCTCGGTCGAGTAGAGCTTGGCCCGGGACCGGCCGATCGACATGATGTTGCCCATCTGGCCCTGGGCCCGCCGCATGATCAGGAAGAAGACGCCGATGAGCAGCGCGGGGAGGACGATCCAGCTCAGGATGGCCCCCAACTCGCTCGGCGGCGGCGTGACCAGCTTGTAGCTGACCCCGGCCGAGCGCAGGGCGGTCACTTCGGAGTCGATCACCGGGTTCGGTCCGTTGACCGTGTAGTTCGTGCCGTCGGCCAACTGACCGGTGATGACGCCGGTGGTGTTGTCCACCGTGGCCGACTTGACCGTCTTGGACTGCAGGTCGTTCAGGAAGGTGTTGTAGGAGAGCGAGTTGGCCGTCGTCCGGTTGAGGAGCGACGACAGGGCGACGAGGGCGATGACGGCGGCGATGACGGCGGCGTAGACGATCCAGCGGTTGCGTGGTGGTCCGCCGGTCCCTGCCCCACCGGGCTGCCCCCCGGGTCCGAAGGGCCCACGTGCCGGGTTCTGGTCAGGCGGGGTCACCGTCCCATGGTACGCGCCCCCGGGCGCCGGTGATGCATCAGCTCGCCGGCCACCGGACCGGGCGCCCCCCAGCCACCGGGGGGCGGTCGCTAGGGTGTCGGCGTGGCCGACGCCGACGAATCCGGTCCGGGGCCGAGCCTGCGCGCCGGGTGGCTTCCTACCGGCACGGGCCGGCACGAGGTGTCGCAGGTCATCGCCGGCGACGGGGGAACGCTGGGAGCCCAGCTGCGCGCCGGTGCCGCCCCGGTCGACCGCCGCCGGGGGTGGTCCTGGCTGGGGTTCGCCGCCCTCGGGTTCCTGGCCGGGCAGGTGGTGGCGGCGGTGTTCGCCGAGGTGACGGCGGCGGTGGCCGGCAAGGCCGCCAGCCTCGGCGCCATTGCCCGGATGTCGGCCCCGCCCGAGTGGTACGTGGTCTCCACCCTGCTCGGGGTGTGGGTCGGGTTCGGCGGATCGGCTGTCGTGGCCTCGGCGGTGCGGGGCCGGGCCGGCTGGGTGCGCGACCTCGGGGTCCGGTTCCGGCCGATCGACCTGGTGGGGGTGCCGGTGGGCGTCGCCGGCCAGTACCTGATCGCGCTGATGTACCTCCCCCTGCGCTCGCACGTCCACGACTTCACCCAGCAGTTCCAGGCGCCCGGGCAGCGGCTGACGGGTGGTTCCCACGGGGCCGGGTTCGTCCTCATCGCCGTGTGCACGGTGGTGGGAGCGCCCGTCGTGGAGGAGCTGTTCTTCCGGGGCCTCCTCCTGCGCAGTCTGGCCCGGCTGTTCGAACGGCTGCCCGGTTCCCTGGCACCGGTGTCCGCGGTGGTGGTCACAGGGGTCCTCTTCGGCCTTGCCCACGCCGAGTCGCTGCAGCTGTTGGGGCTGGCCACCTTCGGCATCATCCTCGCCGCCCTGGCCTACCGGACCGGGCGGCTCGGGATGGGCATGCTGGCCCACGCATCGTTCAACCTGGTGGCCGTGGTCTCGGTGGCGTCGAGCTCGGTCCTCCTGCACCCGTGGACATGAGGGCACCCGTGGACGTGCTCGCATCGGGGGCGCAGTCATGGTGACCCGGACCACCGCGCCCCCGGGCCCGGCGGCCGGCGTCGAGCCGTCCGGGTCCGCTCCGCCCGCCCCCCGCACCGCGCCCGCCACCCGCACCGCGCCCGGCGCCCGGCGCCGGCCGGCCAGGCCCGCCGCCGTCCGCTGGGTGGACGCCGCCGTCATCGTCACGGTCACCCTCGTGGCGCTGTGGGAGCTCCACCCGGACCTCCTCCTGGCCGCCACCACGACGACCGGGGGTGACACCGGCGCCCACGTGGCCCTGCCGGCCTTCCTGCGGTCCGACCTGCTGCCCCACTTCCAGCTGACCGGCTGGGACCCCGGATGGTACGACGGGTTCCCCGTCTACACCTTCTACTTCCCGCTCCCCGGCGTGCTGGCCGCCCTGCTGTCGTTCGTCATCCCCTACGACATCGCGTTCAAATTGGTCACGGTGGCCGGGACCCTCACGCTCCCGGTCTCCGCCTGGGCCTTCGGCAGGCTGGCAGGGCTGCGCGACCCGGGCCCGGCCGCCCTGGCCGCGTTCACCCTCCCGTTCCTGTTCGAGCCCAGCTTCTCCATCGTCGGGGGGAACATCCTCTCCACGCTGGCCGGCGAGTTCTCGTTCTCCCTCGGCCTCTCGCTGGCCCTCGTGTTCCTCGGTGTCGTGGCCGACGGGCTGCACAACCGTCGCCGCCGGGTGGCGGCGGCCCTGCTCCTGGCCGCCACCATGCTCTGCCACCTGGTCACCGGGATCTTCGCCGTGGCCGGCGCCCTGGTCTGGCTGGCCCTCGACCGCGACCTGCTGGCGGCGCTGGCCGGCCGGCAGCGCCGGGCAGCCAGGCGGTGGGGCCGGCGCCTGGTGTGGTTGGCCGGGGTGGGTCTCGTCGGCGCGGCGCTCACCGCCTGGTGGCTGGTGCCCTTCGCCGCCGACCAGGCCTACACGACCAACATGGGCTGGCAGAACGTCGGCAACTTCCCCCACCTGCTGTTCCCCTCGTCGGCCCGATGGGTACTGGCCCTCGACCTGGTGGCGGCCGCGCTCATGGTGGTGCGGCGCAACCGGGTGGCGCTCTTCCTGGCCGTGCTGGGCGGGCTGTCGGCGGCGGCACTGTGCCTCGATCCGCAGGGAAAGCTCTACAACGTCCGCTTCCAGCCGCTGTGGTTCCTCTGCCTGTACCTGTTCGCCGGCTGGGGGGTGGGCGAGGCGGTAGCCGTCGTCGCCCGTGCCCTGCGCCGACACCGCCTCGACACCTGGTCGCTCGGCACCCGGTCGCGCATGCCCCGGGGGCCGGTGCCCGGCTGGCGACCGGGTATGCGGTTCCTGCGCTCGCGGCGCCCGTCACCGCCGTCCGTCGCTGCCGGGGGGCTGGCCGGGGGGGTGGTCGCCCTGGCGGCCGCCTGCCTGGCGGTGGTACCGCCCATGGTCCTCTCCCCGTCGACGCTGGCGTCGATCGGTGTGACGGTCGGCGCCGACCAACCGTCCGCCTGGGCGGCATGGAACTACTCGGGCTACCAGCGCAAACCCGACTATCCGGAGTACCGCGCCGTGGTGGCCATGATGACCCGGGTCGGGGCCACCGACGGGTGTGGTCGTGCCATGTGGGAGTACGACCCGGCGCTCAACCGGTTCGGCACGACCATGTCGTTGATGCTGCTCCCGTACTGGACCAACGGGTGCATCGACTCCATGGAGGGGCTGCTCTTCGAGTCGTCGGCGACGACCCCCTACCACTTCCTCGACCAGAGCGAGCTCTCGGCGACTCCGTCGGATGCCATGAGCGGCCTGCCCTACGCCGGCCTCGACGTACCCCTCGGCATCCGCCACCTGCAGATGCTCGGGGTCCGTTACCTCCTGGTGTCGTCCCCGTCGGTCGAGTCCCAGGTGGCGGCGGACCCCTCGGCCACCCTCCTGGCCCGGACGGGACCCTGGGCGACCGTCTACGACGGCCAGCCCCTGCGGACCACCTGGGAGGTGTACCGGATCGCGGGGACGTCGATGGTCGTCCCCCTGACCAACCGGCCCGTCGTGTGGACGGGGGTCCCGGCCGCCCAGACGGGGTGGCTGGCGCCGTCGGTGGCCTGGTACCAGCACCCCGATCGCTGGTCGGTCGTGCCGGCGGCGGGCGGGCCGGCGGCGTGGCCCCGGGTCCGACCGTCGACGGCCCACCCGGCCGCGGTGCCGGAGCCGCCCACGACGGTGAGCGCGATCCGGGTGGGCACCGACACGGTGCGGTTCCACGTCGACCGGACGGGCACGCCGGTCGAGGTGCGGATCTCGTACTTCCCCAACTGGCACGCCACCGGGGCCGAGGGGCCGTGGCGGGTGGCACCCAACCTCATGGTGGTGGTGCCGACCTCGCACGAGGTCACCCTCCACTACGGCGCGTCGGGGGCGGACGTCGCCGGCTGGCTGCTGACGGCCGCCGGCGCCGCCGTGGTGGCCGGCTGGATCGCCGCGGTGATCGTCCGCCGCCGCCGGGCCGCAGCCCTCATCGTTCGCTAACACCCGCATCACGCTCCTCGAACCGGCCGGGCCGACACTGACACCGTCCCGACCGACGGGACGGCCCGGGCTCCGGGCTCGGAACCCGAGGAGGGTGGATGCGAGCTCCCCGTGTCACGCTCGCCCTGGCACTGGCCGGACCGGCACTGGCGCTGGCTGCGTGCGGCGGCGGTGCGGCCATCGTCGGGCACGCCCCGACACCGACCGGCGCACACGCGTCGGTGACGGCCCCGGCCCCGGCGGCCTCCGCCGGGACCGCCCCACCGGGTGCGGCCAACACCGGCGGGACGTCGGCGGGCGGGCCGGCTCCGGCCACGGCGTCCCCGGCGCCGGCCGGCACGACCCCCGTGTCGCCGTCGGCGGCGCTGAACCAGCTGGACGCCCAGTTGGGGTCGCTCGATTCCACCCTCAACCAGGTCGACCAGGACCTGGCCAACGCACAAGGAGACAACTGACATGCGCACCACCCGTCGCACCCTCACCGCGCTCACGGCGGCAGCCGTCGGCGGCGGCCTGCTGGGCGTGCCCACCACGGCGTTGGCGGCCTCGTCGGCGCCGGCGAACCCCACGCCCAAGGTGACGTGCGCTCCGGCGACGTTCAGCCAGGCGCAGCAGGCCCTCGAGCAGCAGCTGTCCGCCCGCACGACGAGGCTCGCTGCGCTCACCGGCAGTGTCCAGGGGTCGAGCGCGCTGACGGCCGCAGACCGCACGGCACTGGAGGGGATCCTGTCGTCGACCACGTCGGGGATCGCCGCCCTCACGTCGAAGGTGCCCGGTGACACGACCTGCGCCCAGCTGGGTCAGGACGCCCGCACCATGGTCCAGCAGTACCGGGTCTACGCCGTCGTCGCCCCGCAGACCGACCTCGCCATCGCGGCCGACCGGGAGGCGTCCGTCATCGCCCTCGTGACCAGTGTCGAGCCCGGCATCTCCTCGGCCATCTCCGCCGCCGCCCAGCAGGGCAAGGACGTGGCCCCGGCCCAGGCGGCGTTGAGTGACCTGCAGTCGCACCTGGCCGCGGCCATGACCTCGTCCTCGGGTGTGGCGGCGACCGTCCTGGCGGAGACGCCGGCGGACTTCCCGGCGTCGACGAACGTCTTCCGCGGCGCCCACGACGGCCTGGTGAGCGCCCGCGGCGATCTCCAGACGGTCCGGACCGACCTCCACACGATCGTCACGTCGCTCACCTGACGCCGGCCGGCCCGCGCCGCCACCGGGCCCCGGGAGCTCCGTCCCGCGCCGGACCCGGCGCCGGGCGGCGTCTCCCGGGGCCGTCGTCGGCCCCTGGGTAGGATGTCGGGGCCATGACCCCCCTGAGCGACGTCTTCAAGGCCTACGACATCCGCGGCACGGTTCCCGACCAGCTCGACGCGACGGCGTGCCGGGCCGTGGGCGCCGCCACCGCAGCGTTCGTCGGCGGCCCGTCGCTGCTGGTGGCGAGGGACATGCGCCCCTCGGGGATCGAGCTGTCCCGCGCCTTCGCCGAAGGCGCCCGCAGCCGGGGCGTGGGCGTGATCGACCTGGGCCTCGCCTCCACCGACCTCCTCTACTTCGCCGCCGGCCGGTTCGACCTGCCCGGTGCGATGTTCACCGCCTCCCACAACCCGGCCGCCTACAACGGGATCAAGCTGTGCCTGGCCGGTGCCCGGCCGGTGGGTCGCGACACGGGCCTGGCCCGGATCCAGCAGGAGGCCGAGACCCTGCTCGAGGCGTGGGCCGGCTCACCGCCGCCCTTCGACGCGGCGACGGCGGCGCCCTACGAACAGCGTGACGTCCTGGGCGAGTACGCCGCCCATGTCCGCTCGTTCGTCGACACGGCCCGGCTGCGGCCGCTCCGGGTGGTGGCCGACGTGGCCAACGGCATGGGCGGTCTGGTGGTGCCGGCCGTCTTCGCCGGCCTGCCGTTCCATGTGGAGCTGCTCTTCCCCGAGCTCGACGGCAATTTCCCGAACCACCCGGCGGACCCGATCCAGCCTGAGAACCTGGTCTGGCTGCAGCAGGCGGTGGTCGAGCACCGGGCCGACGTCGGGCTGGCCTTCGACGGCGACGCCGACCGGGTGTTCCTGGTCGACGAGCGGGGCGAGCCGGTGTCGGGTTCGCTCACCACCGCCCTGGTGGCGGCATCCATGCTGGCCAAGCACCCGGGTACCTCCGTCCTCTACAACTGCATCTGTTCGCGGGCGGTGCCCGAGGTGATCGCCGAGCACGGCGGCATCGGCGTGCGGACCCGCGTCGGCCACAGCTTCATCAAGCAGGTGATGGCCGAGACGGGGGCGGTGTTCGGGGGCGAGCACTCGGGCCACTACTACTTCCGCGACAACTACCGGGCCGATTCGGGCATCATCGCCGCCCTGGTGGTGCTGGAGCTGCTGAGCGACGCCGACGTCCCCCTGTCTGAGCTCCTGGAGCCCTACCGCCGCTATTCGGCCTCGGGCGAGATCAACACCGAGGTGCCCGACCCCGCCGGCGTGGTCGACGCGTTGGCCGCCGAGGTCGAACGGGCGGGGGGCGCACTGGGTGTGGCCGACCGCCTCGACGGTCTGACGGTGGACCGGGGCGACTGGTGGTACAACCTGCGACCGTCGAACACCGAACCGCTGCTCCGGCTGAACGTGGAGGCCCCCGACGAGGAGGCGTGCCGGCGGCACGTCGCCGAGGTGCTGGCCGACGTGGGCCGCCTGGCCCGGCCGGCCTCGTGAGCACGCGCCGCGCCATCGGCCGGCCGACCCCCGCACCGGCCCCGACGGGCCAGAGAGGATGCCCGACATGACGCTCGACCCGCTGCTGCTCGACGTGCTGGCGTGCCCGGAGGACAAGGGACCGCTCTGGTACGTGGCCGAGGAGGGCCTGCTCTACAACCCGCGTCTGCGACGGGCCTACGCCGTCCGGGACGGTATCCCGGTAATGCTCAGCGACGACGCGGGTCTCCTCGCCCAGGCCGAGCACGGGCCTCTGACCGCCCTGGCCGACGCGGGGGCCGTGGTCGTCACCGGCCCCGCCGCCGAGGAGGGGGGACGGTGACGTCTGGCGGCACCTCGCCGCTCCCTGTCGACTCGCTCGACATGTGGGGGGCCACCGCCGGGCTGCCCGAACAGGTGGCGACGGCCTCTGGGGCCGCCCGGTCCCTCGCCGGGCTGCCCGATCGCGACACCGTCGAGCACGTGGTCGTCCTGGGTATGGGCGGCAGCGGGATCGCGGGCGACGTGCTGGTGGCGGCTGCGGCACCGTTCATGCCGGTGCCGGTCACCGTGGTCAAGGGCTACGAGCCACCCGACTTCGTGGGCACCGGGACCCTCGTGTTCGCCATGTCCTTCTCGGGGGACACCGAGGAGACCCTCGAGGCGGCGGGCCAGGCCTACGAGGCGGGCGCGTCGATGGTGGTGGTGGCCAGCGGGGGCAGCCTGGCCCGGCTGGCCGACGAGTGGAAGGTCCCGGTCGTGCCCGTGCCGGCCTCGATCCCCCAGCCGAGGGCGGCGCTGGGCGCGCTGGCCATCCCCCCCCTGATGGTCCTGGAGGCGATCGGCCTGTTCCCCGGGGCCGGCCGCTGGGTGGACCTGGCCGTGTCCCAGCTGCGCCGCCGCCGCGACCAGCTGGTCGAGGCGGGGAGCCTGGCCGAGCGGGTGGCGGCGCGCATCGGCCGCACCATCCCGCTGGTGGTGAGCTCGCAGGCGCTGGGGGCGGCGGCCGCCCTGCGGTGGAAGGCGCAGATCAACGAGAACGCCAAGACCCCGGCGTTCTGGAACGTCCACCCCGAGCTGTGCCACAACGAGGTGGCGGGCTGGGGCCAGCTCGGCGACGTGACCCGCCAGGTCGTGTCCCTGGTGAACCTCCGTCACGATGCCGAGCATCCCCAGGTGGCCCGGCGGGTTGCCCTGGTCACCGAGGTCCTGGCCGAGGTGGTGGCCGAGGTGGTCGAGGTCCGTGCCGAGGGCGAGGGCGACCTGGCCCAGCTGTTGGACCTGGCCCTGGTGGGCGACTTCGTCTCGCTCCACCTGGCCGGAGCCGAGGGCGTGGACCCCGGACCGATCCCGGTCCTGGCCGAGATCAAGGAGCGGCTACGGGCCTGACCCGGCCCTCCCGGCTGCGGGCCCGACCGGCTCCCGGCCCTCCCGGCTGCGGGCCTGTGACGTCGGTGTGTCGATCGCGTGACTTCGGGCTCGTCGGGCCCCGTCGGGACCCGGTGCGGGCGTACACTGCGAGCGTGCGTCCCCTGCGGGTCTGTGGTTGCAAGTCGATGCCAGTCGCAGGCGAAACGACCCACGTAAGGCAACTCCTGGTTGCTGAGCATGGTGCGGCTTAGGGGTAAGTCCTGCCCGTCGCGTCCCCGATCCCCGGGGGCGGGCGGAGACGGGGAGACGCGGGCGTCCAACGGCGCCGCCGGGTCACGGAGCGCCCCTGGCGCCCCGCGGCCGCCGGCCCGTGCCCGCCAACCTCGCTGCAGGCGAGTGTGGGGTCAAAGACCAGGTCAGCCGCAGGTGACGCACACCGCCGCCCGGCGCGCGCCGGGGTGGCCGGGGAGGTGCCGCCGAGCACCCTGACCCGAGCATCCGGACACCGGTGCCCGGGTGCGCCCGGACGCCCCGAGACGAGGAGGCGAGCACGTGGACGTGGTCATCGCGAACGGCAGGAGCGCCATCGACGACGAGGTGAGGGCGCTCGTCGAGGAGAAGGTCGGCCGCTTGGGGTTGCGATGGTCGTGGTTGGAGCGGGCGGTCGTCCGCTTCGCCGAGGAGCACAACCCTCGGATCGCCGACTGCGAGCGGTGCGAGGTCGAGATGGTCGGCCACGGCATGGTGGTGCGGGCCCGGGCGGCGGCGCCGGGAGCGCTGGCCGCCGTCGACCTGGTGGTGGAGAAGCTCGAGCATCGCCTGGAACGGACCAAGGGGCAGCTGGTCGGACGGTCGCACCCGCGGCGCCGGCCGGCCAGGGGCGCGGCGGCACGCGGCCTGCGGGGGGCGGCGGCCACCTGAGCGTCCTGGCCGGTCGAGCGGCCGGCCGGGCCAGCACCCTGCCGGTAGAGTGAGTGCGCCATGAGCGTGCTCACCAAGGTCCTCCGCGCCGGCGAGGGCAAGAAGATCCGCCGGCTCTCCGAGCTGGTCCCCATGATCAACGCCCTCGAGCCCGAGGTCGAGCGGCGCTCGGACGAGGAGCTGGCCGCGTTCACCGCCGAGGCCCGCCGGCGGCTCGATGCCGGTGCGACGCTCGAGGACCTGTTGATCGAGGCCTACGCGGTGGTGCGCGAGGGTGCCTGGCGGGTGCTCGGCCAGCGCCACTTCGACGTCCAGCTGATGGGAGGCATGGCCCTCCATTTCGGGTGGATCGCCGAGATGAAGACGGGTGAGGGCAAGACCCTGGTGTCCACCCTCCCCGTGTACCTGAACGCCCTGGCCGGACAGGGCGTCCACGTGGTCACCGTGAACGACTACCTGGCCACGCGTGACGCGGAGTGGATGGGCCGGCTCCACCGGTTCCTCGGGCTGACCGTGGGCCGGGTGGGTCCCGACGTCGACGACCCGACGGCCAAGCGCGACGCCTACGCCTGCGACATCACCTACGGCACCAACACCGAGCTGGGCTTCGACTACCTGCGCGACAACATGGCCCGGTCGAAGGAGGGGATGGTCCAGCGAGGTCACCACTTCGCCATCGTGGACGAGGTCGACTCGATCCTCATCGACGAGGCCCGCACCCCGCTCATCATCTCGGGCCCGGCGGCGGAGTCGGCCAAGCTCTACTACCAGTTCGCCGGGATCGTACGCACCCTGCGCCCCGAGGACGACTACGAGGTCGACGAGGAGAAGCGGACGGTCGTCCCCACCGAGGCGGGCATCGAAAAGGTCGAGCGGCAGCTCGGCGTGGACAACCTCTACGACGCGGTGGCGGTCGACTACGTCCACCACCTCACCCAGGCCCTCCTGGCCAAGGAGCTCTACCGGCGGGACAAGGACTACCTGGTCGCCGACGGCGAGGTGAAGATCGTCGACGAGTTCACCGGGCGCACCCTCGACGGCAGGCGGTGGTCCGACGGCCTCCACCAGGCCGTGGAGGCGAAGGAGCGGGTCCGGATCAAGGAGGAGAACCACACCTGGGCGACGGTGACCCTCCAGAACTACTTCCGGCTCTACACCAAGTTGGCCGGGATGACCGGTACCGCCGAGACGGAGGCGTCGGAGTTCGCCAGCACGTACGACCTGCCCGTCGTCCCCATCCCGACGAACCGGCCCCTCGTCCGCATCGACCAGCCCGACCTGGTCTACAAATCGGAGGACGCCAAGTTCGCCGCCGTGGTGGAGGACATCGCCGAGCGCCACGAGGCCGGCCAGCCCGTCCTGGTCGGCACCGCGTCGGTGTCGAAGTCCGAGCACCTGTCCCGCCTGCTGGAGAAGAAGGGCATCCCCCACGAGGTCCTGAACGCCAAGCAGCACTTCCGCGAGGCGGAGATCGTCGCCCAGGCCGGCCGGGTGGGCGGGGTGACGGTGGCCACCAACATGGCCGGCCGGGGTGTCGACATCATCCTCGGCGGCAATCCCGAAGGGCTGGCCACCCGGGAGGCGGCGGCCCGCGGCCTCGACCTCGCCACCGACGAGGGCCGGGCCGAGCACCAGCGGATCCTGGCCGGGCTCGAGGCCACCTGCGCCGAGGAGGGTGACCGGGTGCGGGAGCTCGGCGGGCTCTACGTGCTCGGCAGCGAGCGCCACGAGAGCCGGCGCATCGACAACCAGCTGCGCGGGCGTGCCGGCCGCCAGGGCGATCCGGGGGAGAGCCGCTTCTACCTCTCGCTCGAGGACGACCTGATGCGCCTGTTCGCCACCGGCGCCATGAGCTGGGTCATGAACCGCGCCCTGCCCGAGGACGTGCCCATCGAGGCGAAGATGGTCACGAAAGCCATCGAGCGGGCCCAGAACACCGTCGAGGGCCGCAACGCCGAATCGCGCAAGGACGTCCTCAAGTACGACGAGGTCCGCAACGAACAGCGCAAGGTCATCTACGGGCTCCGCAACCAGGTGATCGAGGGCGAGGACCTCCGGGAGCGGACCCTCGAGCTGCTGGAGTCGACACTCACGGCGCTGGTGGCGTCGGCCTGCCCCAGCGACTTCACCGAGGAGTGGGACCTGTCCCGGCTCCTGACCGAGGTGGCCCAGTACTACCCGACGAAGTTCACCGTCGAGGATCTCGAGGCGGCGACCACCGCCGCCCAGGTGACCGAGAGCCTGCTGGCCGAGGCGGTGGAGTTCTACGACGAGCGCGATGCCGGCCTTCCGGGGGGGGCCGAGGTGGCCCGCCAGATCGAGCGCGACGTGATGCTCCAGATCATCGACCAGCGGTGGCGGGACCACCTGGCCGACATGGACTACCTCCAGGAGGGCATCAACCTGCGGGCCATGGGGAACCAGGACCCGCTGGTCGCCTGGCAGCGCGAGGGCTTCGAGATGTTCGCCAAGCTGGTCGACCGGATCGACGACGACTACCTGCGCTACGTCTTCCACGTGCAGGTCCTCGCCGAGCCGGCACCCCAGCTCGACCTGGCCAATGCCAGCTACGTGGCGGCCGACGACCCGGTCTCCTCGGCCGGCCCGTTGGCGGCCCTGGCGGCCGACGTCGGGCTGGCCCCCCCCACGCCGGTGCGCGAGGGACCGGTGCCGGCGGTCGCCGACGACGCCACGGTGGGGGCGGTCACCCGGGGGCCGGTGGCCGCCGACGGCGAGTCCCAGGCGCCGCTGGTCAAGTCGGCGCGGGAGAAGATCGGCCGGAACGACCCGTGCTGGTGCGGGAGCGGGAAGAAGTACAAGTTCTGCCACGGCGCCGCCTGACATGGGTCCCGTGGTGACGCCGGCCGCCGCCGGGGCGGGCGAGGGGGACGGCGACGTCCCCGCCCTGCTGGCGGCGCTGGCAGAGCGCCTGGCCGAGGCCGAACGCTACCTGGGCCGCGAGGACCTCGAGACGCGCCGGTCCGAGCTCGAGGACGAGGCCTCCCGGCCCGACCTGTGGGACGACGCCGACCACGGCCGTCAGGTGACGACCGAACTGGGGCGGGTGGTGGAGGACCTCGAGCTCCTCGACCGGCTGTCCGCCTCGCTCTCCGATGCCGTGACCCTCCACGAGCTGGCCGTCGAGGAGGGTGATGCCGCCGCGCTGGCCGAGGCGGGAGCGGCGGCGGCCGACGTCGAGCGCCAGCTGGGCGCCCTCGAGCTCCGGTCCCTGTTCGCCGGGGAGTACGACGACCGAGACGCGGTGGCCGAGATCCACGCCGGGGCCGGCGGCACCGACGCCCAGGACTGGGCGGAGATGCTGCTGCGGATGTACAGCCGGTGGGCCGAACGCCGGGGCTTCACCATCGAGGTCGACGAGGCGACCCCCGGCCAAGAGGCCGGCCTGCTCTCGGCCACCTTCATCGTCCGCGGCCGCTACGCCTTCGGCATGCTGGCCGCCGAGCGGGGGGTGCACCGGCTGGTGCGGATGTCGCCCTTCGACGCCCAGCGCCGCCGCCAGACCAGCTTCGCCTCCCTCGACGTGGTGCCGTTCCTCGACGACCTGGGCGAGGTGGCCGAGATCGACGAGAAGGACCTGCGCATCGACACCTACCGGTCGTCGGGGGCCGGCGGGCAGCACGTCAACAAGACCGATTCGGCCGTGCGGCTGACCCACCTGCCCACCGGGATCGTCGTCTCCTGCCAGAACCAGCGGAGCCAGCACCAGAACAAGGCCAAGGCCATGCAGATCCTGGCGGCCAAGCTGGCCGAGCGGGAGCGCCTCGAGCGCCAGGCGCAGCTGGACGCCCTGTCGGGGGATCGTGCCGACAACGCGTGGGGCAACCAGATCCGCTCCTACGTGCTGGCGCCGTACCAGCTGGTGAAGGACCTGCGGACCGACGAGCAGACCGGCAACGTCGACGCCGTGCTCGACGGGGAGATCGACAGCTTCATCGAGGCGGAGCTGCGGCGCGAGGCGGAAGTGCGCCGGGCCGGCTGACCTGCGGAGCCGGACCCTGGCGCGGAGCGCCCGGACCGGCCGGTTACACTTGGTCAACCTCCGAACGGGGCGGCCGAGATCTGCCGGCAGGTTCGTCGATCCCGCGACACCGACACGGCACCACGAGAGAACCGCATGATCCGATTCGAGAACGTCACCAAGACCTACAAGGGTTCCACCGTCGCCCTGCGGGACTGCTCCGTCGAGATCGACAAGGGGGAGTTCGTCTTCCTCGTCGGGGCGTCGGGCTCGGGCAAGACGACGTTCATCCGCCTCCTCCTGCGCGAGGAGATCCCCGACACCGGTCGCATCTGGGAGGCGGGCAAGGAGATCGTCCACCTGCCTCGGTGGCGGATCCCCTACCTGCGGCGGAACATCGGATGCGTCTTCCAGGACTTCCGGCTCCTGCCGAACAAGACCGTCTTCGAGAACGTCGCCTTCGCCCTCGAGGTCATCGGCAGGCCCAAGCACGTCATCTCCTCCCAGGTGCCCCAGGTGCTCGACCTGGTGGGCCTGGGCAAGAAGCGCGACAACCTTCCCGGTGAGCTGTCCGGCGGCGAGCAGCAGCGGGTGGCCATCGCCCGGGCCTTCGTGAACCGGCCCCTCATCCTGCTGGCCGACGAGCCGACCGGCAATCTCGACCCCCGGACCAGCATCGGGATCATGCGCCTCCTCGACCGGATCAACCGCACCGGCACCACGGTGGTGATCGCCACCCACGACGCCGGGATGGTCGACCAGATGCGCCGCCGGGTCATCGAGCTCGACCACGGCTCGATCGTGCGCGACCAGGCCCGGGGCGTCTACGGCATCGACTCGGCCGTGGCCGCGGCCGGCGCCGGCTCGCCCACCGGGCTGGCCGTCGAGGCGCCCGCAGCCCCCGCACCCGCCCCGGTCCCCGTCCTCGAGCCCCGGTCCGTTCCGGGCATGGCGGCGGGTTCCTGATCGATGCCGGTCTCCGTCGGGTACGTCTCGCGCGAGGCGGCCACCAACCTGTGGCGGAACCGCCTGATGACGGTGGCGGGCATCCTCACCGTCGCCGTCTCCCTGGCCCTGGTGGGGTCAGCCCTCCTGCTCAAGCAAGGTGCGGCCACGGCGACAGCCCAGTGGCAGCAGGGGGTCGACGTGATCGTCTGGGTGGCGCCCGGGTCGTCCCCGACCCAGGCGGGGGCCATCGGCGAGGAGCTGCGTGCCGTCGGCTACGTCGAGCGCTGCGCCTACCGGAACCAGGCTTACGACTTCGCCGAGTCGCAGCGGATCCTCCCGGCCGACCTGGCCACCGAGATCACCCAGTCCGACACCCCGTCGTCCTTCCGGTGCGTCCTGGCCAACCCGTCGGAAGCGACCGCGCTGGACCAGCAGTTCTCGGGGAAGCCGGGCATCGTGAAGGTCACCTATCCCTCGCAGCAGATCCGGACCATGCAGAGCGTGATCCACGTGCTCCAGTGGGCGTTCCTGTCGGTGGCCGTCGTGCTGCTGCTGTCGGCGTCCGTCCTGATCCTGAACACCATCCGCATGGCGATCTTCGCCCGGCGCCGTGAGGTGTCGGTCATGAAGCTGGTGGGGGCGACGAACTGGTTCATCCGGCTGCCGTTCATGGCCGAAGGCCTGGTCCAGGGCCTGGCCGGTGCCGGCCTGTCGGTCATCGTCGTGCTCCTCCTCTACTGGCGGCTGGGCCTGGGCGCCGTCCAGCGCAGTTCCACGAGCATCTTCGCCCAGATGCACATGGGGCTGGCCGAAGTGGCAGGGACCTGCATCTTCGTCGGCGTGGTGGGTGTCGTCGTGGGGGTCGCCGGTTCGGCCTTCGCCGTACGGCGCTTCCTCGACGTGTGATCCCGGGGCGCGGCCGGTGGCGGGTGCTTCGTCGGTGAGCGCAACGGCGGCGCGGGCGGTCGACGCGGTCAAGGTGTACGGCGCTGGCGAGACCGAGGTGCGTGCCCTCGACCGCGTCACCGTCGAGTTCGAGGCTGGCCGGTTCACCGCCATCATGGGGCCGTCGGGCTCGGGGAAGTCGACTCTGCTGCACTGTCTGGCCGGGCTCGACCGCCTGACGTCGGGCGCCGTGTTCATCGGGGCAACCGAGCTCGGCACGCTGCGTGACGCCGAGCTCACCCGGGTCCGGCGCGACCGGATCGGGTTCGTCTTCCAGGCCTTCAACCTGGTGCCCACCCTGACGGCCGCCGAGAACATCACCCTGCCGGCCGACATCGCCGGCAGGCAGGTCGACGCCGCCTGGCGCGACGAGGTCGTCGGCGTGCTCGGCATCGGGGCCCGCCTCGGGCACCGGCCCGCCGAGCTGTCGGGCGGCGAGCAGCAGCGGGTGGCGGTGGCCAGGGCCCTGGTCGGCCGGCCCGAAGTCGTCTTCGCCGACGAGCCCACCGGCAACCTCGACTCGCGCGCCGGCGCCGAACTCCTGGGGTTCCTGGCCGAGGCCGTCACCCGGTACGGTCAGAGCGTGGTGATGGTCACCCACGACCCCGTGGCCGCCGGGTACGCCGACCGGGTCGTCTTCCTGGCCGACGGTGCCGTCGTCGACGAGCTGGCCGATCCCACCCCGGCCACCGTGGGCGCCCGGATGCAGGCCATCCGGGGCTGAGGACCCGCCGGGTCCCGGGTGTTCCGACTCGCCGTCTCCGGCCTCGTCCGCCACCGTGCCCGCATGGTGGCCACCGCCATCTCGGTGGTCCTCGGCATCGCCTTCGTGGCCGGAACCTACGTCCTGACCGACACCATCCACGCCGCCTTCGAGCGCCTGGTGACCCAGAGTGCCCCGGGGGTCTCGGTGGTGGTGCAGGGCCGTTCGGCGTTGTCGGGTGCGTCGGGCGGGGAGGCCACCGCGCCGCCCATCCCCGACTCGGCGGTCGCCGAGATCCGGCGGGTGCCGGGGGTGGCCGCGGTCGACGGGCAGGTGTTCGGTTTCGCCCAGCTGGTGGGCAGCTCGGGCCGCCCGGTGGGGAACCCCTACGCACCGAGCTTCGCGTTGTCGGTCGGCACCGTCCCGTCGATGCGGGTCCTCGACGTGCGTGCCGGCAGGCTGCCCCGGTCCAGTGCCGAGGTCGTGGTGGACGAGGCCACCGCCTCTCTGGAGCACCTGCGCCTCGGGCAGCGGGTGGCGGTGGCGGGCTCCGTTCCCGAGCGGCGCTTCGTCGTCGTGGGCTTCGTCGACTACGGCTCGGCGACGAACCTGGGGGGCGCCACCATCCTGGGCTTCGACCTGCACACCGCCCAGGTGGAGACCGGGAACGTCGGCAAGCTCCAGTCGGTCTCGGTGGCCGCCGGCGGAGGCGTACCGCCGGGGGAGCTGGCCCGACGGGTGGCGGCCGCGCTGGGGCCGTCCTACCGGGTCCTGACGGCCACCCAGTCCCAGCAGGAGAGCTCGGCGCAGTTGGCGCACGGCCTGTCCTTCTTGTCGACGGCGTTGCTGGTGTTCGCCGGCGTCGCCCTGTTCGTGGCCACCTTCATCATCTTCAACACCTTCTCGATCGTGGTGGCCCAGCGCAGCCGGGAGCTGGCGATGCTGCGCTGCCTGGGTGCCCGGCGGGGCCAGCTCCTCCGGATGGTGCTGGCCGAGGCGGGTGCCGTCGGCCTGGCCTCGTCGGCGGTCGGGCTGGTGGCCGGCGTGGCCATCGCCGCCGGGCTCGAGTCGCTGCTGGGGCATCTGGGTGTGCAGCTCCCGTCGGCCCCCCTCCAGGTGGCGGGGCGGACGGTGGCCGTGTCGCTGGTCCTCGGCACGATCGTCACCCTGGTGGCGGCGGCCGTACCGGCCGTCCGTGCCGGCCGGTCGGCGCCGCTGACCGCCCTGCGCGACGACCACGGGACCGAGCCGGCCACGTCGGTGTCGCTGCGCTGGGCACTCGGCGGCATCCTCCTCGCCGGGGGGCTGGCGGCCACCGGTGCCGGCCTGGCCGGCGGCGGTGCCGGCCTCCAGCTGAGCGGGTTGGGGGTGGCGGTCACCTTCCTGGGGCTGGCCGCCCTGGGGCCGTTCGCCGTGCGGCCGCTGGCCGGGGCGCTGGGCCGCCCGCTCGTCACGGCCGGCGTGCCCGGGCGCCTGGCGCGCGGGAACGCCGTCCGCCAACCCCGGCGCACGGCCGCCACCTCGGCCGCGCTCATGGTCGGGGTGGCGCTCATCACGGTGGTGGCCGTGCTGTCCCAGACCATCAAGGCGTCGCTCACCACGGCCCTCGCCACCGGCCTGGCCGCCGACGTCGTCGTCACGCCCCGGTCGGTCGCCTCGTTCGGGTTCACCCCCACCGTGGCCACCGCGCTGGCCGCACGACCCGAACTGGCCGGGGTCACCGGATTGGCCACCGGTCAGGCCCAGCTGGCAGGCCCGCCGGCGGGCCCCGACGTGCGGGTCACCGGCGTCGACATCGGTGCCTTCCGCACCGACGTGCGCCTGACCACGGTCGCCGGCTCACTCGGCGCCCTCGCCGGTCCACGGGGCCGGGGAGCGGTCGCCGTCTCGGACCAGTTCGCCTCCGCCCACCGCCTGACGGCGGGCACCACCCTCCGGCTGACGTTCCCGACCGCCGGCACCCGTGTGCTCGACGTGGTGGCGGTCTTCCACGACCCGACCCTGGCGGCGGGGGACCTGCTCATGGACGACGCCGCCTTCGCCGCCGCCTACCCGGTCCGCCGGGTCGACCAGGCGGTGCTGGCCCGCTATGCCCCCGGGGTGACGGCGGCCCGGGGACTGGCGGCCGTGCGCCACGTGCTCACCGCCTACCCGCAGCTCCAGGCACAGACGGCCGCCCAGTACGTCGCCGAGCAACAGGCCAACGTCGACCAGCTCCTGGGCCTCGTCTCCGCCCTGCTCGGGCTGGCCGTCGTCATCGCGCTCTTCGGCATCGTCAACACCCTGGCGCTGTCGGTGCTCGAGCGGACCCGGGAGATCGGCCTCCTCCGGATCCTCGGGATGAGCCGCCCGCAGGTCCGGGCCATGATCCGGTGGGAGTCGGTGATCATCACCGTCCTCGGAGCGCTGGCCGGCGTGGCCGTCGGCGTCGGCTACGGCTGGGTGCTGACCCGGGCCCTGCGCTCGCGCGGGCTGACCTCGTTCGCCGTGCCCGGCGTGCTGCTGGCCGTGGTGGTGGCGGCCGCCGCACTGGCCGGCGTGGTGGCTGCCATCGTGCCGGCCCGGCGGGCCGTGCGGGTCGACCTGCTGGCCGCGGTGGCGGCCGAGTGAGCCCGGCGGCCACCCCGAGGGAATCAGCTGAGCAGGTTGGGCGGCCCGCCGCAGGTGTCGACCGGGTGGGCACCCGACAGCCGGGCGCCGATCCACCCGAGGACCGGGGCCTGCGCCGCGGCCAGCACCGAGGTGTGGCCACTGCCGGCGAACTCGTCGAAGTCGACGGTGTCGTTCTCGGTGCCGCACAGGCGGTCGGCCACCAGGCGCTCCGTACCGGAGGCCGGCACGAGGACGTCGGCCGTGCCCTGGGCGACCAGGATGGGTGCGGCGGAGGGCGCGCCGCCCGGCTCGTTGGCCAGGATGGGCACGGCCATCGATCCGCTGGTGCTCCACCCGTTCACGAAGATGCGGTCGGCGGGAATGTTGACGAGCGCCGATCCCAGCCGGTCGGCGCAGGCGCCGTCGACCACCGGCTCGAAGCGGGCGCCGTAGGCGGTGAGTGCGGAGCGCAGGGGAACTCCCGGGTAGTACTGGGCCCAGGCCACCACCGCCATGAGGGCGAACGTCTGGGCCGCTACGGGGGTGTCCGGGGGGTTGGCGGGCACGAAGTCGGCCACGCTGCCCACCGGTGCGATGGCGACGATCCCGGCGACGAACAGGTCGGGCGCGTAGATGGGGGCGATCTCGCCGGCGAACAGCGCCGCCTGGCCCCCCTGGGAGTGCCCCATCACGACGACGGTGCCCGACGTGCGGGCTCCCACCAGGGCGCGTGCCGCCCGCGCCCCGTCGAGGACGCTCCTGGCTTCGCTGGTTCCCACCAGGTACGGGTGGATCCCGGCGGTCCCCAGCCCCTCGTAGTCGGTGGCCGCGATGACGAAGCCCCGGGCGAGGAGCTGCGCGGCGTAGGGGATGAACACCTGGTTGGACCGCGACGGGGCGCACTGGTCGGCGATGCCGGTGGTGCCGTGGGCCCAGGCCAGAATGGGGTAGCCGCCCCGGGGTGGCGCCGTGGCGGGGACGATGACGAGGCCGGACACGGCGATGTCGGCGCCGGTCAGGGAGCGGGAGTGGTAGAGGACCCGGTAGGTGTGGGCGCCGGTGGGAATCCCGCCGGGGGAGCTGATCTGCTGGGTGCGGATGAGCGTGCCGGCGGGCGCGGCGGGCAGGGGGGACGGCACCCGGTAGAAGGCGGCCGGTGCCAGCGACGAGGGGACGGTCCCGTTGGGGAGGTCGCCGTTGAAGACCCCGGTGGGGGAGAGCGCCGGCCCGCTGCCGCCCCCGCCGGGCGCGGCGGGGGCCAGCGCGGGGAGCGAGCCGTCGGCGCTGCACCCGGCCAGGAGGCCCGCCAGCACCGCGAGGCCGGCGGTGAGGCGCACCACGCGGTGGACGGTGCGACCGCGTGGCGTTCCGGGCGACATCAGGATCACAGTAGCCAGCTCCCACCGGGCGGGGGAGCACCCCCGTTGGGACGGCCGGCGGGCTGACGGCTATCGTTCACCAGATGAAGGGCGTGATCCTCGCCGGCGGCACCGGGTCCCGGCTCCACCCGCTGACCCGGATCACCAACAAGCACCTGCTTCCCATCTACGACCGGCCCATGGTCGCCTGGGCGGTGGAGGCCCTGGTCGGTGCGGGGATCACCGAGCAGATGGTGGTGACAGGCGGGACGCACGCCGGGGAGTTCCTGCGGCTGCTGGGCAACGGTCAGGAGCACGGCATCGACCGCCTGAGCTACGGCTACCAGGAGCGGCCCGGCGGGATCGCCGAGGCCCTGGGCCTGGCCGAGCGGTTCGTGGGCGACGATCCCGTCTTGGTCATGCTGGCCGACAACATCGTCGAGCGGTCGATCCGGCCCGCGGTCGACGCCTTCCGGGCCGACCCCACCGGCGCCCGGATCCTCCTCACCCCGGTCGACGAGCCCGAGCACCTGCGCCACCTGGGCGTGCCCCGGTTCGACGCCGAGGACCGCATCATCGGTATCGTCGAGAAGCCCGATGACCCCCCGTCGAACTTCGGGGTGACCGGGATCTACTGCTACGGGGCGGACGTGTTCGAGGTCATCCGCACCCTGGAGCCGTCGGGGCGGGGCGAGCTCGAGATCACCGACGTGAACAACCACTACGTGGCCCAGGGCGCCATGGCCTACGACGTCCTCGAGGGGTTCTGGGGCGACGCCGGCGAGTCGATCGATGCCTACTACGAGGTGAACGACTTCGTGCGGGCACACGGCGCCAACAAGGGCTGACATCGGGGCGCCGCCGGCGCTCACCCCCGGTCGGCCAGCCGCCGCCGGGCCCACTCGGCCTCGAGCCGGCCCAGTGCGGTGGCGGGGGGGCCGTCGGTCATCGGCCACAACTCCTCGGCGATGCGGCGCCAGTCGGCGGTGGCCTCGAGGCGGGCGAGGAGCGCGTAGAGCCCGAGGTTGATCCGCTGGACGATGACGAACATGGGCGGCAGGTCGACGGCCGCCGCCACCGGGCTGGCCCGGTCGAAGATCCGACGCACCGTCTCCGACGCGTAGTCGCTGCCGACCGTGAACGGCCCCGGTTCCCGGACCAGGGCGTAGAAGTGGCCGAAGTACTCGACGACCTGGTCGGTGCTGAGCCCGGCTCCGCCGCGCAGCAGGCCGACGTCCTCCAGCACCCGCCGGTAGGCGTCGCCGTCGCCGTCGAGGACCAGGGTCTGGATCATCTGGTTGAAGACCCTCGTCTCCTCGGGTGCGAACGCCCGCACCAGCCCGAAGTCGAGGAAGGTGACCCGGCCGCCGGAGCGGAACAGGTAGTTGCCGGGATGGGGGTCGCCGTTGAAGATGCCCAACCGGTTGATGCCGCGGAAGACGAACCGGAACAGGGTCTCGCCGGCCAGGTCCCGCTCCTCGCGGGGCCAGGTCACCACCTCGTCGAACCGTGCGCCCTCGGCGAGCTCGGTGGTGAGCACCCTCGCCGTGGAGAGCTCGTCGACGACGTCGGGCACGTGGATGAACGGGTGGCCCCGGTAGGCGTCGGCGAACCGGCGCTGGTTGGCCGCCTCGCGGCGGTAGTCGAGCTCCTCGAGCAGGCGGTCCCGCAGCTCGGTGGCCAGGACCCGACCGTCGAGGGAGGGGAACAGTGCCGGCAGTAGGCGGGCCAGCACGGCGGTGTTGGACAGGTCGGCCCGGATGGCCTCGTCGACCCCGGGGTACTGGACCTTCACCGCCACCGCCCGCCCGTCGACGGTGGTGGCCCGGTGGACCTGCCCGATGGAGGCGGCGGCCAGCGGCACCGGGTCGAACTCGGCGAAGGCGTCCTCCGGCTGGCGTCCCAGCTCGGCCTCGACCACCTGGGCCGCCAGCTCTGCGGCCATGGGTGGCGCGTCCGCCTGGAGGGTGGCGAGGGCCTGCCGGTAGGGCTCGGGCAGGCCCTCGTCGATGAAGCTGGCCAGCTGGCCGAGCTTCATCAGGGCCCCCTTCATCTCGCCGAGGGTGCGTGCCACCTGTTCGGCCGTGCGCAGCTCGTGTGCCCTGGCCACCTCGGCCCGCCGCTCGGCCGGCGCCAGGCGCCGGGCCACCTCGCGCCGCAGCGTGCCGGCGCCGAGCGTGGTGCCCAACCGGGCGGTGGCGGCGGTGCGCCCCAGCCGACCCGACCGGCGCACGGCGGGCGGGGGTGGGCCCGTGGCGTCCGTGGGCGGCCCGGGAGCCGGCAGCTCGGCTGGCCGGTCGGCCGGTTGCCCGGCAGCGCTCACCAGGTGCCCGGACCGGACGGCGTGCCCCCGGTCACCCCCGGCCGGCGGCCCAGGCCGCCGTCTCGTCCCGGTGCCGGCCGTAGTCGACCTTGCCCGACGGCGACCTCCCGATGGTCTCGACGAAACGCACGCGGCGCGGGGCCTTGTACCCGGCGAGCTTGCCCTTCACGTGGGTGATGACCTCGTCTGCCGACACCTCGCCACCGGCGGTCCGCAGCTCGACCACGGCCACGATCTCCTCGCCGAAGCGTTCGTTCGGGATGCCGACGGCCACCGCGTCGCGGACCCCTTCCAGGGTCTTGATCGCTTCTTCCACCTCTTCGGGATAGACCTTCTCGCCGCCGGTGTTGATGCACACCGAGCCCCGCCCGAGCAGGTGGATGGTCCCGTCCGTCTCCACCTGGGCGTAGTCGCCGGGGACGGAGTACCTCGTGCCGTCGATGACCCGGAACGTGGCGGCGGACTTCTTCTCGTCCTTGTAGTAGCCGAGGGGGAGCCTCCCGCCCAGCGCCAGCACGCCGGGCACGCCGGAGCCGGGGACGACGTCGTTGCCCTCGTCGTCGAGGACCCGCACCTCGGGTCCCAGCGTGAAGCGGGCGGTGGAGGCGGTGGTCCCCGCGCCCGAGACCGACGAACCCATCCCGAGGGCCTCGGACGAGGAGAAGGCGTCGACCAGGAGCATGGCGGGATGATGGCCGAGCAGGCCGGCCTTGGTCTCGGCGCTCCACATCACGCCCGAGGAGATCATCCCCACCAGGCTGGACAGGTCCCACCGGCCGGGCTGGGCGTCGAGGGCGGCGAGGATGGGCTTGGCGAAGGCGTCGCCCACGATCACGAGCCCGTTGACCTGTTCGCGTTCCACCGTCTCGAGGAGCTCGACGGGGTCGAAGCTCCGGGCGGTCAGGGTCACCACCCGTCCCCCCTCGGCGAGGCACTCCATCGCGGTGAAGGCGCCGGTGCCGTGCATGAGCGGGCAGGCGGGCATGACGGTCATGCCCGGTCCGTTGCGCTCGAGGTCCTCGCGCACCCCGGCGTATCCGGCCGCGTCGTCGTAGCGGCGGAAACCACTGGCGTTCATGCGGGCGAACAGGTCGTCCTGGCGCCACATGACCCCCTTCGGCATGCCCGTGGTCCCGCCCGTGTAGAGCATGTGCAGGTCGTCGGGCGACCGCGCCCACGGCGCGGTGGTCCGGCCCGCCCACGGCCCGCCGGCCACCGACTCGTAGTCGGTGGCCCACCCGGGGCACGTCCCGGTGCCGTCGTCGACCCACAGCCATCCCCACACCTCCGGCACCCGGTCGCGGATGCGCTCGACCATCGGCGTGAACGTGCCGTGGAAGACGACGACACCGGCATCGGCGTTGTCCCACAGGTAGGCGAGCTCGTCGTCCGCGTACCGGTAGTTGGTGTTGACCGGGATCAACGACACCTTGTAGGCGGCGAAGCTGGCTTCGAGGTACTCCGGGCAGTTCGTGAGGTACAGCGCCACCGAGCGTTGCCGGACCGCACCCCCGTCGAGGAGCCAGCGGGCCACGTTGTCCGCCCGGCGATCGAACTGCTGCCAGCTGATCGTCCGCTCCCCGTGCACCAGCGCCGGCGACTCGGGCTGGGTGTCGGCGACCGTCTCCCACACGTCGGCGTAATTCCAATTGCTCACTGGACGACCCCTCCTCGCCCGCCGGATTGTTGCCCGCGGGCACCCGAGCCTACGCTCAGCTCCGTGGACCTCGCGCTCCCCCCTTCCGACGACCCCCGGCGGTCGGACGTCCGCCGGTGGCTGGCCCAGCACCCCGACCCGTCGCCCCGCCAGCTGGCCGAGGCCGGCCTCGTGGCTCCGCACTGGCCGTCGCCATGGGGACGTGGCGCCGATCCCGTCACCCAACTGGTCATCGACGACGAGCTCCGTGCGGCCGGCGTCCACCGGCCGGACAACCCCATCGGGATCGGGTGGGCGGGGCCCACCATCATCCACGCCGGCTCCGAGGCCCAGAAGGAGCGCTACCTCGTGCCCCTCCTGGCCGGTGAGGAGGTGTGGTGCCAGCTGTTCAGCGAGCCGGGAGCCGGCTCCGACCTGGCCTCGCTCACCACCCGGGCGGTGCGGGACGGCGACGAGTGGATCGTGTCGGGCCAGAAGGTCTGGACCTCCTACGCCCACGTCGCCCAGTTCGGGATCCTCCTGGCGCGCACCGACCCCGAGGCGCCGAAGCACCGGGGCATCTCCTACTTCATCTGCCCCATGGACGCACCGGGCGTGACCGTCCGGCCGCTGCTCGACATGACGGGGGCCCACACGTTCAACGAGGTGTTCCTCGACGACGTCCGCCTGCCCGGGGCCAACCTGGTGGGCGAGGCCGGCGACGGATGGACGCTGGCCAAGGTGACCCTGGGCAACGAGCGGGTCTCACTGTCGGGTGCCGGCGCGTTGTGGGGCATGGGCCCCACGGCCGACGACCTGGTCGGCCTGGCCCGGCGGTCGGGCGGCGTGACCGATCCGCTGCTGCGGGACCGCCTGGCACGGGTGTGGATCGAGGGCGAGGTGCTCCGCCTGCTGCGGCTGCGGCTGGTCTCCGCTGCGGTGGCGGGCCGCCAACCGGGTCCGGAGGCATCGGTCCGCAAGGCACTGGCCGACGACCACGGCCAGCACGTCATGGACCTGGCCCGTGACCTGGCCGGTGCCCGCGCCCTGGTGGACGGGACGGGGCCCTTCCCCGGACCGGTCGACGGTGACGCCGGTCCCGGGCACGCGTGGCCCGAGAACATCTGGTCCTACGGGTTCCTCTTCGCCGCCGCCCTCACCATCGGGGGCGGCACCTCGGAGGTCCAGCGGAACATCATCGCCGAGCGCACCCTGGGCCTGCCCCACGACCCGGCCGTCGCCTGACGCCCCGGCCGGCCCGTGGCCTCAGCCGGTGATCGGGCCGGCGTCCTCGTAGCCCTGGCGGACGCCCGTGCCGGCACGCCGGGTCAGCTGCTCGGGCTCGTAGAGCATCCAGTAGGCGTTGCGGGCGTGCTTGCGGGCGCGGTCCACGCACACCTCGGCCAGGCGCGCGGGGTCCTCCTCCTCGTTCTCGTGGACGAAGACCTCGAGGATGTGGGTGGAGGTGAGCAGCTGGGCCAGCATGATCCCCTGGGAGGCCTCGTGGGCGCACACCTGGTCGATGGCCGCCCTGCCCGGCATGCCGAGGGCCACCACGATGCGGCACCCCTCGTCCTCGATGAGCCGCTTGGCCTCGACGGCCAGGTCCTTGAACCCGGGCACCGTCCGCCGCAGCACCTCGAACGTCCGGCCGTGCCCGGGGCAGGCGGCCAGTTCGTCGGCGGCCTCCGCGCCCATGTCGTACCGGGCGAACATGGTGTCCACCACGCCGATGCGGTCCATGGCCGGCAGCCTACCGGTCGGCCGGGACGGGTCGTCGTGCCCGGGCGCCGGCCGCCACGGGCCGACCGTCAGCCGCCCGACACCAGCAGGTCGGCACCCACCGGGGGCGTGGGGTCGTCGACGTCGTCGAGCCAGCCGTGGGGAAGCTGGACGGGGCGCGGACCGCCGGTGTGGCCGCGCCGGACCCGGCGCCCCTCGTCGGGGAGGACGAGGTCGGGGTCGATGTCGTCCAGCCGGGCGGCCAGCTCGGCGAGCGACTCCACCAGGGCCAGGTTCCGGCGCAGCTCGGGGCCGACCGGATAGCCGGCCAGGTACCAGCCGGCGTGCTTGCGGAAGCGGAGGATGCCGAGCCGTGGCCCGAAGGCGTCGGTGAGGAGCCCGGCGTGCTCCACCATGGTCGCGGCCACCTGGCCGAACGTCGGCGCCGCCAGAGGCGGGGCGCCGGCGAAGGCCCGGGCCAGGTCGGCGAAGAGCCAGGGCCTGCCCAGGCAGCCGCGACCGACCACCACGCCGTCGCACCCGGTCGCCGCCACCATGGCCAGGGCGTCCGACGCCTCCCACACGTCGCCGTTGCCGAGGACGGGCACGCCGTCGACGGCTGCCCGCAGGGTGGCGATCGCCTCCCACCGGGCCGCACCGGCGTAGAGCTGCTCGGCCGTCCGGGCGTGGAGCGTCACGGCGGCCGCACCGGCGCCGGCGGCCAGGCGTCCCGACTCGACGAAGGTGAGGTGGTCGTCGTCGATGCCCATCCGGAGCTTCACGGTGACGGGCACGCCGCCGGCCGCCGTCACCGCCGCCTCGACCACGCCTGCGAACAGGCGCCGGTGGGCGGGAAGCGCCGCCCCGCCGCCCCGCCGGGTCACCTTCGCCGCCGGGCAGCCGAAGTTGAGGTCGACGTGGTCGACGCCGATCTCGTCCACCAGCAGGCGCACGGCCCGGTCCATCACCACCGGATCGACCCCGGCCAGCTGCACGCTGCGGACGGGTTCGTCGGGCTCGAAGGTGGCCATCGCCACCGTGCGGGCGTTCCGCTCGACCAGGGCCCGGGCGGTCACCATCTCGCTCACGGTCAGCACGCCACCGAACCGCCGGCACAGCCGGCGGAACGGCCCGTCGGTCACGCCGGCCATGGGCGCGAGGACGACCGGGGGGTCGAGGGCGAGCGGCCCGATACGCACGCCCGGGACCACCGGGGCGGGTGTCAGGCCCACAGGTCCATCACCGTCAGGCCCAGGTCGCCGAGGATGCGCCGGAAGAGGGGGAGCGACAGGCCGATCACGTTCCCGGGGTCCCCGTCGATCCCGTCGACGAACGGGGCCGACCTCCCGTCGATGGTGAACGCCCCGGCCACCTGCCGGGCCTCGCCGGTGGCCAGGTAGGCGTCGAGCTCGGCGTCGTCGAAGGTGCCGAAGCGCACGACGGTGGTGGCGCCGGCCACCTGCCGCCGGCCCGTCCGGCCGTCGACGACGCAGTGGCCGGTGTGGAGGACGCCGTCCCGGCCCCGCATCGAGGCGAGCCACGCCCGGGCCTCGGCGTCGTCGGCCGGCTTGCCGAATTGGCGGCCGCCCAGCTCGAGGACGGAGTCGCAGGCCACCACCACGGCGTCGCCGGCCCGGCCCAGCACGGCCTCGGCCTTGGCCTCGGCCAGACGGCAGACCAGCGTGGCGGTGTCGGGGGCCGTGACCGATGCCTCGTCGACACCGCTGACCAGGACCGAAGGGGCGAAGCCGGCGGCCTGCAGCAGCCGGAGGCGAGCGGACGAGCCGGAGGCCAGGACGAGGGACCGGCGGGGCACGCAGTGATCGTAGGGGGTCGGGCAGGTGCCCCGTACGTGGCAACCTGGGGGCATGACCGACACCGGCACGCCCTCCGGCACCACGCTGTCGCCTTCGGTGGCCGACCCCGAGCTCGACGGCGACCACGAGCGCATGACCCACATCGTCCTCGAGGGGTTCCGGCCGAAGGAGCCGAAGGAGGGCGAGGGTGGCGGCGAGGGCCGCTTCGTCCCAGCCGGCACCTCGGTGGTCGAGGGCATGGTGAACGGCACCGCCGTCCGGGCGCTGTGCGGCAAGGTGTGGGTGCCGGGCCGCAACCCGGGTCGCTACCCGCTGTGCCCTACCTGCCGCGAGATCGCCGAGTCGCGCGGCTGGCGGGTGCCTTCGGCGTGACCGGGCGCCCCTGGCCCCCGGCCGGCCTGGTGCTGACTCCGGGCGCCGGCGCCGCGAGCGACCACCCCGCCCTGGTGGCCATCGAGGGGGCGGTGGTCCCCCTCGGCGTGGTGGTGGACCGGGTCGACTTCCCCTACCGGCTGGCGGGGAGGCGGGCGCCGGACCGACCTGCGGTCCTGGTGGCGACGGTCCGCTCGGCGGCAGCGGTGCTCGCCGGGCGCATCGGGGTGGCCGAGGACCGGATCGCCCTCGGTGGGCGGTCGATGGGCGGTCGTATGTGCTCGATGGCGTTGTCCGCCGGGCAGCCCGCCGCCGCTCTGGTCCTGGTGAGCTACCCGCTCCACCCACCGGGACGGCCCGACCGGCTGCGCAGTGACCACTTCGGTGAGCTGCACGTGCCGTGCCTGTTCGTCTCGGGTACGAGGGACGCCTTCGGTACCCCCGAGGAGCTGCTGGCGGCGACCCGGGCCATCCCCGGCCCGGTCACCCACGTGTGGATCGACGGTGGCGACCACGGCCTGGCCGGGCGGGACGCGGAGGTGGCCGGCGCCGTGCGACGGTGGCTGGGCCGCCCGTCGGCACCGTCCCGACGGGCGGCCCGCCTCCCCGGCGGTTCCCGCCCGAGCGTGGGCCCGCCCCGCTGAGCCCCGCCCCGCTGAGCCCCGCTCGGGTCAGCCCCACCCCGGCGGCGGTGATCCTCCGAAGGTGGGCGGGCGCTTCTCACGTAGGGCGGCCACGCCCTCCCGATAGTCGGGACCGGCCATCATCGGGGTGAGCAGCGCCTCGGCCGCCCGGACGGCGGTGGCGGCGTCCTGGTGGAAGGCGTCGTAGATCTGTCGCTTGGTGACGGCCAGGGACGCAGGCGAGACGGTGGTGGCGAGCCGTCCGGCGTACTGGCGCACGTGGCTGACCAGCTGGTCATCGTCCACCACGTCGTTCACGAGCCCCAGCCCCAGCGCCTCCTCGGCGGTGACCACCCGGCTCGACAGGGCCAGGTCCATGGCGTTCGTCAGCCCCACCAGCTTGGGGAGCAGCCACGCCAGGCCGAAGGCGGCCGGCAGGCCCAGACGCCCGTGCGCGGTGGTGAAGCGGGCGCTGCGGGCGGCGAAGCGCAGGTCGCAGTAGCACTGGAGGGCGAAGCCCATGCCGGCGGCAGGCCCGTTGACGGCGGCGATGATCGGCTTCGGGATCCCGAAGTGGTAGGCGAGCTCGGCGTCGAACTCGGGCCGGGCCCCGTAGCCGGGAGTGGCCACGTCGCCGGCGTGCCCGGCGTCGTAGGCGCCGCGCTCGGCGTGCCCGGCCAGGTCGTCGGTCTCCGCACCCGAGCAGAAGCCCCGCCCGGCACCGGTGACGACGATGACCCGGACGGCCGGGTCGCCGGTGGCGGCGGCCAGATGGGCCCGGTACTCGGCCGCCATGGTCGGTGTCCAGGCGTTGAGCCGCTCGGGCCGGTGGAGGGTGATGGTGGCCACCGGGCCGTCGACGTCGTAGCGGGTTGCCTCGGGCGGGGTACCGCCACCGGCGGCCGCCACGTCAGTACCGGTAGGTGTCGGGCTTGTACGGCCCGTCGACCGCCACGCCGATGTACTCGGCCTGGGCCGGGGTCAGGGTGGTCAGGCGCACGCCCAGCGCGTCGAGGTGGAGTCGGGCGACCTTCTCGTCGAGGTGCTTGGGAAGCACGTACACCTTGTCCTCGTAGGTGGACGCGCTGGTGAACAGCTCGATCTGGGCCATGGTCTGGTTGGTGAACGAGTTGGACATGACGAAGCTGGGGTGCCCGGTGGCGTTGCCCAGGTTGAGGAGCCGGCCCTCGGAGAGGACGATCACCGCATGGCCGTCGGGGAAGGTCCACGTGTCGACCTGCGGCTTGACCTCCGTGCGGACGATGCCGGGTGTCGCCGCCAGGCCGGCCATGTCGATCTCGTTGTCGAAGTGGCCGATGTTGCCCACGATGGCCTGGTGCTTCATGCGGGCCATGTGGGCGGCGGTGATCACGTCGCGGTTGCCGGTGGCGGTGACGAAGATGTCCGCCGTGCCCACCACGTCGTCGAGGGTGGCCACCTGGTAGCCGTCCATGGCCGCCTGCAGGGCGCAGATGGGGTCGATCTCGGTGACCACCACCCGGGCGCCCTGACCGCGCAGGGACTCGGCACACCCCTTGCCCACGTCGCCGTAGCCGCAGACCACGGCGACCTTGCCGCCGATGAGCACGTCGGTGGCCCGGTTGATCCCGTCGATGAGCGAGTGGCGGCAGCCGTACTTGTTGTCGAACTTCGACTTGGTCACCGCGTCGTTGACGTTGATGGCGGGGAAGAGCAGTTCGCCGGTGCGCTCCATCTCGGCCAGCCGGTGCACGCCCGTCGTGGTCTCCTCCGAGACCCCCCGGATGCCGTTGGCGATGGTCGTCCACCGGCGGGGGTCCTCGGTCAGGCTCCGGGCCAGGACGGCGAGGATCACCCCGTACTCCTCGGAGTCGTCCGGCCCGGCCGCGGGGACGGCGCCCGCCTTCTCGAACTCGACGCCCTTGTGGACGAGGAGCGTGGCGTCGCCGCCGTCGTCGAGGATCATGGTGGGGCCGTCGCCGGGCCACCGGAGGGCCTGCTCGGTGCACCACCAGTACTCCTCGAGCGACTCGCCCTTCCATGCGAAGACGGGCACGCCCTGCGGGTCGTCGGGGGTGCCCCCGGGCCCCACGGCCACCGCGGCCGCGGCGTGGTCCTGGGTGGAGAAGATGTTGCAGCTGGCCCACCGGACCTCGGCGCCCAGCGCCGTCAGGGTCTCGATCAGCACCGCCGTCTGGATCGTCATGTGGAGCGAGCCGGTGATCCGTGCACCGGCCAGGGGCTTCGTCGCTCCGAACTCGGCCCGCATGGCCATGAGGCCCGGCATCTCGTGCTCGGCCAGGGTGATCTCGGCCCGCCCGAATGCGGCGAGTGACAGGTCGGCGACCTTGAAATCGGCGGGCCGGTGGTCGCTGGTCATGTCGTCTCCTTGGGGTGGTGGAACGTCGTCTCCCTGGCGCCGGCGGTGGCCGGAACGCCACGGCGGCCGCGCCCGGCGCGGTGGGCGCCGGTCCCGGCAGGTCGGGCCGGGCCCGGCGCGGGGCGTGGGCGGAGCCCCACGCTAGCGCCGTGCCGTGCCCGCCGGCGCGCCCGGCGGGGCCGGCGCCGGCGACCCGGCTCACCCGCCGAAGGCGGCCACCACCTCGAGGGCCCAGGCCCGCAGCGCCGGACCGTCGTCGGCATCGAGCGACCCCAGCCGCAGCACGATGGTGTCGTTGGCCGGGCACAGGGCCAGGATCTGTCCGTCGTAGCCGAGGGCGGCGAAGGTCCCCCGCCCGTCGTCGAGCACCCACCAGTGCTCGCCGTAGCGGACGCCGTTGGTGGGGTCGGTGGCCTGGGGCCGTCGGCCCCGGTCGACCCACCCCTCGGGGACGAGGCGACGCCCCTCCCACACGCCGCCGCGTAGGGCCAGTAGGCCGACGCGGGCGAAGTCGGGAGCGGTCATGTCGAGGAAGGACGAGGCCACCCAGGTGCCCGCCTGGTCGACTCCCGGCACGGCCGACGTGGCCCCGATGGGGGTGAGGAGCCGGTCGGCCAGGTACCGGTCGACGGATGCGGCGGGTCCCAGGCGCTGGGCGGCCACCGCCGAGAGGAGGTTGGTGGTGCCGCTCGAATACGAGAACCGCTCGCCGGGCGGCGCGGCCAGCGGCCGGGCGGCGGCGTAGCCGGCCAC
>JAJZAC010000011.1 GCA_021799615.1 Actinomycetes bacterium
ACGATGGCGCCGTCCGTGACGGCGACGAGGCCCACCGCCACCAGCCGGGGGCAGGCAGCCACCGCATCGCCCACCGAGGCCGCCGGCGTGTCGGCGCCGAGCTCGACGACCTCGAAGCCCGACCAGCGCACCAGGTCGGCCACGATGGCGACGGGCAGCCCGTGGAGCTCGCCGGCGGGCGCAGCCAGGACGACGACGCCCCGTCGTCGACCGCGTCGGGCGAACCGCGGGCCGAGCCTGGCGATGAGGCGGCTGGCCGTGGCCGTGGCCCGATGCTCCTCGGCCACCCCGAGGGTGCCCGCTTCCCACCGGTCGCCGATGCGCTCCATCGCCGGCACGAGCAACCCCAGGTGGACCTGCTCGGGTGGGGCGCCCTGTCCGAGGCTGGTCTCGACGAGGTCCCAGGCCGCCGCCTCGTCCCCGGCGACCAGGCGGTCGGCCAGGCGGGTCACCTGGCGGGCGGTCGCCGGCCCGGCGGCGCCGGCACCGGACGGCCTCCGGCCCGGCGGCCCGGGTGGCTCCAGGCGGTCGAGGTCCGCCTCGCGCACGACCCACTGGTTCCCGTCGCGGCGGGCCGGCAGCCTGCCGGTCCGTACGTAACGGTAGGCCGTCATGTAGTGCACGCCGAGCCGGTCGGCAGCCTGCTGGAGGGTCAGCTCGCCCCGGTCGTCGTCCATACCCGTCCTGGGGCTCGGTGGTGCACGGCAGCTCCTTCGGTGGGCCGCACGCCGGCCGCCGGCCAGGCCCATGTCCTCCCACGAGTTTAGCAGTAAATACAGCGCCGGCGACCCCGCACTACCCTCGGCAGCGAGGCCGGGAGGTGGCGCGATGGACGGTGCCGAGCTGGTGGTGCGCAGGTTCTGTGAGGCGGCGTCGAGCCGGGACGTCGAGCGTATGGCGGCGCTGCTGGCCGAGGACGTGGTGTACCACAACATGCCGATGGACCCCGTGGTGGGGTTGGCCGCGACCGTCGAGCTGCTGCACACGTTCATGGACGGATGCGACGAGGTCTCGTTCGGCATCCGGGGCCTGGCCGCTGCCGGGCACCTCGTGCTGACCGAACGCGTCGACTCGTTCGCCATCGGCGACCGGCGGCTGGACCTCCCGGTCATGGGGGCCTTCGAGGAGGACGGTGGCCGGATCCGTGCCTGGCGCGACTACTTCGACCTCGCGCCGGTGCTCGGGTTCTTCGCCCCTGGTTGACCAGCGGCCGCCGGGCCCCCCGTCAGCCGGCGTGTCCCGACCCGACGATGTCGGGGCGCCCGGTCCCGTGGGCGATCCACACGACGAGGACGGTCCGCGACTCCTCGTCGATCCGGTACACGATGCGGTAGTTGCCGGACCGTGCGGCCCGGTACCCGGTCAGCTCGCGTTGGAGCGGGAGCCCGGTGGTGTGGGGCCTGGTGGCCAGCCCGTCGGACAGCAGGGCGACGATCGAGGCGGCGACGGGGTGGACCATGGCGGAGATCCGGTCCGCCGCTTCGGGGGCGACCCGCACCTCCCAGGCGCTCACCGGTGCTCGATTCGGTCGGCCAGGGCCGCCGGGTCGAGCCCGCCGGATGCGAGGGCGGCTTCGGCCCGGGCGACGGCGGGGAGCGCTGACGGATCGCCGAGCACGTCGAGCGTCTCCTCCAGGGACTCGAGCTCCGACGGGCTGATCAGCACCGCCGAGCTCCGCCCGTCACGGGTCAGCACGACGCGGTCGTGACGTCGCTCGACCATGGCCACCAGGTCCGCCAACCGCCTCCGGGCTTCGTCGACCGTCACCGTCCGCACCTCGTCCACGCCCCCAGTATCTCGCCCGCGGCTGCGGGTCCGGTGCTGGTGCCCGGCGCAAGGTGTCCCCGTCCGCATCTGGTTGCCGCTCTGCGTGAACTTGCAGCTACCCAACGTCAATCCTCCGGTACCGTAGTGCGATGGTTGATGTTCCTCCCGGCGACGGCGAGCAGCCCGCGCCGCCGCCCCCGACCGGCCGCCGCTACGGCGGCCTCACGCCCGAGGAGCGCCGGGCCGCCCGGCGGTCCCGGCTCGTCGCCGCCGCGCTGGAGCGCTTCTCGGCGGACGGCTACGCCAACACGACGATCGAGAGCATCTGCTCCAAGGCCGGCGTGACGGCCCGCCACTTCTACGAGGAGTTCGGCTCCCGGGAGGAACTGCTGCGCGCCGTGTTCGACGAAGCGGTCGAGCACGCGGCCGAACGGATCCTGCACGCGCTCGAGGTGGCCACCGAACGCTCGCTCGGGCTCGAGGCCCGGGTGCGCTCGGGAGTCGACGCCTTCGTCCATGCCTTTCTCGACGACCCGCGCCGGGCGCGCATCATGTGCCTGGAGACCATCGGCGTGAGCCGTGAGCTCGAGGGGCATCGGCGTGGCGCCATCCATGCCTTCGCCGCCATCCTCGAGTCCGACGCCCACAGCTTCGTGGACGTGGAGTCGACGCGCCGCGAGGACGTCACCCTCACGACGCGGGCACTGGTCGGCGGCATCAACGAGATCGTCGTCGACTGGATCCTGGCCGACGACCCGCCGCCTCTCGACGTGGTGTCGAGGGTCACCGCCAACATGTTCCTGGCTGTCATCGCCTACCGGCCGGGTGACGGATCCCGCGCCGCCGGCCCGACCGCGTGACCGGTCAGCGCACCTTGATGACGACGGTGTGCAGGGCCTTGTCGTGGAACCCCTGCCGCCGGGAGTCCCACAGGGGCGACAGGCCGCAGACCAGCGTGTAGAGCCCGGCGAGGGCGCTGAGCAGCGGGACCCACGACAGCACGATCCCCGGTGACAGGGCGAGGATGCGCATCCCGGCTCGTTGCGGGCCGATGGCCCCGCCGGAGGACGCGTCGCGCACGGTGATGCCCATGGCCATCATGCCGACCGTCTGCCCCTTCTCGCTGCCGTTCAGTACGGCGAAGTAGGCGATCTCCACCACGGCATCGATGATGGCGGCGATGGCCACCTTCACGCCGAGATGACCGCCGGTCACGCCCGTCGTGCCCAGCGCGGCGCTGAAGATGATCCCGAGCGGGATGAACAGGATCAGGCCGTCGATGATGATGGCCACCAGTCGCTGCCACCAGTCGGCCAGCGGCCGGCCCAGGACGTCCACCGGGCCGGGGACGCCCCCGTAGCCGTAGGGGGAACCGCCGGGAGGGCCGCCGTAGGGCGGCATCTGCCCGTAGCCCGGCGGCGCCTGCGGTGGTGGGCCGTAGCCCGGCGGCGCCTGCGGTGGCATCTGCCCGTAGCCCGGCGGCGCCTGCGGCGGTGGGCCGTAGGGGGGCGGCGCCTGCGGTGGTGGGCCGTAGGGGGGCGGAACCTGGGGCACTCCTCCGGACGGGGGCTGCTGATCCGGTGGAGGAGGTGAGGTGTCGCTCATCGTGGTCCCCGATCTCTTCTGGCCGCCTCGTGCCGCGACCCAATGTGCCCTGCACGCGATCATTGCACGGGTGATGGCCCGTCGGCGCGTTCCCTCCTGCCGGGGCGCCACGCGGCGGGCCGGCGAGCGGTCTACTCTCACCCACCGGCCGGGCGACGACAGGAGCGAGGTGGACGAGGAGATGCGGCGGAGCGGCGTCATCGGCGGGGAGGGCCCGCCATCGGGGAGGACGCCGCGGTGAACGTCGTCGACGTGATCCTCCTCCTCGTGGTGGCACTGGCCGCCGTCGAGGGCCTGCGACTGGGCGCGGTCCTGCAGGTCCTGTCGTTCGGCGGGTTCTGGATCGGGATGTTCCTCGGTGCCTTGCTGGCCTCCGTCACGGCGGGCCACGTCCAGGGGACGACGGCGCGGGCGGTGATCGCGCTGGCCACCATGCTCGGCGTCGCCATGCTCCTCGGTGCCGCCGGCCGCTACGCGGGCACCAGCCTGTTCCGGCGGGTGCACCGGACGAGGCTCGGCGGGGTCGACTCGGCCCTTGGCGTCGGAGTGTCGGTGGCCGCGTCGTTGCTCGCGGTATGGCTGTTGGCCAGCACCCTGGCCAGCAGCAGCTCGCTCGGCCTCAACGCCGCGATCTCCGGGTCCTCGATCGTGCGAGCGCTGGACAGGATCCTGCCGGCACCGCCCTCGGTCTTCGCCCAGGTCCAGCACTTCCTGTCCGACGAGGGTTTCCCGTCCGTCTTCGCCGAACTACCGCCGCTGGCCGCCGGCCCTGTGCCGTTGCCGTCCACCGCCGAGGTCGACGCGGCCGTGCAGGCGGCAGGACCGTCGACGGTCAAGATCGTGGGTGTGGGGTGTGGCCAGATCCAGGAGGGGTCAGGCTTCGTGGTGGCCCCCGGGCTGGTGGTGACCAACGCGCACGTCGTCGCCGGCATCGCCCACCCGCAGGTGGAAGATCGCACCGGTGCCCACCAGACGACGGTGGTGCTCTTCGACCCGTCGTTCGACCTGGCCATCCTGCGGGTCGCCAATCTCGGGGACCCGAGCCTGCAGCTCGATCCCGGCACGGTGCCCCGGGGCACGGGCGCCGTCGTCCTGGGCTACCCGGGGGGCGGTCCCTTCACCTACGGCCCGGCCGGCGTCCTGGCCGAGTTCCAGGCACAGGGGCGTGACATCTACGGCCAGGGGCTGACCGTCCGTGACGTCTACGAGATCCAGGCGGTCGTACGCCCGGGGAATTCGGGCGGTCCTCTGGTGACGCCGTCCGGCACCGTCGTCGGGGTCGTGTTCTCCCGGTCGACCACCAATTCGGACATCGGGTACGCGCTGGCGTCACCCGGCGTCCTCCAGCGGGTCGACAAGGCGATCTCCTCGGTCTCGCCGGTGGGCACCGGCGCCTGCATCGTGGGCTGACCGCGGCGCCGACCGGGTCGCCCGCGACACGGCGCGACCGGCGCGACCAGCGCCGTCCGGCTAGACAGAGTGGGTGGCACTCCCCCTCGAGGACTACGGCATCATCGGCGATCTGCACACGGCGGCGATGGTCGGCCGTGACGGTTCCATCGACTGGTTGTGCCTGCCCCGGTTCGACTCGCCCGCATGCTTCGCCAAACTGCTGGGCGACGAGCAGCATGGATCGTGGCGCCTGGCGCCGAAGGGCGCCACCCGCGCCACCCACCGCCGCTACCTGGGCGACTCGCTGGTCCTCGAGTCGGAGTTCGTCACCGACGAGGGGACGGTGCGGGTCACCGACTGCATGCCGATCCGTCGCGAGCACGCCGAGGTGGTCCGGCTGGTCGAGGGCGTCCGGGGCCGGGTGACGATGGAGATGCACCTGGCCATGCGGTTCGGCTACGGGCAGGTGGTCCCGTGGGTCCGCCGCCTCGACGGGACGCTCACCGCGGTGGCGGGACCGGACGGCCTCTCGCTGTGGACGCCGGTGCACACCCGCGGCGCCGACATGACCACGGTGGCGGAGTTCACCGTGGCCGAGGGCCAGCGGGTCCCCTTCTCCCTGGCCTGGTTCCCGGCGAACCGGGAGCCGCCCCGGCCCGTCGACGCCGTCTACGCCATCGAGGACACCGAGCAGTGGTGGTCCGACTGGGTCGCCCAGTGCAGCTACCAGGGTGACCACCGGGACGCCGTGGTGCGGTCGCTCGTGACCCTGAAGGCCCTGACCTACGAGCCGACGGGCGGCATCGTCGCCGCCGCCACCACCTCGCTCCCCGAGACACTCGGCGGCGGGCGGAACTGGGACTACCGCTACTGCTGGCTGCGCGACGCCACCCTCACCCTCGAGGCGCTGATGCGGGGCGGGTTCTTCGAGGAGGCCCTGGCATGGCGCGACTGGCTGCTGCGGGCGGTGGCCGGCGACCCGTCCCAGATGCAGATCATGTACGGGCCGGCGGGCGAGCGCCGCCTGGACGAGTGGCAGGCCGACTGGCTGCCGGGTTACGAGTCGTCGGCACCGGTGCGCATCGGCAACGCCGCCGCCGGCCAGTTCCAGCTCGACGTGTACGGCGAGGTCATGTCGGCCCTGTTCGAGGCGGCCCACGCCGGCGACACCGTGACCGCACCGGCCTGGGAGTTCGAGCGGGCCCTCATGACGTTCCTCGAGGACGGCTGGCGGGAGCCCGACGACGGCATCTGGGAGGTGCGCGGCCCACGGCGACACTTCACCCACTCCAAGGTGATGGCGTGGGTGGCGGTGGACCGGGCCATCAGGACGGCCGCGATGTGCGGCACGGAGGGTCCGCTCGACCGGTGGCGGACCCTGCGCGACGAGATCCACGAGCAGGTGTGCGACCAGGGGTTCAACCCGGCGAAGGGGTCGTTCACCCAGTACTACGGGTCGGATGCCCTCGACGCCAGCCTCCTCATGATCCCCCTGGTGGGGTTCCTGCCCGCCACCGACCCGCGGGTGCGGGGGACGATCGAGGCGGTGGAGCGGGAGCTGATGGACGGTGGGTTCGTCCTCCGCTACCGGACGGTCGACACCGGCGACGTGGACGGGCTGACCGGCCGTGAGGGCGCCTTCCTGGCCTGCTCCTTCTGGATGGCCGACTGCCTGGCCATGATCGGCCGCGAGCACGACGCCCATGCCATGCTCGATCGACTGCTGGCGCTCCGGAACGACCTCGGGCTGCTCTCCGAGGAGTACGACCCGGTGGCCGGGCGGCTCGTCGGCAATTTCCCCCAGGCGTTCTCCCACGTCTCGCTGGTGAACTGCGTGTCGAAGCTGTCGGGAGCGGAGCACCCGGTGATGCACCCCAGCACCGTGGACCGCACCCGCCGGGGGATGCACCGTTCCGCCTCGGGTACGGGCCGGTTGCACCTGGCGGGCAAGGTACCCGCGGCCAGGCCACGGCGGACCCTCCACGGCAACCGCCCCACTGGCGGGACCGGGCCGGAGGCGACCGGACCGGAGGTGGCGGGACGGTGAGGGTGGAGGCCGGGTGAAGGCGCTCACCGTCATCCCCGGCACTGCGGGGTCGGCCCGGCTCGACGACGTCGCAGAGCCGCCGGACGACGACGGTCTGCTGCTGGTCGAGACGTTGGCCGTCGGCGTGTGCGGGACCGATCACGAGATCCTGTCGGGGAACTACGGCTGGGCGCCCGAGGGGAGGGACCGCCTGGTGCTCGGTCACGAGTCCCTCGGCCGCGTGGTCGACGCCCCGGACGGCTCCGGGCTGGCCGCCGGCGACCTGGTCGTCGGCATCGTGCGACGGCCCGACCCGGTTCCCTGCGCCAACTGCGCGGTGGGCGAGTGGGACTTCTGCCGCAACGGCCGCTACACGGAGCGGGGGATCAAGGAGCACGACGGGTACTGCTCCGAGCGGTACCGGATCGACCCGGCCTTCGCCGTGAAGGTGGACGCGTCGCTCGGGGTCAACGGCGTGCTGCTCGAGCCGGCCAGTGTGGTGGCCAAGGCGTGGGAGCAGGTGGAGCGGATCGGCGGCCGGGCCCACTTCGCCCCGAAGACGGCGGTGGTCACCGGGGCCGGCCCCATCGGCCTGCTCGCCGCCCTCATGGGTGTCCAACGGGGCATCGACGTCCACGTCCTCGACCGGGTGACCTCGGGACCGAAACCCGACCTGGTGCGGGCCCTCGGCGCCGAGTACCACACGGGCGCCATCGAGGACGCGGTGGACGCGCCCGACGTGGTCATCGAGTGCACCGGGGTCGACTCGCTCGTCTTCGACGCCCTCGACCACGTCGGCCCCGGAGGGGTCGTGTGCCTGACCGGTGTGTCGTCGGGCGGGCGGCGGATAACGGTCGACGGTGGGACGCTCAATCGGACCATGGTCCTGGAGAACGAGGCGGTGGCCGGTTCGGTGAACGCCAACCGGCGCCACTACGAGGCCGCCGCCGACGCGCTGGCCGCCGCCGACCACGACTGGCTGGCCCGGTTGGTGTCGCGGCGGGTGCCCCTCGAGAAGTGGCACGACGCGCTCGATCCGGAGGACGACGACGTGAAGGTGGTGATCGAGGTGCAACCGTCGTGAGCGGGGGGCACCACCACGACCACCGCCACGGGACCGGCGACGGCCACGGTGCACCGGTCGGGGAGGGGAGCCCACCGGCCGGTGTCCTCATCGCCGACGGCGTCCTCGAGGTCGACACCCTGCTCGGCGGGTGGGAGCGGGTCACCGCCGGCTACCTGATCGAGGGACCGGCGCCGGTGCTGGTGGAGACGGGGAGCCAGAGCTCGGTGCCCGTCCTCCTCGACGCCCTCGAGCGCCTGGGGATCGGCCCGAGGGACCTGGCCGGCGTGGTCGTCACCCACATCCACCTCGACCACGCCGGCGGCGTGGGCGACGTGGCCCGGGCGTTTCCCCGCGCCACCGTCTACGTCCACGAGAAGGGCGCCCGCCACCTGGCCGACCCGACCCGCCTGGTCGACTCGGCCGCCCGCGTCTACGGACCCCTCCTCGACTCCCTCTACGGTCGCCTCGACCCGACACCGGCCGAGCGCCTGCACGTGCTGGCCGACGGCGAGGAGATCCGGGTCGGCCCCGGCCGGGTGCTGGTGGCGGTGGACTCGCCCGGACACGCCAAGCACCACGTGGCCGTCCACGACTCCCTGAGTGGGGTGCTGTTCGCCGGCGACGCCGTGGGGGTGCGGCTCCCCGACTCGGGCGTGCTGCGGCCGGCCACCCCGCCGCCCGACTTCGACCTCGACCAGGCGCTGCACTCGCTGGCGAAATTCGCGGCCCGCCGGCCCGAGGGGATCGCGCTCGCCCACTACGGGCTGCTCACCGATCCCCAGGACCTCCTGGCCGAGGCGGAGGGGACGCTGCGGCGATGGACGGAGGTGGCCGAGGCCGCCTACCGGGCGGGGACGGACATCGCCGAGGCGCTGTCCGCAGAGTTCGACCCGCTCATGGCCGACGTCCCCGAGGAGCACCGCCACAAGCTCGACGTGCTGAACGGGGTCCACTCCAACGCGGCCGGCCTGCGGCGGTGGCTGTCTGGCCGAGCCGACCAGGGGAGCTGACCGGGGGAGGCACACGAACCTGGTGCCCGGTCCGGGTGCGCGGTCTCGGCGGTCAGGTGTGCCGGACCACTGCAGCCGGCGACCGCCGGACCGTGCACGCACCGGTGCCGCTCCGCGGAGGGAGTGGGATTCGAACCCACGGTGCCCAGGGGGCACAACGGTTTTCGAGACCGTCCGATTCGGCCACTCTCGCATCCCTCCGCCGGAGAGGCTAGCCGCGCCGGGAGGCGAAGAATCCCGCGAGCAGCTCGGCGGACGGGGCGGCGAGCACGCCGGCGGTGACCGCCACCTCGTGGTTGAGGCGGGGATCGGCACACAGGTTGTAGAGGGAGCCGGCCGCGCCCGCCTTGGGGTCGGCCGCCCCGAACACCACCCGGCCCACCCGCCCGGCCACCAGGGCCCCGGCGCACATCGGGCACGGTTCCAGGGTGACGTACAGGGTGACCTCGGCGAGGCGCCACGACCCGAGGGCGCGAGCGGCGTCGCGCAGGGCGAGGATCTCCGCATGGGCCGTGGGGTCCCCGGCGAGCTCCCGCTCGTTGTGGCGGGCGGCCACTACCCGCCCACCGGCGACGGCCACGGCACCGACCGGCACGTCGCCGTGGGCCACCGCGGCCTCGGCTTGCGCCAGGGCCAGCGCCATCGCCTCGTCGTCGGTCACCGCTGCCCGCCCGCCGCCGGTCGGACCCACGGGCCCCACGGGCCCGTAGGGTGGGGCGGCGTGCTCGGGTGTGGCGCCATGCGCTCACGGTAGTGGCGGTGGCCGGGCGGCCGGTGAAGACAGGCGGCGAGACGCGAGAAGACGGACGACGAGAGGTGAGGAGGTCGGGATCGTGGTCATGGCCAAGCGCCCAGGGGTGGCGACGGCGTCGGTGCCGGTTGCAGCCATCGACGCGGCCGGATTGGCACAGCATCTGGCTGCGGCGCTGGCCCGGGTCCCCTTCCGCCGCCCCCTGCGAGGCCCTTCGAGCGCCGGTGCCAACCTGGCGACCAGCGTCACGCGGGAGGTGCTCCGCTCGTTCATGGGCTACGTCTCCTCGCTCCCCATCCCGGAGTTCCGCTCCATCGAGCTCCTGCTCGACGAGCTGTGCCGGGTGGCCATGCCGCCGGTGGTGCGGTCGTTCGACGTCGAGCAACGGAACGTGGTCCTCGGCGGTGTGCCCGGCATCCACTACCAGCCCCGCGGCCGGGAGCCGGCCGGCGCCATCCTCTACCTGCACGGGGGCGGCTACATCGGGACCTCGCCGAACATGTACGCGTTCTTCACCGCCCGCCTGTGCCGGGCCACCGGGTGCTCCGTCTTCGTCGCCGACTACCGGCTGGCGCCCGAGTTCCCCTACCCGGCGGCGGTCGAGGACGCCGCCTCGGCCCTGGCCGCTCTGGCGGAGGCGGGCACGCCACCGGAGCGCCTGTTCGTGGCCGGTGACTCCGGCGGGGGCGGCGTGGCCCACAGCCTGATGGTCGAGGTCGGCCGCGGCCGGGGCGCGTGCCGCCGCCCGGCCGGCCTGATCCTGTTCTCGCCCGAGGTCGACCTGCGCATGGAGGACACGTCGATCACCGCCAACGCGGAACGCGACATCCTCCCCTGGAATATCCCCGCGGGCGCCTACCTGCGCGGGATCGACCCCGACGACGCCCGGGTGACGGCGCTGAACGCCGACCTGTCCACCTACCCGCCGACCTTCGTCTCGTGGGGCGGCGACGAGATGTTCCGGGACCCGATCCGTCGCTTCGCCGAGCGGCTCGGGGCGGAAGGAGTCCCCGTCCACGCCCACGAGGCCGAGGGTATGTTCCACGTGTTCCAGATCCTCATGCCGTGGGCCGAGGACAGCCGGGACGTCTACCGGGAGGTCGAACTGTTCTCACGCCGACTGCTCGACGCCGCGCCCCCGGCCGGCGAGGTCGCCGCCGCCGGTTGAGGCGCGTCCCGCCGGTCGATCGTCGCCGATCCGGGAGGAGTGGGGCGGGAGTGGGGGCGCCTCCCAACACCCGCACCACACCGCAGCGGCGTACCTTGGGTGGCATTCGGCGGAATTCGGCGGCGGGCAGAAGGGTGGGGGACATGAGACGAGGGACCCGGCGGAGCTCGGTTCTCGCAGCGGCGGCCCTGACGGCGGTGGTGGCTGCGTCGTGTACGTCCGGCGCGGCACGGTCGTCCCCCTCGACCACCACCGGCTCGACCACCACGACGGCTCCGGCCGGGTCGACGACCACGGTCGCGACGCCGACCGTCGGCAGCCAGGTGAAGGTGGCTGCGCTGAGCGGCCTGTCGGTCATCGATCAGACGCACGCCTACGCGCTCATCGGGCCCCGCTACTACTCCACGACCGGAGCGGTGGGTGTGGCCGCGACCGTCGACGGTGGAGCGCACTGGACGGCGGTGGCCACCCAGCAGACGCTGCAGCCGCTGTCCTACGAGTCGGGTCTGGTCTTCGCCACCGCGCAGCGGGGGTGGACGTGGCAGGCCGGCCCGTCCTCCTGCTGCACGGACACGTCGGCACCGACGACCCGACCCCTCATGGCCACGGGCGACGGTGGGCACACGTGGAAGGCGGTACCCGGCATCACCGGGGTCGAGCAGGTCCTGTCCCTCGGTCAGAGCGTGTGGGTGGTCACGCAGCCGGGTTCGGCCGGAGCGGCGACGGCGCCCGTGGTCCTGTGGACGTCGTCCGACGGTGGGGCGACATGGGCCCGGTCGACGGCGGCCACGCCACCGGTCCGGTCCCTCGTCCGGGTCACCGCTTCGACCGCCTATGGCCTCGGCCAGACCGGGATCGTCACCACCACCGACGGCGGGACCTCGTGGACGGCGGTCGGCACGATGCCGTGCTCGAGCGCCAGGTTGGACCTCACCACGTTGACGCACCTGTCGGCCGGCGGGGTGGGCGACCTCTGGCTCGCGTGCGTGAGCCAGCCGGAGACCAGCCTCCAGGCGAAGCAGCTCTACCGGTCGTCGGACGGCGGAGCCCACTGGCACCTGGCCGCGTCCGTGCCGCTCGGCGGAGTGGCACCCGGGGGCTCGACGCCGGTGGTGGGCCAGATCAGCGGCCGCGGGTTCGTCCAACAGTTGACGGCGCTGTCGCCGGAGCAGGCGGTCCTCGCCCTCGATCGGGGCGGGCTGTTCGGGACGACCGACGGCGGTGTCGACTGGACGGCCGTCGGACCGGCAGCCCAGGCAGCCGTGGTGTCGGTGACCAGCGCCGGGATCGGGCTCGCCCTCCTCGACGGGGCGCCGTGGCACACCACCGACGGCGTGCACTGGGCACCGGTGGGGTAGCGGGGACCGGGTGCCTTCGGGCGGCTGCGTCCTCCGATCCCGGCACCGCTCTCGTCCCGGGGCCCTCGCTCTCGTCAGGACCCCGCAGCGAGGTTGTTGCGAAACTCGGCAGGCCCTGGTCAGGAGCCCGTCGTTGCTGCTTCCGCCTTCGCTCATCACGCGATTTCGAGCGTTATGACCACACACTTTGACGGAGCGGCGAAGTTCCAGGTCAGCGACCTCGTCGTGGCGGAGCGGCCGAGACTCAGCCTGACTGAACCCTTCACCTGTTCGTGCAGCCCGGCCACCCTTTTCGTGCAGCAGAGCCACCCAACCCGTGTCTTCGGTCACTGGGTGTTAGCCGTCGGACAAAGCGCGTCGGACAAGGCAACCTCTATGCTTGCCTCATGGCCGACGACGGATCGAGCCTTGGCAGGGAACATCCCGGGTCTGGTCATCTCGATGGACGGCCGCCAGCGGCGAGCCGATGAACCCCGTGGCGCAGGCCTACCTGGCGGACCGGCTGGCCCAGATTCGCGACCCCGTACACCCCGCCCAGCAGCAGTCCCCAGATGGCAAGCGCTTGGCCTTCAGCAACTTCAGGGCGGCGGTCGATGCGCTGGCCTTCGTGGGGATGGTCGACCATGACGAGATCAGCGAGTGGACCAACCGTTGCCTGGTGGCGCTCGGCGAGAAGCCGCTGGAGCCGCTCAACCCTCGGCCGGGGGTGGCGGTCGCTCGCCTGGTGGGGTTCGGCGCCGACCCGCCAGAATCCAAGCCGCCAGTTCCGCGTCCAACCCCGGAGCTGATTCGACTGGTTCCCACCAACACGCCGGCCCTGCCGACGCGCCACGGCGGTCGGTTTCAACTTCTCGGTGTGGAGATTTACGACACTCAGGTAACCGTCGGTTGGCGCTTCGCCCCCCTCCCCGACAACGAGTCACTGTTAGGCGAGGGGCTGGCTGAGCTCGACGCCGACACCGAAGGTATGCCCGAGGACCAACGTCTTGCCATGCGCAAGCAGTTCCTACGCCGGCGTCACGATGCCGCCCGCATGATGATCGTGATCACCGACGATGTGGGAACCGAGTACCGCCCGATGGGCGGCGGGGCGAGCGGTGGAGGTGACGAAAGGATCGGGAGGACCACTGTTGCTCCAGCGCCGCCCATGGGAGTGACGAGGCTCATCGTGCGGTGGGAGGACGTGGAACAGGTCGTCGCGTTGGAGTAGCACGATCCGCTGTTCTCGCAGCATGGCCGCTGCCCAGCTCCGCTCAGGTTGGGTCTGCCAGCGATGCGAGAAGCCACACCCTTCATCCGGATCGAAGGACTCTGGAAGTAGCCTCGGCTCCGTATGGCGGAGCTGCTCGCGAGGGCGATCCGGGTACTTCTCGGAACGCCTGCTGGTGGGGTCAGGGCACCAGGTTCCGGAGTCTCGGTGCGACGATGCCCATGGCCTCGCGATACGAGGGGGCGTTGGGGAACAGCTCGGGCACCACGATGTCGTAGGTCTCGCCCATCTCCTCGAGGTGGGCGTGGATACGGTCGATGCGGTTGGCCCGACCCGCTTTGACCAGCTCGAACTTGGCCACCGCCAACTCAGCGATGTGCCCGTCGTCCTTCTCTGGTGTGCGCTGGAGGAGGGCGGCCTGGTCGGCCAAGTCCGTAGGGCGCAGGCGCTGGGCAAGCGTGCGGAGCTTCTCAGCCGCCATCTCCGGGACCGTCATCGTCAGGACCTCGAACTCCTCGTAGAACGGGGCCCCGACGCGAGCCAGTTCTGGGGCGTCGAGGACCGCTTCTCTGTAGCTGACCTCGACCTGCACCGTGGTGTCAGGGATGGACTCTCCGCGCACGGCGACGTCATCGAAGTCGAGGCTGCGAGCTGAGTTGGTTGCTGGCTCTTCGGGGATGAAGCGCACGACGTTGTGGATGCTCGCCTGTCGGATGGCTTCAGCCACCTCGTCGCTGTCCAGTTTGTGCCGGGCGGGATCGGTCTTGGTGGCGTCGACGTCTTTGGAGAAGCGGTGGATGCCGTGGACGTGGCGAAGGACGAAGCCGCCTTTGAACACCAGCTGACCAGGGAAGCTACCCGACAGCTGGGCGGCGAGGGTCACCAGCGCGAAGTCGCGGGTGGCGACGCCCACACCGCCCGGCAAGGACTCGAGAAGTTCGGTGAGTTGCCGGTCGCTGCCCCACTTGCGTTGGGGATGGCGGCCAGTCATGTGCGAACGCGCTCGGACTCGAGAGGTGCGTTGACGAGGACCCGCCAGGTCCCATCCACAAGACCGGTTCGCTTCCCACGAGGACGCAGGAGCACCGGGGCACGGTTCTTCCCTATCCAGTCCCGGAACGGGGCAGCTGCTTGAGGTCCCACGAAGCGATCGACAATCAGCCCCACGCGACGCGCGACCGCTGGCGACCCGTAGAGCACCACGGCGTCCAACAGCCGCGGGACGAAGTCGGGGTCCCGAGAGTCCGCGAGCACCAGGGCGTCGATGGCCTGCGTGAGTGTCACGGCGTACCGCGGGTGGTTGAGGACATCGAGGATGGCCCGTTCGGGACGTGCGAAGCGCGGGCCGGATGCGTCCTCCCACCCCCAGATGTTCGCCGGGTCCGTCTCCAAGAAGGTGGCGGTCTGGCCCCGGAAGTGCAGCTGCTCGAGGCGGGCGGCCGTCAGGACGATGGTTCCGAAGAAGTGCTGGTCGGTGAGCTCGTGGCGCTCGAGGGCCCGCCCGGCCGTGATGAGGTAGGGCCGGGGGGCCACCACATCGACCAGGTCGGGCAGATCCACGCCCAAGAGGCCAGTGGCGTCGGGCAGGACGAGCAGGTCCCGTCGGGCGCGAATGATCCGCCCGGCCTTCGAGAGACGCCGGACGGCCTCTCGTGCCGCCGACAGACTGCCGGCGGGGACCGCCAGCTTCGCCAGATCTGCTGAGGGCAGGCAGATGCCCGGGCGGCCAGCGTCCACCGCCACACGGTGCATCTCTCGAAGTACCAGATCATCGATACCCATGGCGTGCATTGTACCCGAGCAAACGGTCTATGCCACCGTTTTCCCTCGGACATTGTACATTCGGCCGAATCTGGCCGTCATGACACCTCGAGGGAGTAGAGCGGTTCGAGCGCGCCAGAAACGGAGGGTAGGGGCCCCAGCCTCCCCAGGAGCTCGCCAGCTTCCGGTTCGCCGCCACCGGTATTGCCACCTCCGACCGGAGGCGGGCGCCGGTGCCGGCCACCGCCACCACGACGAGGTCGAACTCGACCAGTCCGGAGGAGGATGGAGAGGAGGAAGATGAAGAGGACGAACACGAGGGCGAAGGCGAGGAACGGGACGGTCACCAACGGGATGACCAGGCTGAAGAGCAGTACGGCGAGGAAGGTCGAGAGCAGCAACACGATCTGGAGGATGTGAACACCAGGAGCCCGCAGAGTCGACCGAGGGGGTGGCCACCGACGCGACCTCAGTGGACGCCGAGTCGCTGACCGAGCCGACCACTCGGTCGGAAGAAGGAGCAGAGCGCCCATCTGATGCGTGGACGACGTCGAAGCCACTCGCGCCGTCGGCCGGAAGCGGCCAGCCGGCCGCATGGCTGATCGGGCGCCTCAGTCCGAGTCGGTGACCCGGATGACGTTGCCAGCGGCATCAGCCACCGGCCACGGTCCTGGGCCGGACGCCATGCGGATCGACGCTACCCGCTCGAGCATGCGATCGTTCTCCGCCAGAATCGCTGAACGTCGGCCGGCCTCGTCATCGTCAACCGAGTGCACGGGGAACTCGTCGGTCATGCGACCCAGGGTACCGGGAAGCTCATCAGACGGCGACGACTGAAGGCGTCGCCTCGGTGGAGGGATACGACCGGGCCGCATCCAGCTGGCCTTCCTGGCCGACACATCGGTCGGCGTTCGCCGTCGCAGACTCCGTTGGGGCGAACGCGGTGCGGATTCGGTGTCGGTGCCGTGCCGGCTCAGAACCGTCTGACCAGGGAGAACGCGCCCGCGGCGGCGGTGATCGACCGCGATTGCGCCGGGTGCGGCGTTCCGGACGGGTCCTTGCGTGTCAACCGACCAGCTGCGGACGCTTCTTGAGCGGACTCCCTCGCGCCACCTCGATGACGTGGGTGTGGGCCATGCCCGAGCTGTCGCCGTCGAGGCGGTCATGGCAGCCTTCTCGGCCAGGCCTGACCAGAAGGCGGCTGCAGAAAGCCTCCGCCTGCTGTACGGGTTCCTCGCCGGACAGGCCGGCTGGGACCGGTGCTCGCCGCCGGAGCTGAGGAGGTACCTCACCTGGGACGCGATCGACGCGTTCGTAGCGCCCGAGCGGCTCCCGAACGTGGCTGCCGTGACCCGGCGGGGCTACCGGGCCCGGCTCTTGACCCTCGCAGACGTCGTCCACGGTGCTGCCAAGCGGCGCCGCCACACGTCGTCCCGTCAGCAGCCGGCTCATCAGCAGCCCGCCCGCCAGCCGTCGGACGGTGCTGCCGCGTTCTGGCCAACGGTGGTGAGCGAAGGTCCCTTTGTCGCGCTGGCCGCCGGGTACGGACGAAAGGGCCACGACTTGACCCGGTTCACGTGGCGAGGTCTCGACCTCGCCCGTGGCCTCGTGGAGCGTCCGTCGGGGCGCGGGAGTGCAGCTCTGGCCGCGGTGAGCACAGTGGAGCCGTTGTCCGACGCCGCTCGCCTCCGGAGTATCACCGACGTCACCTTCGAGCTGACCCCTCCTGCTGGCGGTCTGGTCTCCAAGGGGAACGACCCGGCCACCTCGTCACACCGCAAGGCTGCCCGGCCGGTCTCGCGGTCTGCCGCGGTGCGCCAGGCTCGTGCCGCCCACAAGGCAGCCCAGGAAGCCGCCGCCAGCACGGCGGGCAGAGACGTGGGCCCGAGCGCGGTCGACCTCGCCACCCGCAGCGTTCGCCAGGCGGAGGCGATCGCCCGCTACCGGCCGCGCCTGGGAACGACGACGCCGCCGTTGGAAGCCATCGAGGTGGCGACACACGCGCTGCTCAGGGCCTATGACCCGCCGTCGCAGGCGGAAGTGTGGAACAAGGGCGGGATCCTGAGTCGGTTCGCCGGCTGGGTGTGGCGCCGATCGGAACACGGGGCGCAGCGGGGCGCACTCACCCCTGACGAGCTGCTCGACCCCGGGCTCGTCGAGGCGTACCTGGACGGGCCGCTTCGTGACGCGCCGGAAGGGTCGAAAGCCACGGTGCGCTGGGTGCTGCGCCGGGCGCTCCTCGCGCTCGCCGGGCGACCTGCCCCGGAGCGCTACCCCCGCTCGCGGGTGAAGCCGCCGTACACGCCCGCCGAGTGCGCCGCCTTCGTGCGCCAGGCGCGGATCCAGCCGACACGGTCGCGGCAACGCGCCCTGCTGGCACTCGTCGGGCTCGGGCTCGGAGCCGGGCTCGACGGCCGCGAACAGCGCCTCATCACGCCCGAGCGGCTATTCGACATCGACCTCGGGGGTGGCGTCGTCGCCCTCGGCATCCGGGTACCGGCCCCGCGGGAACGACTCGTCGTGGTCAGAGCGGCCTACGAGCTCCTCGTCCGGGAGGCCGGCGCCATCCACGAGGAAGAAGGGCGGCGCCGCGACCAGCCCTTGTACGGCACCACGACGGCCCGGCGCAACGTGACCACGGGGGCGAAGAAGCGCGGTGTCACCGCCACCGGGGCTCCCATCGAGATCGACGCGTCGCGCCTCCGGTCCACTTGGTTGGTTGCTGCCATGTGCGCCGACCTGCCCCTCGGCACCCTCCTGCACGCCGCCGGGCTGCGCTCGCCGAGCTCGTTCGTCGATCTCCTGGCCTACTGCCCGGTTCCCGACCCGATGGACGTGGCACGGATCGAGAGGGCACTGCGCGACCCGGTCGCAGCGGAGACGGCCGCCGACAGCGCTGCGCCCGGAGGCCACGCATGATCTCGAGCCGGGCGTTCGAGCTGGTGCTCGAGTCGGTGCGCGACAGCGGGGCCGGCCGGCGCATCGATGCGCTCCTGGCGGGAAGCGGCGGTCGCCCGCGCCAGCTCTCAGCTGATGTCTACCTGGCAGCAGCCATCTCGACCTTCCATGCCAAGAAGACGCCGACCCTCGTGAACCTGCACGCCATCTTGACCAAGGAGCTGTCGGTCACTGCCCAGCGTGCACATGGCATCCGCAAGCTGCGCGCTGACGGGAGCGAGGCGACGCTCACGATCCGCCAGGTCCGCTACATGATGGAGGCGATCGAGAAGAAGCTGGCCATCCATGTGTCGCGGGCGGGCGACCTCGGCGAGGAAGCCAAGGTCGACCGGCAGGAGAACCTGGCGAGGCTCGTGGAGGAGATCATCGAAGCGTCGCTCCCCGCACAGCAGGCGCCGTCGGCGATGGCGCTCGATTCGACCGCGATCCCGTCGTGGGCCCGCGGCAAGCGCCGGCCGAAGCCGAACCGGGCCGAACGCCGCGCCGCCGCCCGTGCTGGGCGCAAGGCTGCGGACGAAGCGGAAGACGGCTACGGCGACGTTCTCGACGAGGGGTACTCTGCCGACCCCGACGCGTCGTGGGGGTATCGCACAAAGACCTACGACACGGGCAGTTCCTACTGCTTCGGCTACGACGTCCACGCCATGGTCGGGGTGCCCGCGCATGGCGCGAACGGTGCCGACGTTCCCATCCTCACCTACGGGATCTCCATCCAGCCGTGTGGCACCGATGTCGTCGCCCCCTCGTTGCGCCTTCTGGACCGGATGCGAGAGGGTGAGCGGCCCGTCGACGAGCTGCTCGTCGACCGGGGGTACTCCTACAAGGACGGCTCCCGCTGGGGAGCCGAGCTCGCCCGACGGGGCATCGCCCAGGTCCTCGACCTCCACCCGAGCGAGGTCGGGCCGCGCGAGCACGAGGGGATGGTGGTGATCGCCGGTGTCCCGCATTGCCCCGCCCTCCCCGAAGAGCTCTGGCACATCCAACGGCCGGCGCGGCTGTCGGTGCCGGCCCTGAAAGCCAACGCCACGAGCGTCGAACGGGACCGCCACCAGCTCGAAGTCGACCAGCTCAGCGCCTTTGCGGACGCCATCGCTGAACGCCTGCGCTACAGCTTCGTGAAGGTCGCACGCCCGCGGAGGACAGCCAAGGACCAGGGGGCGTGGCGCTGGGCGTGCCCGGCCCAGGCAGGGAAACTCCGGTGCGCCAACTGCCCCATGTCCGCCCACCTCCCCGCCGACACACCCGAGGTGGCCGATCCCCCCGATCCCCACTCCGCCGGGGGCGCTCCCGTGTGCTGCACGCAGCGCACCGTCACCGTCCCCGGGGCGGCCACCCGAAAGCTCGCCCAGGAGCACTACTGGGGTTCACCCGAATGGATCACCTCGTTCGCTCGTCGCACCCGGGTCGAGGGCTTCTTCGGCAACCTGAAGGGCGCGTCTACGAGCAACGTCCGGCACGGCTGGTGCCGGCTCATGGGCATCGTGAAGACGTCGGTGATGGTGGCGTGCGCCGTGGCGGCAACGAACATCTCGCTGCTCCGGGCGTGGGCGAAGCGCACCGGGGACTACAGCTGCCCGCTCGCCGCTCCTCTGCCCGAGACCCTGTTCGCCGAGGTCCCGCCCGAGGCGCTCGAGGCCGTCGGCGCAGATCCGCCGCCCGGGGTCTGATGACGCTGAGGTTGGCGAGGCGGTAGCGCCGGCTCTTTCGTCGCGCCCGAACCTACCGGCTGCGTTTCCTTCGCCGAGCTCGGGCTGCCAGCGACGCGTCCTGACGGCCCAGATGTGCGGCTCCGGCCGCCGGATCGGGCTGCTCGCACCCTCTCGGACCCCGGGACCGTCCGTTCAGCCGACTTTCGTAACAAGGGGGCCCTCACTTTCGTAAGGACCCCGCAGCGGAGGAGGTGGGATTTGAACCCACGGTGGGTTGCCCCACACACGATTTCCAGTCGTGCCGATTCGGCCGCTCTCGCACTCCTCCGAGCCGGGCCGGCCGCGGCCGCCCGTCTGTCGCCCGCCTGACCGGAGCCGGCCCGGCGGAGCGCCCCGTCAGGCTAGCCGCGTCCCACCGCCCGTTCGGCGGCCCGCGTTGTTGTCGGTGCGGGTGCTCCTGGCCCGGAACCAGCGCCAGGAAGGGGGGCTAAGCTGGTCGCTCCGTCGCCGGGTGCGGTGGCCGGGTCCTGCGCGACGGCCTCCCGTGAACCGAGTCAGGGTCGGAAGGCAGCAGCTCTCAGCGGGCCCGGTCGGGTGCCGCAGACCGCCTGGCCACCGCACCGGGCGACGGGCCGGACCCGAGGATGCCGCAGCGATCGGCTCTGCGGGACCGGGTCCCGGGGTGCCGGTGGCCCGGTAGGCTCACCCGACGTGGACGGCGACGCCCCAGTGCCGAGCGACGGTCCGGGGGGCGAGCCCTACCAGTCGCTCTACCGCAGGTTCCGGCCCGGCACCTTCGCGGAGGTCCGGGGCCAGGACCACGTCGTCCTGGCCCTGCGCAACGCCGTGCGTGACGGACGCGTGGCCCACGCCTACCTGTTCAGCGGCCCGCGCGGCACCGGCAAGACGTCCACAGCGCGGATCCTGGCCAAGGCGTTGAACTGCGCGGACCCGCAGGACGGCGAACCGTGCGGGACGTGCCCGTCGTGCGTCGAGATCGCCCGGGGGGCATCGCTCGACGTCCACGAGCTCGACGCCGCCTCCAACAACGGTGTCGAGGCCATGCGCGATCTCGTCTCCCGGGCCGCGCTGGGCACGCCCGGGCGCCAGAAGGTGTACATCGTCGACGAGGTCCACATGCTGTCGACGGCGGCGTCGAACGCGCTCCTGAAGACGCTGGAAGAGCCACCGGCCCACGTCGTCTTCGTCCTGGCCACGACCGACCCCCAGAAGGTCCTCCCGACGATCCGGAGCCGCACCCAGCACTTCGAGTTCCGGCTCCTCGGTGCGGAGACGCTCGTGTCGCTGTTGGAGGACGTCCGGGCGGCGGCAGGGCTCGACCTCGGAGACGAGGCCCTCGGTCTCGCGGTCCGACGTGGTCGTGGCTCCGCCCGCGACACGCTGTCCGTCCTCGACCAGCTGGCCGCCTCCGACCACGTGGACGACGACCTGCCCGAGCTCGGCACCGTCGTGGGCGCGCTCGGCGAACGTGACGCGCCCGCCGCGCTGGTGGCCGTGTCCCGGCTGGTCGAGGAAGGCTGGGGACCGGCCCAGCTGGCCGCCGACCTGGTCGAGTACCTGCGCCAGGGGTTCCTGTCGCTGGTGGCGCCCGACCTGGTGGCGCTGGCCGGCGCCGAGAAAGAGGCCGTCGCCGCCCTGGCCGCCCGGCTGGGCCTGGCCGGTCTGGTGCGGTCCATCGAGACGCTCGGGGTCGCCCAGGTGCAGATGCGTGACGCACCCGATCCCCGGGTGAACCTCGAGGTGGCGCTGGTGCGCCTGGCCCACCCCGAGGCGGACGACGGCCCCGATGCCATCGTGGCCAGGCTGGAACGCCTCGAGCGAGCGGTGGCAGCGGGCACGACACCGGGCACGGCGCCCGTCGCAGCTCGATCGGTTGCCGCCCGCGCTCCGGCGGTGCCGCCTCCCGACGTGCCCGTGGCGGACGAGCCCTCCCCCGCAGCCCCGGCGGCAGCGGCGGCTCCGGTGGTAGCGGTCACCCCGACGGGATCCCCCACGGAGGCGACCGAGCCCGGAGGGCCGCCGGCCCCGCGCTCCGGGAGCACCGGCGGACGGCCCACACTCGGTGCATTGCGTCGCCAGGCAGCCCAGACGGCCGGGGCTCCGGACCGCCCGGCACCTGCCCGGGCCGCTGCCCCGTCGCCGGACCCCCCGGCGCCGGATCAGCCGGCGCCCGACCGTCCGGCACCCACCCGGGCCGGTACCTCGGATCCGGCGTCCAGCCCGGGTCCGGGTGGGCTGCCCAGCCGTGACGAGCTGACGCAGGCATGGGGAGACCACGTCCTCGGCACCCTGCGGCCCAAGGCGAAGGCCCTGGTGGTGGCCGGGCGCTTCCTCGACGTGACCGACGTCGCCGTGTTCGCCCTGCCCAACCAGATCCACCGTGACCGCTGCGAGGAGGTCCGCGCCGACGTGGAGGCGGCGCTGGCCGCCCAGTTCGGGCGACCGGTCCCCGTCCGCATGGTGGTCGAACCGGATGGCACCGGGTCGGCGTCGACCACGGCCGCCGGTGCCGGTCGCGGTGCCCCTCCGGCCGGACCCCCGGCCGAGCCCCCGGCCGGACCCCCGGCCGGGCCTCCGACCGGACCCCCGACCGGGCGCTCCCCAGCACCGCCGCCCCCCGTCGACCAGGACGAGGACGAGAACCTGGCCATCTTCGAGACGGCCGAGCCGGTCTCCGACGCCCAGTACGACGGTTCTGCCGAGGCACGGCTGCTGCGGGCCTTCCCCGGCGCCGAGGAGGTCCGGTGACCGGCACGGCACGGTGCGCTCCACCCTCGGTCCAGGCGGGGGCCAGCTGAATGGCGACGTTCTCCGGCCCTCTCCAGGCGCTCGTGGACGAGCTCGGGCGGCTCCCCGGCGTCGGCCCCAAGTCGGCCCAGCGCATCGCCTTCTACCTCCTCAAGCTGCCCGGCCCCGATGCCCTGCGCCTGGCCGACGCCATCACCGCGGTGAAGGAGCGCATGACGCTGTGCACCCGGTGCTTCAACGTCGCCGAGGGCGAGCTCTGCACGATCTGCCTCGACGACCGGCGCGACTCCTCGGTGATGTGTGTGGTGGAGGACCCCCGTGACATCGTGGCGGTGGAGAAGACCGGCGAGTTCTCGGGCCGTTACCACGTGCTCCAGGGCGCTCTCAACCCCATCGAAGGGATCGGGCCCGACCAGCTCCGCGTCCGCGAGCTCATGGCCAGGGTCGACGCCGAGAGCGTGACCGAGGTGATCCTCTGCACCAACCCCAACCTCGAGGGTGAGGCGACGGCCATGTACCTGGCGCGGCTGCTCAAGCCGCTCGGGTTGACGGTGACGCGGATCGCCAGCGGACTGCCGGTCGGTGGCGACCTCGAGTACGCCGACGAGCTGACGCTCGGCCGGGCCCTCGAGGGACGGCGGGCCGTGGACGCCTGAGGCCGGCGGGGAGCAAGCACGACCTCGACCTACCGGTGCACCGGCCTGCCCTGCCACCCGCCGCCGGCGCATCTGGGGCACGATGCGACGGTGACACCGGAGACCCGCCGTGCCTTCCCACCCGGCCACCTGTACCTGTGGGTGCTCCGGCACGCCAAGGCGGCCTCGGGCGCACCCGGGGGTGACCACGAGCGGCCGCTCACCGAACGGGGGGCGCGGGACGCGGCGAAGCTCGGCACCCGGCTGACCGCCGGCGCCGGTTCACTGGCCATGGCCGGACCGGACGGCGAACCCGTGCCCAGCCCCGAGCTGGTCCTGTGCTCGACGGCCGCCCGGACGGTCGCCACCGCAGCGCTCGTCTTCGGCGGTGCCGGCGACGACGACCCGCCGCCGCTCCGGCGGGAGCGCTCCCTCTACGGGGCGTCGGCGCCCACCGCCCTGAGCGCCGTCCGCGAGGCCGGTGACGGGCCCCGCTCGGTGGCGATCGTCGGCCACAACCCCGGGTTGTTCCACCTGGCCTGGGAGCTGCTCGACCCCGAGAACGACGGCCGGGACCGCCTTACCGCGCACGGGTTCCCCACCTGCACGCTGGCCGTCGTGGCCCTCCCGGCGCCGGCGTGGTCGGAGGTGGGGCCGGCCTCCGGCTGGTTGTGCGGCGTGACGTCGCCGCCCTACTGACCCGGCGGCCAGGCGGGCCGCCCGACGCGACGGACGGCCGGTGTGGGAGCCGGCCGTCCGGGTTCGTCGGGCGGATGCTCCGCCCGACGGCTCAGATGGTCCGGAGCACGGCGGCGTCACCCTGACCGCCGCCACCGCACAGGCTGACGGCGGCGGTCCCGCCGCCCCGACGCTTCAGCTCGTAGAGCGCGGTCAGGGCCAGGCGGGTGCCCGACATGCCGACCGGGTGGCCGAGGGCGATGGCCCCGCCGTTCACGTTCAGCTTGTCGTCGGGGATACCCAGTTCGTCGGCCGAGGTGAGGCCGACGGCGGCGAACGCCTCGTTGATCTCGAACAGGTCGATGTCGCCGACCGACAGCCCGGCCTTGGCCAGCGCCTGGGCCGTCGAGCGGGCCGGCTGCGACAGCAGCGACGGGTCGGGACCCGCCACCTGGCCGTAGCTGACGAGCTCGCCGAGGGCGGTGACCCCCAGCTCCTCCGCCTTGGCCTTGGACATGACGACCACGGCGGCGCCGCCGTCGGAGATCTGGGAGGCGTTGCCGGCGGTGATGGTGCCGCTCTTGTCGAACGCCGGGCGGAGCTTGGCCAGCGAGTCGGCCGTCGTCTCGGGCCGGACACCCTCGTCGGTGTCGACCGTGATCGGGTCACCCTTGCGCTGGGGCACGAGCACGGGGACGATCTCCTCGGCGAACTTTCCCGACTTGATGGCGGCGGCGGCCCGCTCGTGGGAGGCGGCACTGAACGCGTCCTGGCGAGCACGGGAGACGCCGTCGGCGCCGTTGTAGCGCTCGGTGCCGAGTCCCATGGCGCACTGGTCGAAGGCGCAGAACAGCCCGTCGTACATCATCGAGTCGACCAGGGTGCCGTCGCCCAACCGGTAGCCGCTGCGGGCACCGGGGAGCAGGTAGGGGGCCTGGGTCATCGACTCCATGCCGCCGGCCACCACGATCTCGGCCTCGCCGGCGTTGATGAGCAGGTCGGCCAGGTAGATGGCGTTGAGGCCCGACAGGCATACCTTGTTCACGGTGGTGGCCGGCACCGACATGGGGATGCCTGCCTTCACCGCGGCCTGGCGGGCGGTGATCTGACCGGCACCGGCCTGGATGACCTGGCCCATGAACACGTAGTCGACCTGGTCGGGCCGGACGCCGGCCCGCTCCAGCGCGGCGGCGATGGCGAACCCGCCCAGCTCGGTGGCGGCGAACCCGCCGAGCGCGCCGGACAACTTGCCGATGGGAGTGCGGGCACCAGCGACGATGACGGAACCGGGCATGGGGGACCTCCGGGGCCTCTGCGGCCCGAGTGTGACGGCGGCCCTCGTCCGGGCCGCTCCAGCGTGACACCCCAGTCTACGGGACCGGCCCGGCGCGGGAAAACCCGCGGGTCCGGTGGGGGCACGGACCCCGGGGGGCGGGAAGGGGGCGGGAATAGGCGCCGCACCGGGTCGGTTGCACCCGTCGCCCGCCGAGCCGGGCCACCCTCACCGTCCGCATCCCACCCAACCGGAGGATCCCCGATGCCCGACCAGTCCGGCCGACCCGAGCTCCACGTCGTCGTCACCAGTACCCGACCCGGCCGGGTGGGCCTGCCGGTGGGCGAGTGGTTCGACGGTGTGGCGCGGGAGCACGGCGCCTTCGCCGTGCGCTTCGTCGACCTGGCCGAGCTCGGCCTGCCGCTCCTGGACGAGCCCAACCACCCCCGCCTCGCCCAGTACACCCGGGCCCACACCCGGGAGTGGAGCGAGATCGTGACCGCCGCCGACGCCTTCGTCTTCGTCACCCCCGAGTACAACTACGGGCTCGGCGCCGCCTTCAAGAACGCGGTGGACTACCTGTTCCACGAGTGGGCCTACAAGCCGGCGGGGTTCGTGAGCTACGGGGGTGTCTCGGGCGGGTTGCGGGGCGTGCAGATGGCCAAGCAGGTCCTCACCACCCTGAAGGTGATGCCGATCCCCGAGGCGGTCTCCGTCCCCTTCGTGGCCCAGTTCGTGGACGACGACGGCCGGTTCCGGCCCGACGACGCCATCGCGGCATCGGCCACCGCCATGCTGGACGAGCTCCGGCGGTGGGCGGACGCCCTGGCCGTGCTGCGGGCACCGGCGACCTGATCCGGCCGGTCGGGGCCGCCGGAGCCGGGTGGCGCTAGTCTCCTGGCCCATGCAGGAGATCCTCGACGCCATCCTCGCCGGTGCCACGGGTGACGAGCTCGCGGCCGTGCCCCTCCCCGACTCCTACCGAGCCGCACTGGTGCGCCGGGAAGACGCCGACATGTTCGAGGGGGTGGCCTCCGAGGACAAGGACCCGAGGAAGTCGCTCCGGGTGGAGGAGGTGGCCGTCCCCGAGCTCGCCCCCGACGAGGCGTACATCGCCGTGATGGCCAGCGCCATCAACTTCAACACGGTGTGGACGTCGATCTTCGAGCCACTGCCCACCTTCGGCTTCCTCGACCGCCTGGGCCGCGAAGGACGCTGGGGGGCCCGTCACGCCCTGCCGTACCACGTCGTCGGCTCCGACGCCGCCGCCGTGGTCCTGCGGGTCGGCTCCGCGGTGCGCAATTGGAAGCCGGGCGACAAGGTCACCATCCACTGCAACTACGTCGACGACCAGGACCCGTCCGCCCACGACGACTCCATGCTTGCCGCCAACCAGCGGATCTGGGGATTCGAGACGAACTTCGGGGGGCTGGCCGACCTGGCCGTGGTGAAGGCCAACCAGCTGATGCCCAAGCCGACCCACCTCTCGTGGGAGGAGGCGGCCGTCAACGCGCTGTGCAACTCCACCTCCTACCGCATGATCGTGTCCCGGAACGGGGCGGGGATGAAGCAGGGCGACAAGGTGCTCGTCTGGGGTGCCTCGGGCGGCCTCGGCGCGTTCGCCGTCCAGTACGTGCTGAACGGTGGCGGGATCCCCGTCGGGGTGGTCTCCTCACCGGAGAAGGCCGAGCTGCTGCACGATCTCGGTGTCGAGGCCGTCATCGACCGCAAGGCGGCCGGCTACCGGTTCTGGAAGGACGAGCACACCCAGGACGAGTCGGAGTGGCGCCGGCTGGGCAAGGACATCCGGGCTCTGGTGGGCGACGACGTCGACATCGTCTTCGAGCACCCGGGGCGCCAGACCATGGGGGCTTCGGTCTTCGTGGCCAAGCGGGCCGGCACCATCGTCACCTGCGCCGCCACCTCGGGCTACATGATCGAGTACGACAACCGCCACCTGTGGATGAAGCTGAAGAGCATCAAGGGCTCCCACTTCGCCAACTACCGCGAGGCGTGGGACGCCAACCAGCTGGTGTGCGACGGCAAGATCCTCCCGCCGTTGTCCGCCGTCTTCGACCTCGACCACGTGGGCGAGGCCGCGTACCAGGTCCACCACAACCTCCACGAGGGCAAGATCGGCGTGTTGTGCCTGGCCCCCGCCGAGGGCATGGGCATCGACGATCCCGAGCTCCGGGAGCGCGTCGGCGAGGACCGCATCACCCTGTTCCGGAGGCACGACGCATGACCGAGCCGCTGCTGACCGAGATCGACCACGTCGCCATCGCCGTCTCCGACCTGGAGGGGGCCATCGCCTACTACCGCGACACCTTCGGTGCCGAGGTCGTTCACCGCGAACGGGTGGACTCCGATGGCGTCGAGGAGGCGCTCATCAAGGTGGCCGACAGCTACATCCAGCTCCTCACACCGACGACCGACACCTCGCCCGTGGCCAAGTACCTGGCCAACAAGGGCGAGGGACTCCACCACGTCGGTTACCGGGTGGCCGACTGCGCGGCCGCCCTCCAGTCCGTGAAGGACCACGGGGGCCGCACCATCGACGAGGCGCCCCGCCCCGGGTCCCGGGGGACGACGGTGGCCTTCGTCCACCCGAAGGGTGCCTTCGGAACCCTGATCGAGCTGGTCCAGGAGTAGGCCGGTGGAGGTCTCCGGCTTCGACCCCGGGACCGCCGCACGGCTCGGCACCTACGTCTACCTGCTCGTCGACCCCCAGACGGGGCGACCGTTCTATGCCGGTCGCGGGCGTAAGGACCGCTGCTTCCGGCACGTGGCCGCCGCCCGGGACACGCCAGAGCCGAGTGCCGAGCCGGGTGCCGAGCCGGGAGGCGACAATGCGGAGGGTGCCGCGGCGGTCCCACCGGCCCGGTTCCCCCAGCTCGACCGCATCCGGGCCATCGAGGCCGCCGGTCGCCAGGTGCGCATCGACGTGCTGCGATGGGGGCTGCGCCCGGGCGAGGCGCTCCTGGTCGAGGCTGCGGTGCGGGAGGCGCTGGGCCTGCACGGGCCCGACCACGTCGACGCCCGTACGGCCCTTGCGCCCGCCCGGACGCCGGCGTCCGTCCTCGACGCCCGCCTGGCCCGGCCGGTGCGGATCAAGCGCCAGCATCCGGTGGTCCTGCTGCGTCTGGCTGCCGGGACGGTGGACCCCGGAGCGGCGCTGGCCGGTCCGTGGCGCGTCGGGCGCCGGTGGGCTGACGCCGGGGCGCCCCGGGCGCCGCGCTGGGCCCTCGGGGTCGACGACGGACGGGTGGTTGCCGCCGGGAGGATCGAACGGTGGGACGACGCCGGCGGCGGCCGGTTCCTCCTCGCCTCCGTGTCCGACCCGGTGGTGGCCGACCGGTACGTCGGCCGGTCCGTCGCCGCCTACCTGGCGCCGGGGGCGTCCATCGCCTACGTGTGGTGCGGCCCCCACTGGGTCAACGCACCCGGCTGACCGCCCGGCGCCGGCGGCCCCGCCGAGCGAGGGAGCCTCTGGGTGCCGGCCGGCGTGGTCAGCTGGCGGGTGAGCCGGCCGGCGGGCCGTTGGGATCGGCCGAGGGCGGTCCGAGCAGCGACGCCATGAGCACCGAGAGCACCGTGGCGAGGGAGCGGTCCTTGGCTGGCGCCGAGGACGCCCCCAGCGCGATGAGGAACGTGTCGAGTTGGGTGCGGGCCTGGGGCTCGGGCAACGGCGCCAGTGCGGGCGCCTGCTGGGTGGCGGCCGGCGGCGTGCCCGAGCCGTCGTAGACGGGGTTCGAGGTGAGCAGGGCCAGGCGGGCCGTGTCGAGCGGCCCGTTCTGGGCCAGGTGGCCGCCGGACGGCACCGGGGGTCGGTAGACGCCCCAGCCGTTGGCGCACGGTCCCGACGCCGACCCGCAGTTCTCCTTCCACGTCCAGAAGACGGTCCCGACGCGGGCCTGGCGCTGGGCGGCGACCATCCCGGCCAGGATGGTGCTGTCGCTCGACGGCGGGTCGCCGAACTCGGTCACCAGCAGGGCGGCGCCGAGCGACGCCGCCTCCGCCTCGGCGGTGGCGTAGCCGAACGTGTACGACGGCGGGTACTGGGGACCGGAGGCTGCCACCCCGCCGAGCAGGGTGTCCAGGGTGAAGACGTGGGTGTAGATGTGGGGGGCGAAGACCAGGTCCGGGTACTGGCTGAAGGGGTGGGCGGCCAGCGCCGCCCCGGTGGAGAGCTGGGGGGAGAAGTCGGCCTGGTTCCGGTAGCCGGTCGGCTCGAACAGGATCATCTGCGAGTGGACCAGCACTGGACCGGGCGGGTAGGCGCACGGGTCGACCTCGGCGGGCACCTGGGGGACCACCGTCCGGTGCAGGGCGGCCTCGGCCGCCGTCCCCGACGGGTCGTCCGCCGGGCACGTGGGCTTGCCGTCGCGCACCCCGGTGAGGGCCTCGATGGCCCGCTCGGTGAACGGCAGGAGCTGCTGGTCCGAGAAGTCGTACAGGTTGGCCAGGGGAAGAGGGGCGGAGCTCCCGGGCAGGGGCTCGTTCATCACCTCGTAGCCGAGCACGGCGGGGTTCCCGGCGAACCGGCGGGCCAGTGCCTCGAGGGCGCCGATGTAGTGGTCCTGGAGCCCTGTCCCGGGGGCTTCGCCCTGGGGTCCGGGCACCGTCCGGTTGTCCCAGAAGTTGAGAAACGCCTCGGCGCCGGCCAGGTTCAGCTGGCTCTGGCCGTCGGCGCCACAGCTCGGCTTCCCGTCGGTGAACACCGCCCACGCCGGGGCACCGTCCTGGCCGTCGGCCGGGGTGCAGCCCGGCGGGGGCGCCTGCTGGGGGACCGACGCGTCGGCCGGTGAGGTGAGGAAGCGGGAGTAGCCATCCTGGTGCATGTCGAGGATGACGCGGATGCCCTGCTGGCGTGCCCACCCCACCACCTGGGCGATCCGGTCGAGGAAGGTCGTCGAGTACGTGCCCGCCGTCGGCTCCAGCTCGCTCCAGTTGATGGTGAGGCGCACCAGGTCGAACCCGGCCGCCCGCATCTGGGCGAAGTCGTCCTGGGAGCCGGGGGCGGTCGACTGCCGGGCCGGGGACGTGGCCGCCTGGACCTCGCAGAGGGGCGGGTCGGGGGCACGGCTGTCGTTCGCCGGGCACCGGCCGTCGTAGGCGGCGGGGTCGATCGGGTAGTGGGGGGTGGTGCCGACGGCGCCCGAGTAGGCCTGGTCCTCGAACCCGCTGGCCGCCACCCCCCGCAGGATCACCCGCTGCCCGGCCGCGTTCGCCAGGTAGGGGACGGCGGCGGCCGAGCCGGCGGTCGCACCGGACGGGTGGACGACGTGGAGGGGGGCCAGCGCACCGGTCGGGCCGGTGCCACCCGGTGGCGTCGCCGGGCTCCCGGCGCCGCCGCACCCGGCGAGCAGGCCGGCCAGCACGATCGTGGCCGCACCGGCCGCCCCCCACCGTCTCCCCGTCGCCGCAGCTCGCATGGGGCGATCCTGCCACGGCGGCCCGCCCCGGAACCGTGATGCGGCGCCCGACGGAGGGCCCGCCGACGGTCCGGTAGCCTCGGAGCCCATGGATCACCCGATGACCCAACGACTGCAGGAGCTGGCCGAGCGGCGGGAACAGGCCCTGCACGCCGGCGCTCCCCACGCCATCGAGCGCCACCATGCCAAGGGCAAGATGACCGCCCGCGAGCGGATCGAGTACCTCCTCGACGAGGGCTCGTTCCAGGAGCTCGACATGCTGGCCCGCCACCGGGCCCACGGGATGGGCCTGGAGGACAACCGGCCCTACACCGACGGCGTGATCACCGGGTTCGGCACCATCGACGGCCGCAAGGTGTGCGTGTTCAGCCAGGACTTCACCGTCTTCGGCGGCGCGCTCGGCGAGGTGTTCGCCGAGAAGATCCACAAGGTGATGGACCTGGCCGCGTCGATCGGCGTCCCCATGATCGGCCTCAACGACGGCGCCGGTGCCCGCATCCAGGAGGGGGTCGTCTCCCTCCACTCCTACGGCGGCATCTTCCACCGCAACGCCCAGGCCTCGGGCGTGATCCCCCAGATCAGCGTGATCCTCGGGCCGTGTGCCGGCGGGGCCGTCTACAGCCCGGCCATGACCGACTTCATCTTCATGGTCCAGGGCACCAGCCACATGTTCATCACCGGCCCCGACGTGGTGAAGACCGTCACCGGCGAAGACGTCACCCTCGAGGAGCTGGGCGGGGCCATGAGCCACGCCACCAAGTCGGGCGTGGCCGCCTTCGTCGCCCCCGACGAGAAGTCCTGCCTCGACGACGTCAAGTACCTGCTGTCGTTCCTGCCGTCGAACAACCTGGAGGAGGCGCCCGTCGTCGACAGCGGCGACGACCCCGACCGCCTCACCCCCGAGCTCGTCGAGCTCATGCCGGCCTCGCCCAACCAGCCCTACGACATGAAGAAGGTCATCGAGGCGGTGGTCGACGACGGGGAGTTCTTCGAGGTCAACCACCACTGGGCCATGAACCTGGTGTGCGGGTTCGCCCGGATCGACGGGCGCGCCGTCGGCATCGTGGGCAACCAGCCCCAGATGCTGGCCGGCGTGCTCGACATCGACGCCTCGGAGAAGGGCGCCCGCTTCGTCCGCACGTGCGACTCCTTCAACATCCCTCTGGTGACCTTCGTCGACGTGCCCGGGTTCATGCCGGGCACCGACCAGGAGTACGGCGGGATCATCCGGCACGGGGCCAAGCTGCTCTACGCCTACTGCGAGTCGACGGTGCCCCGGGTGCAGATCATCACTCGCAAGGCGTACGGGGGTGCGTACGTGGTCATGAACTCGAAGTCGATCGGCGCCGACCTGGCGTACGCCTGGCCGTCGGCCGAGCTGGCGGTCATGGGCCCGGAGGGCGCCGTCGAGATCGTCTACCGCCGGGAGCTGGCCGAAGCGACCGATCCCGTCGCTCGCCGCCGCGAACTGGTCGAGGAGTACACCGAGCGCTACGCGAACCCGTACGCGGCCGCCGAACGGGGCTACGTCGACGACGTCATCGACCCGGCCGACACCCGCCGGGTCCTGGTGCGCAGTCTGGCCCTGCTCGACTCCAAGCGCGAGGAGCTGCCCCGCCGCAAGCACGGGAACATGCCGCTGTGACCGGGCCGGCGGCCCACGAGGCACCGGCCTCCCCGGCGCTGGGCCTGCGGCCGCGACCGGCCCCCCATCCGGCGGTGCTGGCCGCCGTCGCGGCGGCCGCCGACGCGGTGCTGGCACCGGTCGTCGTGGCGGCCCAACCTCCCCGGACCTCCCGACCGGCGTGGCGCTTCAGCGGTCGGTGGTGGGCGAGGCCGGTGGCGGCCCGCCGTGACCGGCCTTCTGTCTGACCGGCTGTCCGTCACTGCGGGCTCGGGGCGGTGCGGTGGCGGCCACCAGGTAGGAGACGCACCCCTCGACCGTGGTGAGCTGCGGGTAGTCGCGCTCGGGGATCTCGATCCCCGTGGCCTCGTACAGACCGACCACCAGGTTGAGAACGTCGATGGAGTCCAGGTCGAATGCCTCCTGGAGAGTCTCGTCGGGGCCGACGGCGTCGAGATCGGCCCCCGGAGCGATCTGGTGCAGGGTGGTGCCGAGCAGCGTGCGGGCCTCGTCGCGGTTCACAGCTCGTCCGGTCGCTGGAGCAGGCGGTCGATCTCGGCCAGGTACCGGCCGCCGCGGCGCCCGTCGCTGACCCGGTGGTCGGCGGCCAGGGTGGCGGTGACGGCCGTACGGGCGACCACCTGGCCATCGGCGACCATCGGCCGCTCGGCGACCCGGCCGAAGCCGACCAACGCCACCTGCGGCGGGAAGATCACCCCGTGGACGAGGTCGACCCCCCGGTCGCCGAGGTTCGTCACCGTGAGCGTCGGCCCGGCGAGATCCGAGGCCCGGAGCACGCCGGTGCGGGCCCGCCCCACCAGGTCGCGCAGCGTGGCCAGCAGTTCGTCGAGCGTGCGGTCCTGGGCCTCGCGGATGGCCGGGACGACGAGCCCACCGCCACGCAGCGAGATGGCCACGCCCAGGTGGACGGAGGGGCTGGCGGTGAAGGCACCGGCGGTGAAGGTGCCGTTCACCTCGGGCACCGCGGCGACGGCCCGGGCCGTCGCCGCCAGGAGGAGGGCGCTCATGACGAGCCGGCCCGTCACGGGCCTGGACGCGTTGACATCGTCGAGCCAGGCCCGGGCCCGCGACAGGTCGATGGTGGTGGCCAGGTAGTAGTGGGGGATCTCACGCTTCGACCGGGCCACGAGGGAGCCGACGGCGTGGCGGAGCCTGGCCGTGCGGTCCTCCGCAGCTCCGGGACCGGATACCTCCGGCGCCGGGGATGCCGGAGCGGAGGCGGAACCCGGTCCGGCCGCAGCCGGGGCGGGGGCGATCCGGGCCAGCACGGTGCCGACCGGCACCTCACGGCCCTCGGGGACGACCAGCTCCGCCACGGTCCCGTCCTCGAACACCTCCACCTCGATCTCCGACTTCTCGGTATCGACCACCGCCACCACGTCGCCCCGGTGCACGGTGTCCCCCGGGCGCACCAGCCACCGGGTCACGGTGCCGACGTCCATGTCGGCACCGAGGGACGGCATGGTGAAGGCGCCCATCAGGCCCCCAGGCGCCGTGCGGCCGCCACCACGCCGGCGGCCCGGGGCACGACCGCGTCCTCCAGGTGCTTGGCGTAGGGCATGGGCACCTCGGCGCTGCACACCCGGCCGACCGGGGCGTCGAGGTCGGAGAACGCCTGCTCGGTGATGCGGGCGCTGACCTCGGCCGACAGGCTTCCCGAACGCCACCCTTCGTCCACCACCAGCGCCCGGTGGGTGCGGGCCACCGAGGCCAGCACGGTGTCCATGTCGAGCGGCCGCAGGGAGCGGAGGTCGATCACCTCGGCGCCGACACCCTCGCCGGCCAGCTGCTCGGCGGCGTCCAGCGAGGCGGGGAGGGTGCCGCCGTAGGTCACGAGGGTGAGATCGCCGCCCGCCCGCCGGATGACGGCGGTGGTGAGGTCGACGGGGCCGAGGTCGTCCGGCAGCTCGCCCTTGACGTGGTAGAGCGCACCATGCTCGAAGATCAGGACGGGGTCAGGGTCGACCAGGGCGGGGGCGAGCATGCCGTAGGCGTCGGTCACGGTGGCCGGTGCCAGGATGCGGAGCCCGGGCACGTGCGCGTACCAGCCCTCCAGGCTGTGGGAGTGCTGGGCACCCAGCTGGCGGCCGGCGCCGGTCGTCATGCGGATCACCAGCGGCACGTGCATCTGCCCTCCCGACATGTACCGGTAGGTCGCCGCGTTGTTCACGATCTGGTCGAGGGCCAGAAGGCTGAAGTTGACCGTCATGATCTCGACGATGGGCAGCATCCCGCCCAGGGCGGCGCCGATGCCGGCGCCGACGAACGCCGACTCGGACAGGGGGGTGTCGCGGACCCGTTCGGGACCGAACTCCTCCAACAACCCGAGGCTCACGGCGTAGCAGCCGCCGTAGGCGCCCACGTCCACCCCCATGAGGAAGACCCGATCGTCGGTGGCCAGGGCGTCGCGGAGCGCCCGGCGTACCGCCTCCCGGTAGGTGACGGCCGTCACCGTGCCGCTCCGGGGACACCGGACCCCGCCGTGACGAACCGCTCGAGGTCCTCCACCGGCTCCAGGGTTCCGGCTTCGGCGAAGGCCACCGCGTCCTCCACCTCGGCCGCCACCTCCTCCTCCATGCGTCCCCTGGCACCGTCGTCCAGGGCTCCCGCGTCCCGGAGGGCGGTGGCCAGTCGGGGGATGGGATCGCGCTCCTTCCACGCCTCGATCTCGTCCGTGCTCCGGTACCGATCGGGGTCGTACATGGAGTGCCCGCGGAACCGGTAGGTGCGCAGCTCGAGGAAGTGCGGGCCGCCGAACCGTGTGGCCTCGACGGCCCGGTTCGCCGCTTCCTCCACGGCGAGCACGTCCATGCCGTCGACGGACCACGACGGAACCCGGTACGCGGCGGCCTTCACGGCCAGGTCCGGTTCCGACTGGGCCCGAAGCAGCGCGGTGCCCATGGCGTAGCGGTTGTTCTCGCAGCAGAACAAGACGGGAAGGTGCCACAGGGCGGCCAGGTTCATCGACTCGTGGAACTCACCTTCGGCCACCGCACCGTCCCCGAAGAAGCAGGCCGTCACCCGGGGGAGCCCCCGCAGCTTGTCGGCCAGTGCCAGCCCGACGGCGACGGGCAGACCGCCCCCCACGATGGCGTTGCCGCCGAAGAACCGGGTGGCGACGTCGAAGAGGTGCATGGAGCCGCCGCGCCCCCGGCTGACCCCTTCGACCTTGCCCTCCAGCTCGGCCATCACGGCGCGCATGGTGATGCCCCGTGCCAGCGCGTGCCCGTGCTCGCGGTAGGTGGCCACCACGGCATCGTCCGGCTCGAGCGCCTCCGTCACCCCCACGGCACACGCTTCCTGGCCGATATCGAGGTGCAGGAAGCCCCGGATGGCGGTCGCGCTGTAGAGCTCCACCGCCCGCTCCTCGAACCGGCGGATGCGCGCCATCTGGCGGAGCAGGTGCACCTGGTGCTGCATGCCGGGGAACGCGTCGGCGTCGGTCATGGGGTCACCTCCGAGGTCGAGGTGCCGCCCCGGGGCGGCCCCTCGAGGGCGGCCAGGGTCGCTTCCCACGTGCAGGTGGCCCGGCCTCGTCGCCGCGGGTCATCACAAGAGGGCGATGCCCGGTCACCGGCGGGTGGCGGATCTCCTCCAGGCTCATGCTGCGACCTCCTCGCTCCCCGCCCCCGAGTGCCGCGAGACGGCAATTCGACGCTACGTCCCCGACCCCCGAGGCCCAAGGGCCGAACGTCCCCTTCGGTGACCGCGGGGCCCCGGGTGGCCGGCACGGCGGTCGCCGGCACGGCACGGCACGGGACGGGACGGCACGGGACGGCACGGGACGGGACGGGACGGGACGGGACGGGACGGGACGGGACGGGACCTCCGGCCCTGGTTTCCCGGTCGGCAGGGCGCGAGGTTCGGGCTATGGCACGGATCGTCGTGGGTGTGGACGGATCGGAACATTCGAAGCAGGCGCTGGCATGGGCAGGCACCTACGCCGAGCAGGTGGGCGCGGACCTCCAGGTGCTCATGGTGTGGGACAACCCCGGGCGCGACATGTGGCTTCCCCACGTTCCGCCCCAGGGCGATCCGCTGGTCCTGACCCGCCAGGCCCTCCGCCGCATGGTCGACGCCGTGCTCGGCCCGTCCCCGACGATCCGTGTCGAGCCGATGGCCGTCGAAGGTGCGCCGGCGCACACGCTGGTCGACGCAGCCGCCGGCGCCGAGCTCCTGGTCGTCGGCAACCGGGGGAGGGGCGGGTTCGCCGGTGTCCTTCTCGGGTCGGTCAGCTTCCACTGTGTGAGCCACGCTCCCTGCCCGGTCGTGGTGGTGCGCGGACGGGTACCAGGTCGACCGCCGGCGTCGGAACCGGGCTGAGCGAGGCGGCGAGGCGGCGAGGCGGCGAGGGGCCCGGTCCCAGCCAGGTCACGGCTCGCCCTCCCGGCGTGGTCCCGGGCCCGTGCGGGCCACCCGCTGGACGACGCCGATCACGGCGGCGTCACCCTGGCCCCGGGGCAACGTGGTGGCGTTCCCGGGCCCCGGTGACGCGCGCACGGGCAGCTCCACGCAGACCGGGACGGTCGGCTGGTGTGCCCGGTGCGACTCCAGGACGACCCGACCCGTCTCGCCGGGAAGGGCGTCCACGACCACGTCCGCCCCGGCCACCAGGGGGCACGGCTCCCCCCGGACCGCGGGGCACGCCGACCATCCCCCGCCAGGCCCGGGGCACACCAGCACGTCGTAGCCGGCCGCCCGCGCCGCGTCGTCGGCATGCCAGGTCCCGCCGGGGTGCTCGACCAGCAGGCGGCGCCCACGTCGGCGCCACGGCCACGGCGGCACCCGCCCGACCGTCCCGATGACGACCCGGAGGGTGGCGGGTCGGTCGCTGTGGCCCATCCCGGCCAGACCCCGGCGGCGCAGCACGGCGAGCATGGCTCGGTTGGCCACCAACACGTCGGCCTCGATCCCGGGGATGCCCCGGTGGGCGGCGTCGTCGACCAGCGCGTCGAGGAGGAACGGGCCGAGCCACCCCCGGTAGGGCGGGGCCACGGTGATCCCCAGCTCGCCGTCGCCACCCGGCAGGAGCTCACACGCCGCCTCGGCCACGATCCGCCCCCTCGCGTCGGGGCCGTCGAGCGCAGCCACCAGGCCGACGCCTCCCCGCTCGCCGACCGCGGCCATGCGTGTCACGACGTCGTCGGGAGGTGCCCGGCCGCTGAAGAACCGGCGGACCAGGTCGTCCTCGTCCATCGACGCGAAGAGGTCGCGCAGGCCGGCGGCGTCCGACCGGTCCATGGGCCGGATGGTCAGCCGTCGGGCACCCGGGAGCCGGATCTCGTTCGGCGACGGGGGGAGCGGCCGGCGACGGGTGGGTGCCACCCTTCGATCATCAGCGAGGGCGACGACGGGTGCCAGGGCCAGGTGGCCCTGGCACCCGTCGCGCGCCGCGACGTGCGGGGGTCAGCCTCCGTTGGTCGGCGCCGGCTGCACGCTCACCAGGTCGATAACGAAGATGAGGGTGTCGTCGGGGACGATCGTGGGCGGCCGCCCGTTCGGTCCGTAGGCCAGCGACGGGGGGATGGTCAGCTCGCGACGCCCGCCCACCTTCATGCCGACGATGCCGTGGTCCCACCCGGGGATGACCTGGCCCGCTCCCAGGGTGAAGGTGTAGGTGCCGGTGGGGGACCCGTGGTCGGTCCACGAGGCGTCGAAGATGAACCTGCAGGTCCACGAGACACCCACGTAGCGGACGGTCACCGAGTCTCCCACCTGGGCCGTGGCACCGGCGCCGACCTGCAGGTCTTTGACCACCAGGTCGGCCGGCGGCGGGCCGGAGGGGACGGTGATCTTCGGTTCGCCCTGTGCCGGCACGGTGGCCTGGGTGGACGCGGTCGCCTGGGGGCAGTCGGATGTCGCGCCGAGCGTGCCGGTGGCGGGCGCCGAGGTCGACGGGCCCGGGGACCCGCTGGCGGCCGTGGTGGCCGGCGCCGAGGTCGACGAGGCGCAGGCGGCCAGGGCGAGCCCGGCGACCAGCGTCAGGGTGGCCGCGGACAGCGAGCGTGGGATGCGGGTGGACATGGTCGGATGTCTCCGTCGTTCGGGGTCGTTCGTCGGTTCGTCGGGTGGTTCGGGCTGCCGGGTCAGGCGGTGGCCATCCGGTGGGAGGCGGCCAGATCGGCCAGGTCGGCGACGATCTCCTCCATGCGGAAGTCCTTGGGCGTGTAGACGCGGGCGACGCCCTGGGCCTGCAGGATCACCGCGTCCTCGGGGGGAATGATCCCACCCACCACGACCGGGGCATCCACGCCGGCCTGGCGGAGCTCGCTGACCACGGCCGGCACCAGCTCGAGGTGGCTCCCCGACAGGATCGAAATGCCGACGACGTCGACGTCCTCGTCGCGAGCGGCGGCGGCGATCTGGGCGGGCGTGAGGCGGATCCCCTGGTAGACGACCTCGAAGCCGGCATCGCGGGCGGCGACGGCGATCTGCTCGGCGCCGTTGGAGTGCCCGTCGAGGCCGGGCTTGGCCACGAGCAGGCGTGGCGGCGCTCCGGTGCGGTCGGCGAGCTCGCGGACCTTGGAGACGGCCGGTGCCAGCTCGGCACCGCGGTGGCCGACCCCGCCGCCGACCCCGGTCGGCGCCCGGTACTCACCGAACACCTCGCGCAGCGCGCCGGCCCACTCGCCGGTCGTGCCACCGGCGTGGGCGAGGGCGATGGTGGCCGGCATCACGTTCCGGCCGTGTTCCGCATCGCGCCGGAGGTCGTCGAGGGCCCGCTGCACGGCGGCACCGTCGCGCGACGCCCGCCAGGCGACGACGTCCTCGCGCAGCTGGGCCTCCACCGCCGGGTCGACCTTCAGGATGGCCGCACCGGCGCCGTCGCCGACGGCGGTGAGGGGGGAGTCGGCCGTCTCGGTGAAGCAGTTGACCCCCACCACCTGCAGCTCGCCCGTCTCGATGCGCCGCACCCGGTCGGCCTGGCTCCCGACCAGGCGAGCCTTCAGCTCGTCGATGGCCTCGAAGGCACCGCCCAGAGCCAGCACGTCCTCGAGCTCGGCCCAGGCGGCGGCGGCCAGCTCGCCCGTCCTCGCCTCGATGACGTTCGAGCCGTCGAAGATGTCCTCGTATTCGAGGAGGTCGGACTCGTAGGCCAGGACCTGCTGGATCCGCAGGCTCCACTGCTGGTCCCACGGCCTCGGCAGTCCGAGGGCCTCGTTCCACGCCGGCAGCTGGATGGCCCTGGCCCTGGCCCGCTTGGACAGCGTCACCCCCAGGGCCTCGAGGACGATGCGCTGGACGTTGTTCTCCGGCTGGGCCTCGGTGAGGCCCAGCGAGTTGACCTGCACCCCGTAGCGGAAGCGCCGCAGCTTCTCGTCGGCCACCCCGTAGCGCTCCGCGCAGATGCGTTCCCACAGGGTGGTGAAGGCCCGCAGCTTGCACGTCTCCTCGACGAAGCGGACCCCCGCGTTCACGAAGAAGGAGATCCGACCGACCACCGATGGGAGCTCGGCCTCGGTGACCTGGCCGGAGGACCGGACCGCGTCGAGGATCCCGATCGCCGTGGCCAGGGCGAAGGCGACCTCCTGGACGGGGGTGGCGCCCGCCTCCTGGAGGTGGTAGCTGCAGACGTTGATCGGGTTCCACTTGGGGACGTGGCGGACCGTGTGGGTGATCGTGTCCACCGTGAGCCGCAGGCTGGGCTGGGGGGGGAAGATGAAGGTCCCCCGGGACAGGTACTCCTTCACGATGTCGTTCTGGGTCGTCCCGGACAGCACCGACGGGTCGACCCCCCGCTCCTCGGCGTTGGCCACGTAGAGGCCGAGGAGCCACGCCGCGGTGGCGTTGATGGTCATCGACGTGTTCATGGTCTCGACGGGGATCCCGTCGAGCAGCTCGCGCATGTGGCCGAGGTGGGCGACGGGCACGCCGACCTTGCCCACCTCGCCGGCCGCCTCGGGGGCGTCGGGGTCGTAGCCGATCTGCGTCGGCAGGTCGAAGGCGATCGAGAGGCCAGTCTGGCCCCGGGCCAGGTTGGTCCGGTACAGCTCGTTCGAGGCCTTGGCCGTCGAGTGCCCCGAGTAGGTCCGCATGACCCACGGCTTGTCGCGTGGCGTGCGCTGGTCCGGCTCCACGTTGGTCATCTCCCCATTGTCCCCCAGGCGGCCGCACCGCCGGTCCGGCGGTGCGGGGTCGGCGTCAGGACCGGTCGGTGCCGGGCCCGGTCACCTGCCGGAGTAGTCGAAGAACCCCTTGCCCGACTTCCTCCCGAACAGCTCGGCGGCGACCATGCGGCGCAGCAGCGGGACGGCCGCGTAGTTCGGATCCCGGAACTCATCGTAGAGGGCGTCGAGGATGGCCAGCGAGGTGTCCAGCCCGACCAGGTCAAGCAGGGCGAAGGGCCCCATGGGGAACCCGCAGCCGCCCTTCATCGCCGTGTCGATGTCGTCGATCGACGCCACGCCCGCCTCGGCGAGGCGTACCGCGTTGTTCAGGTACGGGAACAGGAGGGCGTTCACGATGAACCCGGCCTGGTCCTTCACCTCGACCGGGGTCTTGCCGCAGGCCTCGGCGAAGGTGAACGCCGCGGCCACGGTCTCCTCGGAGGCGGTGATGGGCCGGACCACTTCGACCAGGCTCATGACGGGGGCGGGATTGAAGAAGTGGATGCCGCACACCTTTTCCGGGCGCCCCGTCTGCATGGCCAGTTCGACGACCGGCAGCGTGGAGGTGTTGGTGGCCAGGACGGCCCCGTCGTCGGTGATCCGGTCCAGCTCGTTGAAGAGCTCCTTCTTCACGGCCAGGTCCTCGACGACCGACTCGATGACCAGGTCGACCGTGGCCAGGGCATGCAGGTCGGACGTGGCCGTGACCCGGCCGAGAGCCGCGTCACGCTCCTCGGCCGTGCGCTTCCCCTTCTCCACCTGGCGGTTGAGCGACTTCTCCAGGGCGGCCACCGTGGCGTCCGCCGTGTTCTTGCTCCTGGAGCGGAGCACGACCTCGAACCCGTTGACCGCGGCGGTCTCGGCGATGCCCGACCCCATGATCCCCGAGCCGATGATTCCCACGCGTGTGATCGACATGGGGGGGCATGTTACCGGGGGTCACCTGGCGCCTGCACCGTCGGTCCCACGCCGGTGTTGCCCGCCCCGTCACCACCCGGCACGATGGACGGATGCCCGACCCCGCTCCGTCCCGTCCCGAGAGCGGCGCACCTTCCGGTGGCGCCCCGCCGGATGCCCCCCCGTGGGGTGGCCCGGGGCCCCGCGGCGCCGGCGGCGGTGGCCCCGCCCGGGCCTTCGGCGGGCAGCGCAACCGCGAGCTGTACGACCGGCGCCGGCGCCGGCAGTCGGAGCATGCCTCCCTCCGCCACCGGGCCATGCGCGCCGTCATGGCCGTGCCCGAGCCCCTGGCCGTCCGGTTGGCCGGTCCCGACCGGGTCGAGGTCGACGGCCGGGTGCTCGACCGGCGGGTGCAGTTCATGCTGGCCCTCCAACGCCTGCTGCCCACCCCCCTGGACGCCACTCGTCTCGACCCGTCGGCCCAGCGGCGACAGCTGCGGATGGTCGCCATCCCGGCCATGCCCACCCGTCGCGACGTGTACAGCGCCGACCGGCTGGTGCCCCGGGGCTCGGCCGACGGCGGTCCGGTCCCGGTCCGGGTCTACCGGCCCTACGGCGCCGGCACGCTCGGGCGGGAACCCGGGCGCGGCGGCCGCAGGGGGGCCGTCGTGTACCTGCACGGAGGGGGGTGGGCGAGCGGGGACCTCGACACGCATCACGGCTCGTGCCAGACGCTGGCCGCCGTCACCGGGTGCGTCGTGGTGGCCGTCGACTACCGGTTGGCTCCCGAGCACCCGTTCCCGGCCGCCCTCGACGACACCCTCGCCGCGTGGCGGTGGGTCCACCAGCGCCCCGGCGAGCTCGGCTTCGACCCGGGACGGGTGGGCGTGATGGGGGACAGCGCCGGCGGGAACCTGGCCGCGGCACTGGCCCTGGTGGCGCGGGACAGCGGCGATCCGGGACTGCCGCTCCCCCACGCGCAGGGACTCGTCTACCCGGCGGTGGATGCCCGCCTGGCCACCGAGTCCATCCGTACGCTGGCGGACGGGTTCATGCTCACCGCCGACGCCATGCGGGCGTTCCGGGAGGCGTACGTCCCCGATCCGGCCGACTGGGAGCGTCCGGAGGTCTCGCCGCTGCTGGCCGCCGACCATGCGGGCCTGCCGCGGGCGCTGGTGGTCACGGCCGGCTTCGACCCCCTGCGTGACGACGGCACGGCCTACGCCGCCGCACTGCGCTCCGCCGGGGTCGAGGTGCACGAGCGCTGCTACGACGGTCAGATCCACGGGTTCTTCGGGATGGGGCTCCTGCCCGGCGGTATGGAGATCGTGACCGAGGTGTGCGAGGCGATGGGCCGCCTCATGGCGCGCCCGGTGCCGTCTCGGGATGCGTAGGGTGGGCACCATGGACGGGACGAACGGAACCGACGGCGTCGGCGGGGTCACCGGCACGCTGGCCCTGGTGGGCGGCGGGGAGTGGCGGGACGGTTGCACCTTCGACGCCGACCTGCTCGAGGCGTCGGGTGATCGGAGGGTCGTGGTGCTCCCCACGGCCGCCGCCTACGAGCGCCCCGAACGGCTGGTCGTGCGGGCGGCGGAGTGGTTCGCCCCGCTCGGTGCCGACGTCGAGGGCGTCATGGTTCTGAGCCGGGGGGACGCCGCCGACCCCGGCACGGCGGCGGTGGTCCGCCGGGCCCGGTTCCTCTACCTGGCTGGCGGGTCGCCCATGCACCTCCGCTCGGTCCTGAAGGACTCGGTGGTGTGGGACGCGGTGGTGGCCGCGTGGCACGACGGCGCCGTGATCGCCGGCTCGTCGGCGGCGGCGATGGTCCTCACCGATCCCATGGTGGACGCCCGCGGTGGCGGGCTGACCGTCGGGCTCGGGCTGCTCCAGGGGCTGGCCGTGGTTCCGCATTTCGGCGACGTCCACGAGGACGCCCATGGCGCCAAGCTCCACCGGTCGGTCCTGCTCGCCCCGCCGGGCATCCCGGTGGCTGGCATTCCCGAGCGGACGGCCCTCGTCCGTGATCCACGGGGGGCGTGGTCGAGTGCCGGCGCCGGCGAGGTGCGCGTGTTCCTCGACGGTTCGCCGGCGGGTGCCGGGCTCGGCGCCCTGCCCGGTCCGGCCCGCGTCGCCTGAGGGCCTGGTGCCGGCAGCGGGCGACCGCCCGGTCCACCCCGCCCGGCGGGAGCGCGTTGCGGACCCGGAGGAGCTGCCGTGACGGGAGGTCCTGCCCGGTCCGGCCGGGTCAGTCCGCCTCGGTGACGGTGACCGACTCGATCACCACCCGCTCGGTGGGCGAGCCCGAGCGGGTTCCCACAGCGTCGATGGCCGCCACCACGTCGAGGCCGGCCACCACCTTGCCGAACAGCGAGTAGCTGGGCGGCAGGGCCGCGCCGTCGGGGCCGCTGATCACGAAGAACTGGCTGCCGTTGGTGTCGGGCCCGGCGTTGGCCATGGCCAGCGAGCCGATCTCGTAGCGCCCCGGAGCCGGGAGCTCGTCGGCGAAACGGTAGCCGGGTCCCCCCCGGCCGGTGCCCTCGGGATCGCCGCCCTGGAGGACGAAGCCGGGGATGATCCGGTGGAAGACGATGCCGTCGAAGTAGTGGTAGCGGGCGAGGAAGACGAAGTTGTTCACCGTCTTCGGGGCGGCGATCGGGTCCAGGGCGATGGTCATGGTCCCCTTGGACGTCACCATCTGGGCCGTGTAGCGCTTGGCCGGGTCGATGACCATGGGTGGCGGGCCGTCGAACCGTTGGGTCTTGGGGCTCGATCCGTCCGGTGCCGGTGCGTCGGGGCTCATGGGTGGCTCGCTTTCTGTGGGCGTGGGGTTGTGACGGTGGCGGATCCCGATGGAGCATCGCCGGCTACCGCTGGCCGGTCAGGACTCGCTGATCGTAATGGAGATGATCCGGTGCTCCACGTTCGGCGCGCCGGTGTCGGTCCCGTCGGCGTTGATCTTCTGGACGACGTTCATCCCCGAGGTCACCCGGCCGAAGAGCGTGTAACTGGGCGGCAGGGTCTCGCCCGGCGGCCCGGTGACGATGAAGAACTGGCTGCCGTTGGTGTCGGGCCCGGCGTTGGCCATGGCCACCGACCCGAGCGGGTACTGCGGCGCCGCCTTGGCCGGCAGTTCGTCGGCGAACTTGTACCCGGGACCGCCGGTGCCCGTACCGGTGGGGTCACCCGTCTGGTCGACGAAGCCGGGGATGACCCGGTGGAAGACGACGCAGTCGAAGAAGTGCTGGCGGGCCAGG
>JAJZAC010000076.1 GCA_021799615.1 Actinomycetes bacterium
GCGACGTGGTGGCCGACTCGGGCTACGCCCACCGGGTGCCCTCTCACTTCGCCCTGCCGCTCCGGGCTGCAGGGGCCTCCCTGGTGATGGACCTGCACCCCTCTGACCGCGGCACCCAGGGCACCCATGCCGGCGCCATCTGCCACCTGGGCAACCTGCACTGCCCGATGACGCCGACGGGTCTCTTCGGCCAGGCACCTCTCGCCCGGGGGGCGAGCACGGACGAGACCGTGCTCCACGACCGGCGTTCAGCCGAGCTGGCCCGCTACAAGCTCGGGCGAGTGGCGGCCGTCGATCCCGACGGCTTCTGTCGGGTCGCCTGCCCGGCCCTCATGGGAAAGGTCCGCTGCCCGCTGCGGGCGGGCTCGATGACCCTCCCACTCGACCGCCCGGAGGTCGTCTCACCGCCCGAGCACCCGCCGCTCTGCTGCACCCAGCAGACCATCACGGTGCCGCCCTCGGTCAACCAGAAGACCTCCCAACGCCACGACTACCCAGGCCCAGCCTGGCGACGCTCCTACGCCCGGCGCTCGGCCGCTGAGCGCGCGAACGCCCGCATCAAGGACCCGGCAACCATCGACATCGCCCGGGGCTGGTGCCGGACGATGGGGCTCGTTCCCATGAGCCTCTTTGTCGCCTGCGCCATCGTGGTGCGCAACCTGGCGGTGACCGATGCCTTCAGAGCGCGTGAAGCCGAGAACGCCCGCCGGCTCGCCGCCGGCCGTCCGTCGCGCACCCGGCGGCGGCGACGGACCACCCTTGCCGATCTCGTCGGAGCGTCAGCGAACGCACCGCCGTAGTCGGCAAGACATCCCCAACAGCGCCGCCACCCGTCACCTCGACGCGCCCTCACGATGGCCTGATCGGAGCCGGCGGTCTCCACGGCATCACCCGTTGTCACCCGGTGCGTCACATCGCCGTGGGACCATGGTGACAGCTCGAAACGTGAACGGGTCCCCACGTGAAACGTGAAGACCTCTCGAGTGGAGGCGATGGGACTCGAACCCACGAACCTCTTGACTGCCAGTCAAGCGCTCTACCAGCTGAGCTACGCCCCCGAAGGCGTTGACACGATATCAGTGACACGAGCCCCCGCTGTACGGGAGGTGTCCTGCGGTCGCCGTGCCAGGCATCGGGCCATGGGCCGTGCCGAGGGCCGACCCAGGCGACTGGACGGGCGTCGGACCGAGAGTCGTCCCGCGGACCGGGCGCGGACCCCTGACGTGGCTACGCTGGCCGCAGGTGGGCACACGAGTCCGCCGGGGTGCCCGACCGTTCACGGGTACGACGAGGGGGCAAACCGTGAGACGAATCCGTCGATCCGCTCAGCATGACGGGGGCTCAGCGAAGCGCCGTGCCGCCGGTCTGGTAGGTGTCGGCATGGCCGTTGCCCTGGCGGCCACGGGGTGCAGCAGCCCGCTATCGACGTCGGCGTCGAATGGCCCCGCTGCCGGGTCGACTCCGCTCGCCGTGGAGCTCGCCACCGCTTCGAAGACCACCTCGAGCGTGCACACGTTCCATGTGTCGGTCTCGGTGACCGGTACGACCGGTGGAACGTCGACGACCTACCTGACCGGCCAGGCCAGCGTCGACCTGCAAGCCCGCACGGGGACGGCGTCGTTGCAGGTTCCGGCCCTCGGCGGAATGTCCGGTTCGTCCGGTTCGTCGACGGTGACTGCCGTGGCCGACGGCACCACCGTGTACCTCCAGGTTCCTGCGCTTGCGTCGGTGACCGGAGGGAAGGCGTGGCTCTCGCTGCCGGAGCGGACGGGGACGGCGTCGTCTGCACTGTCGTTGACCGGCACCGCCTTGGGAAATCCGTCCGATCTGCTCCGCCTGCTCGCTGCCCACGCTTCGTCGGTCACCAAGGTGGGCACCCCGACACTGGGCGGCGTCGCGACGACCGAGTACAAGGCCGTGATCAGCGTGGCCGAGATCGAGGCCCAGGCCGCATCTCACCACCGCCGCCGACTGGCCGCGGCGGCCCGGAAGGTGGTGTCCGCGCTGGGTCTCACCTCGGTTCCGGTCACGGTGTGGGTGGGCACTGATGGCTACCTGCGTCAGGTCCGGCTCACACTCGACCTGTCCCACGCTCAGCTGGGCTCGTTCCTCGGATCGCTGGCCCCTTCCGGACCGTTGCCGGTGGCCACCGAGACGGTTGCCTTCAGCGCCTACGGCGCGCCCGTGACGGTGACAGCCCCGCCCGCCAGCGAGGTGGTCAGCGGGTCGTCGGTACTCCGCACCTTGCTGGGTGGGCTCGGCACCAGCGGGTCGGGAACCGGCACCAGCGGGTCGGGAACGGCGTCCGCCTGATCCATCTGAGCTCCCCGGGCCCACGCCCGGGGCCATGGCGGACACCGCATCAGGGCGCGAGCACGAGGTCACGCCGGCCACCCGTCCACCGGCCACCCGGGAGCCCAGCCCACCCCCGGTACGATCTGCCCCCATGGCCCGCGCGTACGACGTCGTCTCCATCGAACGGAAGTGGCAGGAGTACTGGGCGGACCACGGCACCTACGAGGTGGATGCCGACGATCCCCGGCCCCCCTGGTACGTCCTCACCATGTACCCCTACCCGTCGGGTCCGGCCCACATGGGCCACGTCCGCAACTACACCTTCGGCGACCTGCTCGTCCGTCACCGCACCATGCTGGGCCACGCCGTGCTGTCGCCGTTCGGCTTCGACTCGTTCGGCCTCCCGGCCGAGAACGCGGCCATCCGTACCGGGACCCATCCCCGCGAGTTCACCGACGCCCGCATCGCCGAGCTGAAGGCGTCGATCACCGCCCTCGGCGCCGTCTACGACTGGCGCCGCGAGATCCGCAGCCACGATCCCGAGTACATCCGCTGGAACCAGGTCATCTTCGAGCGGTTCCTGGCCGCCGGCCTCGCCTACCGGGCCAACGCGCCCGTCAACTGGTGCCCCGGGTGCCGGACCGTCCTCGCCAACGAGCAGGTCCTGGCCGACGGGACGTGCGAGCGCTCGGGCGACGTGGTGGAGAAGCGGGATCTCGAGCAGTGGTTCCTCCGCATCACCGACTACGCCGACGAGCTGCTGGCCGGCCTCGGGGAGCTGGGCTGGCCCGAGCGGGTCAAGACCATGCAGCGCAACTGGATCGGGCGTTCCGAAGGAGCCGAGTTCGACCTGCCCGTCGAGGGCCGTGACGGCGCCGATGGCCGTCCGGCACTGGCGCTCCGGGTCTTCACCACCCGACCCGACACCGCGTTCGGCATGACCTACGCGGTGGTGGCGCCCGAGCACCCGCTCGTCGACGAGCTCACCACCCCCGAGCACCGGGCCGAGGTCGACGAGCTCCGGGCGCGTGCCGCTCGGTCCACCGAGATCGAGCGGACCGCCGAGGGCGGGGCGCTGGGCAAGCGGGGTGCCGCCACCGGCAGCCGGGTCGTGAACCCGTTCACCGGCACCGCCATCCCCGTCTACGTGGCCGACTACGTGCTCATGGGCTACGGCACCGGCGCCATCATGGCGGTGCCGGCCGAGGACACCCGTGACTGGGACTTCGCCCAGGCCCACGGCCTCCCGTTCGTCCGCACCGTCCAGCCGCCCGAGGGGTGGGACGAGCACGGCGGCCCCGACGGCGGCCCCGGTGGGGCATGGACCGGCGACGGCGTCAAGGTCAACAGCGCCTGGCTCGACGGGCTCGACATCCCGACGGCCAAGGCCAGGGCCATCGACTGGCTGGAGGAGCGCGGGCTGGGCGCCCGCACCGTCAACTACCGGCTGCGGGACTGGCTCATCTCCCGGCAGCGCTACTGGGGCTGCCCCATCCCGGTGGTCACCTGCCCGGTGCACGGCATCGTGCCGGTGCCCGAGGACGAGCTGCCCGTGCTCGCCCCCGACGACGTCGAGTTCCTCCCCACGGGGGAGTCGCCCCTCGCCACCCACCCGACCTTCCGCCATGCCACCTGCCCGGTGTGCGGCGGGCCGGCCGAGCGCGAGACCGACACCATGGACACGTTCGTCGACTCGTCGTGGTACTTCCTCCGCTTCTGCGACCCGTGGACGGCCGGCGCACCCTTCGACCCCGACGTCGTGCGCCACTGGATGCCCGTCGACCAGTACATCGGGGGGATCGAGCACGCCATCCTCCACCTGCTCTACGCCCGCTTCTTCACCAAGGCCCTGGCCGACGTGGGCCTGGCCCCGTCGGAGCTGCGCGAGCCGTTCGCCCGCCTCTTCACCCAGGGCATGATCCGCATGGACGGCACCAAGATGTCGAAGTCCAAGGGCAACCTGGTGGCGCCCTCCCGCTACCTGGACACGGTGGGCGCCGACGCCCTGCGCCTGTTCCACCTGTTCGTCGGTCCGCCGGCCGACGACGTGGACTGGACCGACCAGACGGACCAGGTCATCGACGGGTGCGGCCGCTTCCTCGACCGGGTGTGGCGGCTCGCCGTCGGTGGCGCCGACGAACGCGACGGCCCCGCCGGTGCCGGCCCCGCCGGTGCCGACGCCGCGACCGAGGTGCGCCGGGCCACCCACCGCCTGATCGACCGGGTGAGCGGCGACTACGAGCGCTGGTCGTACAACACGGCCGTCGCCGCCTGCATGGAGTTCGTCAACCTCCTCCAGCCCTTCGCCCGCGCCGGCGGGGATCCCGACGTGGTGGGCGAGGCCGTCGACACCCTCCTCCTCCTGCTCGCCCCCATGACGCCCCACCTGGCCGCCGAGGCCTGGGAGCGCCGCCACGGCGACCACGTCCACGAGCGCCGGTGGCCGGTGGCCGACCCGGCGCTGGTGGCGCAGGACCAGGTCACGATGGTCGTCCAGGTCGACGGCAAGGTCCGTGACCGCCTCCAGGTGGACGCCGGCATCGGCGAGGACGAGGCGGTGACCCTGGCCCTGGCGTCGGACAAGGTCCAGGCGGCACTGGCCGGGGCGACCCCGTCACGGGTGATCAGCCGCCCGCCCCGTCTGGTCAACCTGGTTCCCTGACGCGGCGCCGCACTACCGCCACCGCTGCCACCGTCGGCGGGCGGGTCGTCAGCCGGCGGCGGCGAAGCCGGCCAGCACGGCGCCCAGGCGCTCCCGATCGAGCTCGTAGGGCGTGTAGAAGCTGAACCGGTCGACCAGGCCGCCGAACCGGTCGAGGATGCGCCGGGGGAGCTGGTCGAGGTCGGCCACGACGGCGAAGGCGTCGAGGACGTCGTCGCCGATGAGGTCGGCCATCGCCGTCCATGCGCCCCGCTTGGACAGGGTGTTGAGGTCGGTCTGCAGGTCGCCCCAGCCGTGGAGCTCCAGCACCGGCCGGTAGGCGGGGGTGGAACCGTAGAAGGCGAGCTGGGCCTTGACGCCCTGGCGGGCCAGTTCCCACTCCTCGTCGGTGGTGCCCGTCACCACCATCCCCGGGTACGACAGCTGGACGTCGCCGCGGTCCTTGCCCCCGGCCAGCAGCCCGCGCTCGAGGGCCGGAAGGGTGACGTCGCGCAGGTAGCGCTCCGTGGTGAAGCCGTGGACGAGCAGGCCGTCGGCCACCTCGCCGGCCACCTCGGTCATCCGCTCGCCCACCGCGGCCAGGAAGATCTTCGGGTTGCCGTAGGGGTTCGGCCCCGGATCGAACATGGGCGTCATGAGGGTGTGGCGGTAGAACTGGCCCCGGAACGCCAGGGGGGCGTCGCCCGCCCATGCCGCCCAGATGGCCCGGATGGCCAGGATCAGCTCCCGCATGCGGGGTGCGGGATGGGACCACGGCATGGAGAAGCGCTTCTCGATGTGCGGCTTGATCTGGGATCCCAGCCCCAGCATGAAGCGGCCGCCCGACATGGCCTGGAGGTCGTTGGCCAGGACGGCCAGGTTCATCGGGTTGCGGGCGAAGGCGACGGCGATACCGGTCCCGAGCTCGAGGGTCGAGGTGTGCTCGGCCGCCTGGACGAGGGGGAGGAAGGGGTCGTGGGCGGTCTCGGCCGCCCAGGCGCCGGCGTACCCGGCGGCCTCGAGCTCCCGGGCGGTGGCGGCCACCCCGCCCGGGTCGAATCCGATGCCTCCGTCGATCTTCATCGCCTCACGCTAACCGGTGCCGGCCGGGACCCGCCGGCCGGCCGGGACCCGCCTGCCGGCCGGGACCGCCCGCGATCGCGGTTGCACGACCACGATCCGTGGCGCACAATTCACCCGTGCACGTGGGGGCGCCCGATGTCTGACCAGCCTGGACCGTCGTCGGTGCCGAGCCTTCCCGTGCCCGGGGAGGGCCTCCCCGCCACCGGGGACGCCGGACCGGGGCGCGAGGCGGGCGCCGTGCCCGACACCGAGCGCGTCCGGTACCTGACCCTCCTCGACAAGGCCCTCGATCGCGGCCTGCTCGACCCCTACGACTACGAGCTGCGCGTGCGGGAGGTCGCCGAGGCCACGTCGGTCGGCGAGCTGCAGCGGATCGTCACCGAGCTGCCGGCCTTCACGCACCCGAACGCGCGGCCCGGTGCCCCGGTGGGGGCGGCCGGGTCGAGGCTGCGGCTGCGGTCGCTCTCGGCGGACCCGGCGGGGCTGTCCGTGCCGGGAGCCCTGCCGACCCGCTCCCGGCGGTCGCGCCCGTGGTCGCTCCTCGTTGCCGTGGTCGTGGTCGTGCTGCTCGCGTTCGCCGTGCTCGCCGTGTTCGTGGAGCACGAGGTCCACAGCCGCCCGCCGGTCGCCGCCGCCCTGGTGCCCGCCACCCGGGCGCCGGGCGGCCCGCCGACCCGCTAGCCGTCCTCGTTGCGCAGGAACTTCTCGAGCTCGGCAGCGATCTCGTCGCCACTCGGCACCTCGTCGCCGAAGGCGAACGGTGCGCCCTCCTCGGCGTCGACGGCCCGCTCCAGGCGGCTGACCATGTCGCGGTGCTCGTCGTTGCCGGCCACCAGCTCGTCGACCTGCCGGCGTGAGGCCCGCGCCGCCTCGTGGAGCGAGGAGGTGTCGAAGGCGAGCCCGGTGAGGGCGCACAGCCCGTCGACCAGGGCGGCCGACGCCTCGGGGTAGGGCATGGCCGCCACGTAGTGCGGGACCCGGGCCCACAGGCCGACGGCGGGGATCCCCGCGTCGGCCATGGCCAGCTCCAGCACGGCCTGGATGCCTGCCGGCACCTCGATCGTTCCCTGGACGAACCCGATCCGCCGGGCCAGGTCGGCCGACTGCTCGGGCGCCGTCGAGGCCAGGCGGACCGGCCGGGTGTGTGGTGCCGGCGCCGGGAACGCGCCGAGCCCCACGACCATCTGCGCCCCGATGGTGCGGGCGATGTCGACGACGGCGGTGGTGAAGGTGCGCCACCGGAAGTCGGGCTCCGGACCGGTCAGGTAGTAGACGTCGGCGCCGAGCTGGTCGGTGGAGGACACCAGCCTGATGGCCGGCCACGTGAGCTCGGCCGTCACGCCGTTGGCCAGCCGGGCGATCGGCCGCCGGGCCCGCTGGTCGATCAGCTCCTCGCCGTCGAACTCGGCGACGATCTCGGTCGGGCCGGTGCCCAGCAGGTCGGTGAGTGCGGCCGACGCGCCCAGCCCGGCGTCGACCCACCCCTCGAGCGCGACGACGAGGACCGGGCCGCGCCCGGTGGGTGCGGCGGCGGGCCAGCCCGTCCGCCAGCGGTACAGCTCGGACGGGGTGGGGCCGGTCACCGCGCCTCCAGCTCGGCCAGGGCGCGCTCGCCCAACCAGCGGACCTGGTCGGCGAACTGGCCGCCCCCGCTGCGGTCGCCGGCGGCGGCACCCGCCGCGTACCGGGCCGTCACGCCCTGGAGGATGCAGGCGAGCTTCCAGAAGCCGAATGCCTTGTAGTAGGGGATGGCGGACAGGTCGCGGTCCGACGCCGCCGCGTACCGGTCGACGATGTCGGCCCGGGTGGGGAACCCGGGCAGCCGGGTCGGGGTGACGCCCAACAGCGCGCCGTCGGTGTCGCCGTCCTCGGCCCAGTACACGAGGAGCAGGCCCAGGTCGGCCAGCGGGTCCCCGAGGGTGCAGATCTCCCAGTCGAGGACGGCGATGACCCGGCCCTGCTCGTCGAGCACCGTGTTGTCCAGCCGGAAGTCCCCGTGGACGATGCCGACCCCCTGCTGCTCGGGGATGGACGCGGCCAGCAGGTCGTGGACGCGGTCGACCACGGCCGGACCCGGCACGTCGCCCACCGGCGACTGGGTGAACTGGGTGTGCCAGCGGTGGAGCTGCCGGGAGATGTACCCCTCGTGGCGGCCGAAGTCGGACAGACCGACCGCGTCCACGTCCACCCGGTGCAGCGCCACCAGCGTGTCCACCAGAGAATGGCCCGCGGCACGTCGGGTCGCCTCGTCCACCCCGGCGGCGGCCGCCTCGTCGCGCAGGATGAGGCCGTCGACGAACGACATGACCGAGAAGGGCGCGCCGTTCACGGTGTCGTCCGTGCACAGGCCGAGCGCCTCGGGCACGGGGACGTCGGTCGGCCCCAGGGCGGAGATCACCCGGTGCTCGCGCCGCATGTCGTGTGCGGTGGGCAGCACGTTGGAGACCGGGGGCCGGCGCAGCGCCACGTTCCGCCCGGTGGCGTCGGTGACCCGGTAGGTCAGGTTCGAGCGGCCGCCGGCGATGAGCTCGAAGGTAAAGGGGGCGGTGAGCCCCTCGATCGACGCGGTGAGCCAGTCACTGACGCGGGGGACGTCGATGCCCTCGACGTGGGGAACCGTTGGGCTGGTCATGCCCAGACGCTACCGTGCGTGGCCGCCGCCGTGGCCGGGTGACGCGGCGTGGTCACCGGGTGCCGCCGTTCCCGGCCGCTGCCGGTATGGTCGGGACCATGGTCGACGTCACCGATGCCACCTTCGAGACCGAGGTCCTCGACCGGTCCACCGAGGTCCCGGTCGTGGTGGACCTGTGGGCGACCTGGTGCGGGCCGTGCCGGACGCTGGGGCCCATCATCGAGCGGGTGGTGGCCTCGACGGGGGGCCGCGTGGCGCTGGCCAAGGTCGACGTCGACGCCAATCCGTCCATCGCCGCCAGCTTCCAGGTCCAGTCCATCCCCGCCGTCTACGCCGTGGTCGACCGCAAGGTGGTCGACGGGTTCATCGGCGCCCAGCCCGAGCAGGTGGTGAGCGAGTTCGTCGGGCGCCTGGCAGCGGAGCCGAGCGAGGCCGATCGGCTGGTGGCCGAGGCGGCGGAGTCCGCCGACGGGGGCGAGGCCCTGTTGCGGGCCGCCCTCGAACTGGACCGTGACCACGAGGGCGCCGTCACCGCACTCGCCCGCATCCTCGTCGCCCGGGGCGACGCCGACGAGGCCCTCGCCCTCCTGGGCCGCCTACCCGAGACGCCCGAGATCCGTCGCCTCCAGGCCGAGGCCCGCCTCGCCGGGCAGCACGTCGAGGTCACCGACGACGGCGTCGACGAGCTGCTCGCCGGTCTGCTGGAGCGGGTCCGCACCGACGACGCCGCCCGCCAGGAGTACGTGGACGTGCTCGAGCGACTCGGTCCCGACGACCCCCGGACCGCCGGCTACCGCAAGGCCCTCACCGCCCGGCTGTTCTGACCGGCCGGCTGCCGCCGCCGCCACCGGTCGGCGGTAGCGTGCGGGCCGTGCCGTCGCCGACCGAGGACCCCGCCAGCTTCGCAGCCACGGACGCCGTGGTCGACACCCCCGCCGGGTGGGTCACCCGCCTGTCCCTCGGCTCCCGGACCTACGACGTGACCGACCGGGCCCTCGTGATGGGCATCCTCAACCGGACTCCCGACTCCTTCTACGACAAGGGCCTGACGTTCGGGCTCGGCGACCTGGTGGACCGGGCGGCGGTGCTGGTGGCCGACGGCGCCGACCTGCTCGACGTGGGCGGGGTGAAGGCGGGGCCGGGGCCCGAGGTCGACGAGGAGGAGGAGCTCCACCGGGTGATCCCCGCCGTCGAGGCTCTCTCGGCGCGCTTCGACGTGCCCCTGTCGGTCGACACCTGGCGGGCGTCCGTGGCCCGGACCGCCTACGCGGCCGGAGCCGTGGTCGGCAACGACATCAGCGGGTTCGCCGACCCCGACTACCTGGCGGTGGCCGCCGAGGCGGGTGCGTCGGTGGTGGCCACCCACATCCGACTGGCGCCGCGGGTCCCCGACCCCGAGCCCGTCTACGAGGGGGGAGACGTGGTCGGCGCCGTCCGGGCGTTCCTGGTGGAGCGGGCGGGCAGGGCTCGGGCCGCCGGCATCCCGGCCGAGCGGATCGTCCTCGACGCCGGCCTCGACCTCGGGAAGACGGCCGGCCAGTCCCTCGAGCTGTTGCGGGCGTCGGCGGAGCTGGCCGGGCTGGGCCACCCGCTGCTGCTGTCGGCCTCGAACAAGACGTTCCTCGGAGCGGTGCTCGACCTCCCCATCGACCAGCGGGGCCCGGCCTCGCTCGGCGCCGCCTCCCTCGGCGTCGCCCTGGGCTGCCGGATCGTACGCGTGCACGACGTCGCCGGCCACCGGCAGGTGTGCGACGTACTGGCCGCCATCTCCCGGGTGCGGCGGGGTCTCGGGTGGGACGCGTGACCACTGCCCCGGCCACCGGCGCCTCGAGCGCGTTCCTGGTCCGTGGCGACGACCCGTCACTGGTCGCCCAGGAGGCCCACGGGCTCATCACCCGGCTGGTGGGCGATGCCGATCCCGGGCTGGTCGTCGAGGAGCACGGGGCCCCGGGAGCCGACGGCATCGACGTGGGTGCGGTCATCGATGCCTGCACGACGCCGCCGTTCCTGGTCGAGCGGCGGGTGGTCGTCGTGCGCGACGCCGGGCGCCTGACGGCGACGGACGCCGCCCGCCTGGTCGCCTATCTGGCGGACCCGCTCCCGTCGACGTCGCTGGTCCTGGTGGGCGGGGGCGGGACCGTCCCCCAGAGCCTGGTGAAGGCGGTGGGGTCCGCCGGTGGGATGGTGGAGGCCTCGGCCGGCACCGGCAAGGCCCGGTCGCAGTGGTTCGCCGACCACGTCCGCCACGGCCCGGTCCGGCTCGACGGGGCGGCGGCCGCCCTGCTGGCCGACCACCTGGGGGAGGACCTGGGGCGCCTGGCCGGCCTGCTCGACTCGCTGGCCGCCGCCTACGGACCCGGTGCCTCGGTCACCGCGGCGGAGCTGGCGCCCTTCCTCGGTGGCGCCGGCGCGGTGGCGCCCTGGGACCTCACCGACGCGGTGGCCGCCGGCGACACCGCCCGGGCGCTCGCGGTGCTGCGTCGTCTGCTCGACAGCGGCTTCCACCCGCTCGCCGTGCTCACCGTGCTCCACCGCCGGTTCGAGCAGGTCCTCCGCCTCGACGGCTCCGGTGCCGTGACCCCGGACGCGGCCGCCTCCCTGCTCGGCCTGCGGAGCTCGTTCCCGGCCCGCAAGGCCCTGGAGCACGGCCGCCGGATCGGCACCGACGGCGTGGCGCGGGCCCTGCAGCTGCTGGCGGCGGCCGACCTCGACCTGCGGGGGTCCACGGGGCTACCCGGGGAGGCGGTGGTGGAGATCCTGGTCGCCCGCCTGTCCCGCCTGGCCAGGCCGGCCCGCCGGGGTCGTTGAGCGAGCGCCGGGGTGGACTGCCGGCGCTGCGGGCGACGATACCGGCAGCGGACAGGAGACGCC
>JAJZAC010000077.1 GCA_021799615.1 Actinomycetes bacterium
CGGTGGCCGACACCGTGGAGCGGGCGGGGGCGTGGGAGGCGGCCGCCGGCGACCTGGTCGCCTACCTGGCCGCGGAGGTGCTGCCGCACGCCCTGGCCGAGGAGCACACGCTGTACCGGGCTGCCGCTGACCGCGCCGGCCTGGCGGGCGCGGTGGCGGCGATGCGCGAGGAGCATGGGATCCTGGCCGGCCTGGTCGACCGGGTGGCCGTGGCCGATGACGGACCCCGTGCCGCGGCCGCCGCCACCGACGTGGCCGACCTGTTCCACACCCACGTCCGCTCGGAGAACGAGGTCCTCCTGCCCGCCCTGGTGGCCGACGGCGAGGTGTCCGTCGCCCGCCTGCTCCGAGCCATGGAAGACGAGCTCGAGGAGGGGCACGGCACGGCTGGTGCTCCGATCCTCGACGTGCGCGCCCTGGTGCCGGCAGCCCGCCACGAGACGATCTTCGCCGCGTTCGACGGACTGGCTCCCGGCCAGGCGTTCGTCCTGGTGAACGACCACGATCCCCGACCGCTCCGCTACCAGCTCGAAGCGGAGCACCCCGGCACCTTCACCTGGTCGTACGACGAGGCCGGTCCGACGGCGTGGCGGGTGCGCATCGGGCGGGCACCGGCCCCCGCCGCCGGCTGACCACGGATCGACCGCCGGGGTCGGAGGGCGCCAGACCACGTGCCGGTCCGGGTGCGGTCGCCGCGGGTCCGAGGAGGATCAGGCCGACGGTCCGGCCGGCTGGCCGGCTGGCGCCACGGCCACATGGGTGCCCCGGACGGCCGTGGGCGCAGCCCGGCCCTGGCGGCGGGCGGTGGCCCAGAAGTTGGTGCCGGCCACGACCCCGGTGGCGGCGAGCATCGAGCCACCGGCGGCTACCACCGGGGGCTCGGAGGTGGCGAGCCCCGCGCACGCGGCGGCGATGCCTGCGGTGACGAGCACGTAGGTGGCGGTGGCCCAGCCGTGGTGGTAGAGGTCGGCGAACATGAGTTGGCGGCCCGACGGGCCGTGGCTGATCCCCCGGGCCCGGAACGACGACCACTCGACGAAGGGGACCACCTTGTGGGCATGGCCGACCAGCGCCTCGACCAGCCACCCGCCCAGCGCGGCGACCGAAGCCGCCACCAGGGCGACGCCGGCATGGTGGTCGGAGGGGAGCACCAGCGCGCCGGCCAGGGCCAGGGCCGCCCCCGCCACCAGCGAGAGCGCTGCGGTGGCGACGAAGGCGGCGTGGAGGTCGACGGCGCGGCGCCGGTGCCGGAGGGTGACGACCAGGGAGGCGAGATGGGCGGCCAGGCCGATCGCCACCACCGCGCCACCGGACCAGGCGAGCCAGGCCGTGCCGGTGAGCAGGCCGGGGGAGAGGAGGACCACGCCGGCTGGCACGGCGGTCACGGCGATACGGCCGGCGCGGCGCGGGCCGGGGACGTGGGCGAGGAAGAACATCGGCCACAGCTTCTCGGCGACGCTCACGTAGGCGAGGCCGAGCCAGGCCAGCAGGCCGACGGCGGCATGGGCCATCACCACGTGGCCGGGCAGGTCGAACCAGGCGGCCCGGCGGTCGGCGACGTAGACGACGCCGAAGCAGGCGGTGACCACGAACCCGCCGACGGCCACCCGGATCCCGGCAGCGACGACGTCGCCGTCCCGGCCGGCCAGGGGCGCCGACAGGGTGGCGACGGCAGCGGCGACAGCGAGGGCGGCGAGGGCGCCGCCCGCCTCGACCAGCACCTCGTGGCGGGTGGCGAACCCCACGGGGAGGAGCCACGATGCCGGCAGCCACGTGGCGAACGTGATCCACGCCAGCCGGAGCGACCGGAGGGGGCGGCGGGTCACCACCGGCGTGAATTGGAACAGCGCGCCGAGCACGCCCATGGACAGCGTGGCGAGCATGCCGAAGTGGGCGGCGGCCACCACGGGATCGGCGGTGGGGTCGGCGGCCGAGGCTCCGCTCGCCCAGGCCAGGGTGACCCCGCAGGCAACGAGACCGGCGGCGGCGGCACCGAGGAACGCCAGCGGGAGAGCGGGCGGGGGAACGGTGGCGGGGACACCGGGTGGGCGCCCCACCCACTGTGCTGTGACGGGAGCCGGCGTCGGCGCCGGGTCGGGTGCGGGAGCGGCCGGGGCAGCCGGTGCGACTTCCGGGTCGTGACCTCGGGGATCGTGCATGATATAAATCTAGTGAAGAGTAGAAGAAGAATCGACCCCCCGACATCCGTCGGCGGTGAGCGAGGAGGTGGTCCGATGGCGACCGTCGATGCACGGCCCGTGCTGGCAGCCGGGGACGAGCCGTTCGCGATGATCATGGCCGCACTGGACGGTCTGGCCGGCGAGGAGGACCTGGTCGTGCTGGCCCCCTTCGAGCCCGTCCCGCTGGAGGGCCTCCTCTCGGCGCAGGGGTTCGACTACGAGGCGGTGGAGCTGGGCGGCGGCGACTGGCAGGTCACCTTCCGGAGGCCGGGGTGATCCCGCTGGACCGTGTCCGCAGGCGGTCCGGTGGTCCGAGTGAGCCAGGTGCGCCTGATGCGGCAGTCCCCGGTGGCGACGGGGGCGACCGTCCGGCGGATGCCCGGCTGGCCCCGGCCTGGGACGCGCTGGCCACCGTGTGCGACCCCGAGCTGGGGACCGACCTCGTCTCGCTCGGCCTCGTCTACGGCGTGCGGGAGGAGGGCGGCGTCATCGTGGTGACCATGACCCTCACGACCCCAGGGTGCCCGGCCAGCGAGAGCCTGCCTGCGATGGCCCGGATGGCGGTGGAACGGGCCATACCGGCGGCCGAGGTCCGGGTGGACCTGGTGTGGGACCCGCCGTGGAGCCCGGCCCTGATCACGGGCGAGGCGGCGGCAGCACTCGGGTTCACCGCACGCTGAGGACATGGAGGCGCGGCCCGACCCCGGGGTGACGGTGGTGCGGGTCTACGACCACGTGCCCCGCCCGCCCGGTGCCTACCGGGTGCTCGTCGACCGCCTGTGGCCCCGCGGCGTGACGAGGGACGCCGCCGACATCGACGCGTGGTCCACCGACTGTGCCCCCTCGTCCGACCTGCGCCGGTGGTACGGGCACGTCCCGGAGCGGTTCGGCGAGTTCGCCCGCCGCTACCGTGCCGAACTGGCCACCGGCGAGGCCGCCGCCGCGGTCGGGGAGCTCCGTGCCCGGGCCGGAGCGGGGCCGCTGGTGCTGGTCACCGCCACCCGCGACGTGGCCCGGTCGGGCGCGGAGGTGCTGCGGGCGGTGATCGCCGGGGAGGTGTGATCCCGGCGCAGGGGCAACGTCGTACGCCGGGGGATCCATCCGACGCCGCTCCGCGCCTGGCGATCCGCTTCGGGCTACCGATCGGACGGCCTGCGCGCGTCGACCAGGTCGTCGATGATGCGGAAGTCGCCGACGTCCTCCGTCAACAGCGGCACGCCTTCCACGTGCGCGGTGGCGGCGATGGCGAGATCGATCTGGCGCTGTCTCGGGTTGCCACCCCGGCGGGCCACCGCGGCGGCAAGTGCGCCCCAGACGCGGGCGACCTCGACCGTCACCGGTAGCGGGTCGAACGTCGCCTCCACGGAAGCAAGCCGGGCGGTGCGACGGGCCCGCTCGTCATCGTCGTCGGCGACGAGAACGCCAACGTGCAGTTCCGTCACCGAGACCACGCTGATGGCGGCCTCGACGTCATCGGGCGGCGGGATCGCTCCGATGAGCACCGACGTGTCGAGCAGTGCCCTCACGGTTCGTAGGGGTCGGCGAGGCTGGCCGGGAACCGCTCGAGGTCGGCATCCAACCCCCGCGGTGCCGCTGCGCGCCAGATGCCTGCGAGCGCGGGACCGCTCACCCAGCGGCGGCGGTGCGTCGGGCCGAGCTCGGCGACCGGACGACCGGCCACCGTCACGGTGAGGGTCTCACCGGCCTCGGCGCGGCGGAGCACCTCGCTCACGCGGTTTCGCAGTTCCTTCTGCGCGATGTCTGTCACCCCGGCCAAAGGAGCAGAACTGCTACCATGTGCCCCCTCGCCCGGCGTCAGCCCGGCTCCGGCGGTGACGTGGTCCGGCCGGCGGCGTCGGCCACGATCCCGGCCAGCATGCCGGGGAAGACGAAGCGGTGGAAGGGCGCCACGCCGTACCAGTAGGCCCGCCCCCACAATCCCCTCGGGCGGAAGGTGGCCGACTGGGTGACCACGGTTCCGCCGTCCGACGGTTCGAGGTCCCACGTGAGCCAGGCCTGGCCGGGCAGCACCATCTCGGCCCGCAGGCGGATCCTCCGGTCGGGGACCAGCTCCTCCACCCGCCAGAAGTCGATGGCGTCGCCCACGGCGATGGTCGGCTTGCGGCCCGTGCGCAGGCCTGGTCCGCCGATGAGCTTGTCGAGGATGCCCCGGATCCTCCACAGGAGCTCCCCGCTGTACCAGCCGCGGTCGCCGCCGATGGCGGCGATGGTCCGGTACACCGCCCGGGGTGACGCCGCCGCAGTCGCCCGGCGCACGTCCTCGACGATGGTTCCTCCCGACCATGCCGGGTCGGTGGCCACCGGTGCGAAGTGGACGAGGTCGGCATCGGACCACGCGGTGGGCACGTTGCCCCGTTCGACGGCGGCCAGGGCCCGCTCGATCGCCTCGGCCAGGCCCATGGCGTCGACGCCGAACGTCCGGATCGCCCGGTCGTCGTCCACCACCACCTCGTTGACCAGGCTCTCGACCAGCTCGCGGGCGAGCGGCACCGGGACCGGGGTGACGAGGCCGACCCAGTGCGACGACAGGCCGGGGGTGAGGAACGGGACGGAGATCACCCGTCGCCTCGGCAGGCCGGCGGCGTGGGCGTAGGCGTCCATCATCTCGGCGTAGGAGACGACGTCCGGCCCGCCGAGCTCGTACACGCCGGCGGGGATGTCGGCCAGCGTCACGGCACGGACCAGCGTGGTGACGACGTCGGCGATGGCGATCGGCTGGCACCGGGTGGACACCCAGCGCGGGGTGACCATGACCGGGAGCATCTCGACCAGGTAGCGGAGCATCTCGAAGCTGGCGGACCCCGACCCGATGATGACGCCGGCGCGCAGCTCCACGGTCGGGACGCCGCTGCCGGCCAGCAGCCGCCCGACCTCGTGGCGGCTGCGCAGGTGGACGGACAGGTCGTCGTCGTCCCGGCCGAGGCCTCCGAGGAAGACGATGCGGCGGACCCCGGCCCGCCGCGCATGGTCGGCCACGTTCCGTGCATGGTCGAGCTCCCGGGCCTCCCACCCCTCGCCCTGCCCGATCGAGTGGACGAGGTAGACGAGGGTGTCGACGCCGCCGAGGGCGTCGGTCAGGTCGCCGCCGACGCTGCCCCGCACCACCTCGACGGCGGCGCGCCACGGTGCGTCGTCCAGCTTCTCCGGTGTCCGGGCCAGGCACCGCACCGTGACCCCACCGGCGGCCAGCAGGGCGGGGACGAGCCGACCGCCGACGTAGCCGGTGGCACCGGTGACGAGCACCGTCCGGCTCATGGCCGGGTCCCCCCGATCTGGCTTGCCGACAGCGAGGCCGGGCAGCTCGGGGGGTCCGGACGGGGCACGGTCACCACCATACCAACATTTAGTAGTAAATAGCTGGCCAACCCGGTAACCTCCTCCCCCGTGGAGGAAGCTACCGACGTCCTCGTGGTCGGTGCCGGCCTGGCCGGCCTGGCCTGTGCCCTCGAGTGTGCACGGCGCGGCCTGGCCGTGACGGTGGTGGAGGCGGCCGGTCGCGCCGGCGGGCGGGTGGCCACCGATGTCGTCGACGGCTACCGCGTCGACCGCGGGTTCCAGGTGTTCAACCCGGCGTACCCGGAAGCGGCCCGCGTCCTCGACCTCGGCGCCCTCCGCCTGGGTGCGTTCACGCCCGGCGCCGCCGTGTTCCGGGACGGCCGGCTGCACACCGTGGCCGACCCGCTCCGCCGCCCCGCCCTGCTGCGGGCCACCCTGGCGGCGCCGGTCGGTCGCCCGATCGACAAGGTGGTGTTCGGCGCCGCCGCCGCTGCACTGGCCGCCGCCCCGCAGGGGGCGGTTGCCGCTGTCCTCCGGTCGACGGCGCAGCGTGACGTGGCCGCCGCGGAGCTGGTGCGCCGCCTCGGCCTGGACAGGCTGGACGGGCTGGGGGTGGCGTTCCTGCGCCCGTTCCTCTCCGGCGTGCTGCTCGACGAGGACCTGTCCGCGACGTCCGCCCGGTTCGTCGCCCTGCTGGTCCGCAGCTTCGCCCGGGGGCGGATCGCCGTGCCGTCACGGGGCATGGGCGAGATCCCCGGCCAGCTGGCCGCCCGGTTGCCGGCCGGTTCGCTCCATCTCGGCGTGCGGGTCGGCTCCCTGGCGCAAGGGCCGGCCGGCCGGTGGCGCGTCGGCCTGGAGGACGGTCGGCGCCTGGAGGTGCGTGCGGTCGTGGTGGCGACGGACCCGGTCACCGCCGAGCACCTGGTACCCGGCAGCGGCACGACCCCGGCCGCCATGCGGTCGGTCACGACGTTCTGGCACCGTGCACCGGCCCCGCCGGTCCCCGAGCCGCTCCTGGTGCTCGACGGCGAGGAGCGCCTGGTGGCCAGCAGCGTGGTGGTGAGCAACGCCAGTCCCGACTACCTGCCGGAGCACGGGCGCGACCGGGCGGGCGCGCTGGTGGCGACCTCCGTCCTCGGCCGGCGCGGGGACAGCGCCACCGAGCGTGCGGTGCGGTCCCGGCTCGCCGCCTTGTACCAGGTCCCTGCCGACGACTGGGACGTCGTGGCCGTCCACGAGATCGCCCACGCGCTCCCGTCGCTGCCGCCCGGGCGGGCGCTGCGCAGGGCGGTCCGCTTCGGCCCGGGACGGTACGTCTGCGGCGACCACCGCGACACCCCGTCGCTCCAAGGGGCGTTGGTGTCGGGCCGGCGGGCGGCTGCCGCCGTCGCCGCCGACCTCGGGCTCCCGATCCGGGTCGACATTCCCGGAGTGCCTGCAACCGCGTGAGGCCCTGGCACGAAGGTGGCAGTGAACGGGTCGCAGCCGCGACCGCTACCGAGGAGGACGCACCATGAAGACCAAGGCGGTCACACTCGCCGCATCACTGCTCGTCGGCGGGATGGGGGCGGCGGCGTGCAGCTCCAGCTCGTCGAGCGCGACCACGTCGACGAAGCCGGCACCGACCTCGATGCAGGCCGGCACCGCGTCGGAGAACATCGTCCAGCTGGCCGAGTCGAACCCGGACCTCTCCACCCTGGTGACGGCGATCAAGGCCGCCGGTCTCGTCAACACCCTCGAGGGGACAGGGCCCTTCACCGTGTTCGCTCCCACCAACGAGGCGTTCGCCGCCCTGCCGGCGGGGACACTGCAGACGCTCCTGCAGCCGGCCAACAAGGCGGAGCTCGTCTCCATCCTCACCTACCACGTCGTCGCCGGCGCCTACACCTCGTCGAACCTCCCCACCGGCGCGGTGAAGACCGTCGACGGTGCCACCGTGACCGTCGGGGAGAGCGGTGGGACGGTCCACATCACCGACGGGAAGGGCTCCACCGTCCAGGTGACGAAGGCCAACATCATGGCGTCGAACGGCGTGATCCACGTCATCAACGGCGTGTTGCTCCCGCCGGCGTCGTGAGCGAGCCCCCCACCGGACCGGGGTGCGGTCGGCCGTGAACGCGTTGGCGGGGACGGGCTCCCTCGGAGGCCGGATCTCGCGCGCCGACCATGGTGCGCTCGAAGAGAGCTACCGCATCCATGGTCCCGACGTGCGTGCCTACCTCCGCCGCTTCCTGCCCGCCGGCGAGGTGGACGACGTGCTCCAGTTGGTCTTCCTCGAGGTCTGGAGGTCTCGATCCCGGATCGATCCCTCCAGGCCGTTCGAGGGCTGGCTGTTCGGGATCGCACGCAAGCGGGCCATCGACCAGCTCCGGCGGCGATCGCACGACATCGTCCCGGTGGAGACGGTCCGCGAGCTGGTGGGCCCAGACGGCGAGGACTTCGCCGAGCGGGTGGCCTGGAGCGCCGAGCTGCAGGCCGGCCTCTCGGCCCTGCCCGCCGAGCAACGGGAGGCCATCGAGCTCTCCTACTACGGCGGGCTCACCCAGGCGGAGATCGCCGCCCGGTTGGGGGTACCGATCGGTACCGTCAAGGCCCGCATGGCGCGCGGCATGCGGAGGCTGTCCGACGCGCTGACAACGGAAGGGGCGCGCACATGACGCACGACCACACGTCAGACGACGACCGGCGCGGGCACGAACCGCCGGATCTCGTGGGACTCCTCGGTGGCGAGCTGACCCGGGAGGAGACGCTGGACGCGGCGCAGCACCTGCGGGGGTGTGCCGCCTGCTCCGCAGAGCTGGTCGAGGTGATCGTCGCCCACGCCGCCCTCCGCTCGTCGGCCCGGGTCACCCACCTTCTCGCCGAGGGCCCGCGGTCCGGGGAAGGGGCGAGCACGAGGAGCGGGCCGGCGGGCGCGGTGGGCCCCGGGAGCGGGGCCACCGGCGGGGACATCGCGGACGCGGGGGGTGCGGACGCGCTGCCGCCCCTGCCTCCCCTCACCGGCGCAGAACCCGGAGGGCGGGCCCCGGGACGGACCGCCTCCGTCGCCCGGCGCCGGCGGACGTGGCGGGTGGTGTCCGGCGCGGCCGCTGCGGTCGTCGTCGTGGCGGGCGTCACCCTGGGCGTGGCCGCGTCTCGTCACGGCCCCGGTTCGCCGGGACCGGGACCGGTCGCCACCGCCGCCCTGCGCCCCATCGCCGCACCCCCCTCGGCGAGCGGCTCCGTCGCCGTGTACGCGTCGGGTCCGACCCGCTCGCTCTCCGTCGACGCCCGCGGCCTCCCGGCACCGTCATCCCAGTCCTTCTACGAGGTCTGGCTGCTCGATCCGGCCACCCAGAAGATGCTGCCCATGGGTGTGCTGGGGCCGAGCGGCCGGGGCGAGTACTCGGTGTCGTCGACCATCATGGGCGGCTACTCGGCCGTCGACGTCAGCCTTCAGGCCAACGACGGCAATCCGGCGCACTCGGAGACGAGCGTGCTGCGGGCGTACCTGCAGGCGTGACGATCGGGGTCATCCACGCCCGCTCCCCGATGTGAGCCGGGTGCGGTCACACCTCCGGAGCGGTGGACCGAAGGAGATGGCCGGCACACCGGCCGTCCCGACTGCCCTGCCGGCTCCACCGGACGGGGACCATCCCCGCCGGCCGTTGACGGTGGCCGTCGACGTGAACGAGACGCTGACGGACCTGCGGCCGGTCGCAGGTGTGTCCGCCCGCCTCGGCCTCGCCTCCGGGAGCCTCGACTGGTGGTTCGCCGTCCTCCTGCGCGACGGGATCGCGCTGGCCGCCTCGGGCGGGCTGGCACGGTTTTCGGATCTCGCCCGGGCCGCCCTCGACGAGGTATCGGCTGCGAGCGGAACCGACCTGGGCGACGGCGCCGGGGCCCAGGTCATCGAGGCCATGGGACGGGTCCCGCTCCACCCGGATGTCGTCGCCGCCCTCGACCGGGTGGCTGCAACCGGTGTGCCGGCGTACGCGCTCACCAACACCGGGGCCGCCTTCGCCGGTGCGCCGGTGGAGCGGTTGGCGCTGGTGGCCGTGCATCCGTGGGACACCCATGGAGCGGCGGCGGCCGGGCTCGTCACCGGGTGGGTGGACCGGACGGGCCGGCCCTGTCCGGCGGTGTTCACCTCGCCGGTGGTGCGGGCCGGTGACCTGGCCGGTGTGGTGGCCGGCCTGCTGGCCCTCCCCGAGGAGTGACGCCGGCGGGGTCCTCCGCCCTCCGGGCCGGCGTCAGGCGGCCGGGCCGGTGAGCTCGGCGAGGAGGGCCCGCACCCGGGTGTCGATCTCGTCGATGATGCCCCGCACCACCTCGACCGGTTGGCCGGCCGGGTCGGTGAGGAACCTTGCGGGGAGCGCCTTGCCGTCGGTTGCGCCGACGACGGCGATGGCCACGGCCATGGCCGGTTCGACGTTGCCACCTACCGCGGTCAGAGGGGTTGTCCGGTCCGGCCGTCCCGTCCGCTTGCCGGGTACTCGCCCAGCTACGGCAGCCTGGGTGGGCCGGGTTCCGCGGCGCCAAGTCCGGCCAGGTGCTCCGCGGCTACGAGGATTCTGGCTGATGGCATCACAGCGCCGGTGATGTAGCTCGAAAGCCGGGATTGAGACGTCCCGAGAAGAGCAGCGAACTGCGCCTGGGCCAACCCCGTGGCGGCGACGGCGGCGGCCATCCGCTCGGCAACGGCTGCGGCGGGATCAAAGACCCGACGAGTCGGGCGCCACCGCTCGCGTCCGTCGCCATACTCAGGTGGTGGGCTGTCCGGCCAGAACACGACACCCCAGAAGTTCCGGACGGAGAGCGGAAGTGTTCTCATGCCGAAGTAGTCCCGCTCGATCGTACCGACGACAGCATCCCGACCGAACGCCGTGAACGCCCACGTGATCTGCTCCCACGTGCCGAGGCGTAGGACTGCCATGATGACCACGCCATCAGCCAGGTCGGGGTCCGCTGCGTCGTAGTTCCAGAGCAGCGCGGCGATGTCGTCCGGCAGCTGGCCTCGGCGCCGGTCAGCCGATCTGGCGATTGACATACGACGCCACGATCTGCCGAAGGGATGCGACGATCTCGTCCCAGGTCGAGCGCAACAGCACGAGTCCTGAGCTGTCGGAGATGTCGCTGACGTCCACGATCTGCTGCAAGAAAAGCCGTTCCGAGAACACCGGTTCGCCATCAAGGACGAAACGCCGGCTGGCTTCAGCGATGACATCGCCGATGTCGGTCCCGGCGAGGGTGATCGCCGCTTCGATGTCCACGTAGTCGCGAGCCGCAGCGCGTCTTCCGATGGTGTACGCCTTCATGGCGGCAACTTCGATGGCCGACGAGCACCGCTGCCCGTGGATCTCCACCGGGTCGGTCAGCGGGGGGAATGGATATGCGATGAAGGAGAGCTTCCGCCTGGAAGGACCGACTTCGACGTCGAGCTGGCCGGACTCAACCGAGGCGATCACGGCGGTGCCGATCGCCGGTTTCAGACGCTCGATGTCGGCCAGCACGGATGCCGAGTTGACCCGTGGGGTGAAGGCGAAGTAGTCGAGATCGTTCGATTGCCGATGCCCGAGCTGGAGTGCCAGCGCGGTGCCTCCTGCGAGACGGAACCGGCGACCGGTGGCGGTGGCCGCCAGCTCGCTCAGGATGCGGACGACGTCCCCATCGACGGCAGGCACCGCATGGGGCGCGCTGTCGCCCGGGTCCGCGCTATCTCCAAGTTCCGCGCCATCCCCCAGTTCCGGTTGTCGCCGAGACGAATCGGCGAAGCGCGCACCCCGCGGTGTGCTTCGTGGGCGCCGTTGCTGCACACCATCAGTATATCGGATAAGATATGGGTGTGGCTCTCCTGGAGTGACCGAGATCAGGCAGCCGCCGGAATGACGCCGCCGACGTAACGGGATGCGTGGACCCGCTCACGTTCGGCGGCGAGGTGATGACGCCAGTACTCGTCCCAGTCGCC
>JAJZAC010000078.1 GCA_021799615.1 Actinomycetes bacterium
GGCGGCGGCTACTGGCTGGTGGCGGCGGACGGCGGCATCTTCTCCTTCGGCGACGCCCGGTTCCACGGCTCCACCGGGGCGCTCCACCTGAATGCGCCGGTGGTGGGCATGGCCGCCACTCCCGACGGCGGCGGCTACTGGCTGGTGGCGGCAGACGGCGGCATCTTCACCTTCGGCGACGCCCGCTACGAGGGATCACTGGGCGGTAAGGGGTACATGGACGTCGCCGGCATGGCGACCGACCTCGGGTACCTGATGGTCCACCGCTACCGGGTCGACGGGGTGTGGCTGGTGGACGCGTTCGGACCTGCGGTGGGCACCCCGGATACCGTCACCGGCTGACCGGCGGCGTGCGCAGTCCGGCCCGGGTGGCCGGCATCGCCGCCACCGGTACCCTTGCCCCATGTTGCGCGCGCGGATGGAGGAGCTGAGCCGCGAGCACGACGCCGTGCTCGCCGAGCTCAACGAGGCGTCGGCAGCCGGTGACGCCCGCCGCCTGCGCGACCTGTCGCGCCGCCGCCACGAGCTGGACGAGGTGGTCGCCACCTGGCGCCGCCTCGAGGCGGCCCGGGCCGACGTCGGCGTGGCCCACGAGTTGCTCGCCGAGGCCACCGGTGCCGATCGCGACCTTGTGCGTACCGACCTGGAGCGGGCCGAGGCCGAGGTGACCCGCCTGGAAGAGGAGCTGCGCCTCCAGCTGCTCCCTCGCGACCCCAATGCCGGGCGGGCGGTGATCGTGGAGATCCGGGGGACCGAGGGGGGCGAGGAGGCCAACCTGTTCGCCCGTGACCTGTTCGACATGTACACCCGCTACGCCGCCCAGCGCGGCTGGCGCGTCGAGGTCCTCTCCGAGAGCCCGTCCGAGCGCAACGGCCTGAACGAGGTCACCTTCGTGGTCCGCGGTGACGACGCCTGGCAGCGGCTCGAGCACGAGGGGGGCACGCACCGTGTCCAGCGGGTCCCGGTGACCGAGTCCCAGGGGCGGATCCACACGTCGGCCGCCGCCGTCACCGTGCTCCCCGAGGCCGAGGAGATCGACGTCGACATCGACCCGGCCGACTTGAGGATCGACGTGTACCGGTCGACGGGCCCCGGGGGACAGTCGGTCAACACCACCGACTCCGCCGTGCGCATCACCCACGTGCCGAGCGGCATCGTGGTTGCCATGCAGGACGAGAAGAGCCAGATCCAGAACCGGGCCAAGGCACTGGTCGTGCTGCGTTCCCGCCTCCTCAAGGCCGAGCAGGATCGTCAGGCGGCCGAGCTGTCGGCCCAGCGGCGCAGTCAGGTGGCCACCGGCGGCCGATCCGAGAAGATCCGGACGTACAACTTCAAGGAGAACCGGGTCACGGACCACCGGATCAAGTTGACGCTGCACAAGCTGGACCGGGTTCTCCTCGGCGATCTCGACGAGCTGACCGACGCGCTCATGGCCGACAAGCGGGCCCAGCAGCTGTCCGAGGGCTGAGGCCGCGGTGCACCGGGTCACGGACCGGGCGCTGGTGGCCGACGTCGCCAGGGTCGTCGGCGACGGGCGCGAGGCCCGTTGGATCGTCGAGCATGCCGCTGCCACCGGGCTCGACGCGGCCGGCGCCCGCCAACTGGCAGTGCGCAGGGCCGCCGGCGAACCACTCCAGTACGTGCTGGGGACGTGGCCGTTCCGCACCCTCGAGCTGGTGGTGGACCGTCGGGCCCTCGTCCCCCGGCCCGAGACCGAAGCGGTCGTCGGCGTCGCCCTCGACCGGGCGCGGGCGCTCGGCCGGCCGTGCCGGGTCACCGCCGACCTCGGCACCGGCACCGGTGCCATCGCACTGTCGCTGGCGGTGGAGGCGGGGCGCGGTCACCCCGACCTCGAGGTGTGGGCCACCGACCGGTCGGCTGCCGCCCTCGAGCTGGCGGGCGAGAACCTCGCCCGGCTGGCCGCGACCGACCCCGGAGCCGCCGGGCGGGTGCACCTGGCTGCCGGTTCCTGGTACGACGCGCTCCCGGATCGGCTGGCCGGCACGCTCGACCTCATCGTCTCCAACCCGCCCTACGTCGCCGAGGAGGAGCTCCCGGGCCTGGATCCCGAGGTCCGGGAGTGGGAGCCCCACCAGGCCCTCGTCGCTCCCCGTGGCCGCTCCGGGGTCGGGGGAACGGCCGACATCGAGGCCGTGCTGTCCGACGCCCCGAGGTGGCTGGCGCCCGGCGGCGTGGTCGTCGTCGAGCTGGCCCCGCCCCAGGCCTACGCGGCGGTGGACGCGGCCCGGCGGGCCGGCCTGTCGGGGGTGACGGTCGAACGGGACCTGGCCGGGCGCCTGCGGATGGTCGTGGCACGCCGGTGACGCCGTTCCGGCCCCCGCTGGTCACGTCGGACGATCCCGCCGCCCTCGGCGAGGCGATGGCAACGCTCGCCGCCGGCGGCGTCGTGGCGCTACCCACCGATACCGTCTACGGACTGGCCGTGCGCCCCACCCTGCCCGCCGCGGTCGAGGCCCTCTTCGCCCTGAAGGCGCGCCCGCTGGACGTGGCCCTGCCCGTGCTGGTCGGCAGCCGAGCCCAGGTGGACGACGTGGCGGCACCGCTGTCCGGCCCGGCCGCCCGGCTGGCCGCCCGATGGTGGCCGGGGCCCCTCACCCTGGTGGTGGCCCGGGCCGCCGGTTTCGACGCCGACCTGGGTGGCCCAGCTGACGGGGCGGGGACGGTCGGGGTCCGCTGGCCCGACCATCCGTTCGTCTCCGGGCTGTGCCGGCTGGCGGGGCCCCTGGCGGTGACCAGCGCCAACCGTCACGGGCGCCCGCCGTGCTCGACCGCAGGGGAGGTGACGGCGGCGTTCGCAGCGGGTCCGGCCCCGGCCCTGGTAGTCGACGGTGGCACGTGCAGCGGCGCGCCGTCGACGGTGGTGGACTGCACCGGGGTGGCGGCGACGTGCCTGCGGGAGGGAGCGTTGCCGTGGCGGGAGCTGCAACGGCTGGCGTGACCGCTGCGGCCGGTCACGATATTCGGGTGGTCCACCAACGGGTAGGCACGGGTGCTGCGGACGGCGCCCCGGGGGCGCCCGTCGTCGCGAGGTGCCGGGTGGGCTGGACAGGCCGGCCTCGGACCCCGACCTCCGCTCGGGCCACATGACCGGTGGCGGTACCGGCGGCAGGGGGTCGGCCACCGCTCCCCGAAGGAGCGGCTCGGTGCCCCCGGGCGCCCGTTCCCGGGCCGCCGGGACCCTGGGGTTGACGGCGCCCGTGCGAGCGGCAACACTGGAGGGGCTATGTCGGCGCTCCGAACCACCGTCGTCATCATCGCCTAGGCACACACCGTCCTGGTGTGTGCCTCCGACCGTCCACGTTGTGGGCGGTTTTTCAATTTCCGGCCTAGCGTGGTCAGGCCCCCGGGCCGGCCGGGCACGACATGCGAGCACAGCGAGCACCACGAGCAGAGAGAGCAGGAACGAGAACCGTGACTACCCACAAGGTCGCCCTCATCGGAGGTGACGGCATCGGACCCGAGGTGGTGGCCGAGGCCCTGAAGGTCGTGGCCGCCGCCGGCGTCCAGCTCGACACCACGAGCTACGACCTGGGCGCCGAGCGCTACCTGCGGACGGGCGAGGTCCTGCCCGACCCGGTTCTGGAGGAGCTCCGCGGCTTCGATGCCATCCTCCTCGGCGCCGTCGGACCGCCGGTCGGCTCCACGGACGTGCCACCCGGCACCCTGGAGCGTGGGCTGCTCCTGAAGCTGCGCTTCTCGCTCGATCTCTACGTGAACCTACGGCCGTTCACCGGGACACCCGGCTCGCTGGCACCCGACTGCGACTTCGCCGTGGTGCGCGAGAACACGGAGGGCACCTATGCCGGCGAGGGCGGGTTCCTGCGCAAGGGGACCCCCCACGAGGTGGCCACCCAGGGATCGGTGAACACCCGCCACGGTGTGGAGCGCTGCGTGCGCTTCGCCTTCGAACTGGCCGCCTCCCGCCCGCGGCGCCATCTCACCCTCGTGCACAAGACGAACGTGCTGACGTTCGCCGGCGACCTGTGGCAGCGGACCACGGACGAGCTGGCAGCCGGGTACCCGGACGTGACCGTCGACTACAACCACGTCGACGCCACCTGCATCTACCTGGTCGAGCAGGCTGGCCGCTACGACGTCATCGTCACCGACAACCTCTTCGGCGACATCCTCACCGACCTGGCCGGCGCGGTCGCCGGCGGCATCGGGTATGCGGCTTCGGCCAACCTCAACCCGGACCGCACCGGGCCCTCGATGTTCGAGCCGGTGCACGGCGCCGCCCACGACATCGCCGGGACCGGGCGGGCGAATCCCGCCGCCGCCATCAGGTCGGCCGCCCTCATGCTGGACCACCTGGGCGAGCGCGATGCCGCCGAGCGGGTGACGAAGGCCGTCCTCGGCTTCGTCGCCTCCGAACCCGATCCCTCCCTCTCCACGTCAGCGATCGGCGACGCCGTCGCAGAAAGGCTCTGAACCGTGCCCATCACCCCGACCGACAAGATCTGGATGGACGGCGAGCTCGTCGACTGGGACGCTGCCACGGTCCACGTCCTCACCCACACGATGCACTACGGCTCAGGTGTCTTCGAGGGGATCCGGGCCTACCCCACGCCGTCCGGCGTGGCGGTGTTCCGCCTGCGGGACCACATCGAGCGCCTGCTCACCTCGGCGAGGATCTTCCTCATCGACGTCCCCTACACCGTGGACGACCTGGTGGCCGCCACCCGGGACGTGGTCCGGGAGAACAACCTCGACCAGGGGTGCTACATCCGCCCCCTCGTGTACCTGGGCTACGGGGAGATGGGCCTCAACCCGCTGCCGTGCCCGGTCAACGTGTCCATCGCCGCCTGGCCGTGGGGCACGTACCTGGGCGACGACGGGGTGGCGAACGGGGTCTCCGTCAAGATCAGCTCGTGGCGGCGCCACGATCCGAACGCGGTGCCCACCGCGGCCAAGGGCACGGGGATGTACGTGAACTCGTCGCTGGCCAAGGTCGAGGCGCTGAAGGCGGGGTACGACGAGGCGATCCTGCTCGCCCCGGACGGCAACATCTCGGAGTGCACCGGGGAGAACATCTTCGTGGTGAAGAACGGCCGGATCCTCACCCCGCCCACGTCGGACGCCGGCGCCCTCGACGGCATCACCCAGGACACGGTGGCCACCATCGCCCGCGATCTCGGCTACGAGGTGTCCCACCAGCAACTGATCCGCACGGACCTCTACACGGCCGACGAGGCGTTCCTGACGGGCACGGCCGCCGAGGTGGTGCCCATCCGCGCCGTCGATGACCGTACCGTGGGAGAGGGCCGTCCCGGCCCCGTGACCATGCAACTCCAACAGACCTACTTCTCCGCCGTGCGGGGTGAGGTCGACCGCTACAAGGACTGGCTTGACCATGTCGAATGACGACCACGACCACGACCACGACCACGACCACGACCACGACCACGACCACGACCACGACCACGACCACGACCACGACCACCCGCTGACGGCGGGGCAGATCGCCCATGCCCGCCGCCGGGCCGCCCGGGTCACCACGGCCGGCCACGGCCACACGCACGGTGGTGCCGGCCACGGGCACGACTTCGACCTCCCCGACCTCCCCGAGGCCGTCGACGTCTTCGACACCACCCTGCGCGACGGCTCCCAGCAAGAGGGCCTCTCCCTCACCGTGGACGACAAGCTGCGCGTCGCCGAGCAGCTCGACCACCTGGGAGTGGCCTTCATCGAGGGGGGTTGGCCGGGAGCCAATCCGAAGGACGCGGAGTTCTTCGCCCGGGCACCGTCCGAGCTCCACCTGTCGACGGCCACGCTGGTGGCGTTCGGCTCGACCCGGCGCGCCGGTGTCGCACCCGAAGACGACGAGACGCTGCGCCACCTGGTGGAGGCCGAGACGCCAGCCGTCTGCATCGTGGCCAAGTCGTCCGAGGTCCACGTGGTCGACGCGCTGCGGACGAACCTGGACGAGGCCGTCGCCATGGTCGCCGACTCGGTGCGCTTCCTCCGCCGGAACGACCGGCGGGTGTTCCTCGACGCCGAGCACTTCTTCGACGGCTACAAGGCGAACCCCGAGTTCGCCATGCGTATCCTCCAGGCTGCCGAAGAGGAGGGCGCCGAGACCCTGGTCCTGTGCGACACCAACGGCGGGACCCTGCCGTTCGAGGTGGAACGCATCGTCGGCGACGTCCTGTCGTCGTTCGAGAGCCAGGTGGGCGTGCACTTCCACAATGACAGCGGCGTGGCCGTGGCCAACTCGCTGGCCGCGGTGGCCTCCGGTGCCACCCACGTGCAGGGATGCGTCAACGGCTACGGCGAACGGGCGGGCAATGCCGACCTGTCCGCCACCATCCCCGACCTGTCGCTGAAGCTCAAGGTGCGCACCATCCCCGAGGGCCGCCTGGAGCGGCTCACGCCCGTGGCCCACCACATCGCCGAACTGGTGAACATCGCGCCCAACCCGCAGCAGCCCTACGTGGGAGCCTCGGTGTTCGCCCACAAGGCGGGTCTGCACACCAGCGCCATCGCCCGGCGCTCCGACGCCTACGAGCACATCTCGCCCGAGCTGGTGGGCAACGGCACGCGGTTCGTGGTGTCGGAGATGGCAGGGCGCTCGACCCTGGCCCTGAAGGCGGCCGAGCTCGGCCTCGAGCTCGACTCCGCCGCCATGAGCTCCGTGCTCGACTCCCTCAAACGACTGGAGTACGAGGGATACCACTTCGAGGTGGCCGACGGTTCACTCGAGCTCCTGCTCCGGGGGGCCACCGGGTGGCACCAGGACTTCTTCGAGCTCGAGTCCTACCGGGTGATCGCCGACCACGCCGGCACCCGCTCCACCGAGGCGACGGTGAAGGTGCTGGTGGGCGGCGACCGGATCGTGGCCACCTCGGAGGGGAACGGCCCGGTGAACGCCCTCGACGGCGCGCTCCGATCGGCCCTCGGCACCCGGTACCCGGCCCTGGCCGGCATCCATCTGGTCGACTACCGGGTCCGGGTCCTCGACACGGCCAAGGGGACCGGGTCGGTGACCCGGGTGCTCATCGACTCGACCGACGGCGAGCGCACCTGGACGACGATCGGCGTCTCGGAGAACATCATCGAGGCATCGTGGCAGGCCCTGGCCGACTCCATCGTCTACGGTCTGCTGCGCGCCGGCGTCCACGGCGCCCCGTGAACGGACGCTCGGCGGGCCGCCGCCACGGTGGCCACCGGGCCGCCGCGGGCAGCCCGAGGACAGACCCGAGGACAGAGGAGCACCGATGACCCAGCCGAGTTTCGTCCCCATCGTGGAGTCCGACCAGGTCCGCCCTGCTTACCGCCTCCACACCCCCGAGGCGTGGATGGCGTCGCGGCCTTCGGAGCTGCACGACACCAGGCCGCCTGCGGGCCGCGCCTTCGGCCACCCCGGACCCGACCAGGGATACGCGCTCAAGCTGGTTCGCTCGTTCGAAGGGCGCCTCACCCTCGCTCCCGGTGAGTCCGAGGAGGACGCTCTGGCCGGGTGCGCGGCGGTGGCCATGCGCCGGGCGGCGACGTTCGGCCGGGCGCCGGTGGTCTTCGATCTCGACTTCGCCTGCCTGCTGTACGGCTACCTGGGGGACGCTCCCGCCGACCTGGTGGCCGACCGGGTGGCACGCGTCCGTTCCGCCGCCCACCACCAGCAGGTCCGCCTGGCCCTGGCTGACCGGGTGGCGCCCGGCACCTACCGGCTCATGCCCGACGAGGTGGCCGACCAGGTGGCGGCGGGGGAGTGGCGCTCGCTGTTCTCCGGCGACGGTGAGGTCGCCGCGGGCTGAGGCGCCCGCCGCTCAGGACCTGGCCCGCCCGCCCGCCGGCGTGGACCGGGCCCGCTCGGTGGCGACGCTGTTGACGGCCTGCTGGAACAGGTCGGGGATCTTCGGTCCGCCCTTGGTGGAGCGCTGGGAATGATCCCACCGCCCGTGGTCGGGCTGTTCGGGCTGGGCCCGGGCGCCGTCCGGTCCCGTCGCCTCCACCTCGGCCTGCGCTTTCGCCCGAGCCGCAGGGTGCAGTTCGGGCGGGTACCACTTGCCGTCGCTGGCGATCCACCAGCCCGGTCCCTGGGTCACGTCGCTCATGGGGACTCCTTCACTGCGTGATCACTGCAATCAATGGCGGGGTGGTGATCGCACCGCCCCCTAGTTGTGTCGTCGCGTTCGCCCGCGATCTGAACCCGCCGGAACCCGCCGGAACCCGCCACCTCCTACCGGCGGGTAACTTGGTGTGGTGGACCAGTCGACCTTCACCCTCACCGAGACCCATCGCCAGTTCCGTGCCGCCGTGCGCCAGATGGCCGAGGAGCGCATCGCTCCCCATGCCGCCGCCGTCGACCGCGACGAGGCCTTCCCGTGGGAGAGCTACAAGGCCCTCACGGAGATGGAGCTGCCCGGTCTCGCCTTCGCCCCGGAGTACGGCGGGGCCGGTGCCGACATGGTCACCCAGGCCATCGCGGCCGAGGAGCTGGCTCGGGTGTGCGCGTCGACGTCGGTGACGTTCCTCGTGACCAAGCTGGGCATGCTCCCGGTGATGAACTTCGCCAGCGAGGAGCTGAAGCGGGAGTACCTGCCGAAGGTCGCCTCCGGGCAGTCCCAGGCCAGCTACTGCCTGTCGGAGGCGGATGCCGGCAGCGACGTCGCCGCCATGCGGTGCCGGGCCGTGCGCGACGGCGACTCCTACGTCCTGAACGGCACCAAGTACTGGATCACCAACGCCGGCGTGTCCGACACGTACACCGTCTTCGCCAAGACCGACCCCGACGCCGGCCACCGGGGCATCAGCTGCTTCCTGGTCGAGAAGGACTGGGGGGTGAAGGTGGCCAAGCTCGAGCACAAGCTCGGCCTCCGGGGCAGCCCCACCGGCGAGGTGGTGTTCGAAGACGTCCGGGTGCCGGCCAGCCACCGGATCGGCGAGGAGGGCGAGGGCTTCCGGATCGCCATGCACACCCTCGACCGCAGCCGACCGACGATCGGTGCCCAGGCTGTCGGCATCGCCCAGGGGGCGATCGACTACGCCGCCGGGTACATGCAGGAGCGCAAGGCGTTCGGCAAGCCCATCGCCGACCTGCAGGGGCTGCGCTTCATGGTCGCCGACATGGCGATGAAGACGGAGGCGGCCCGCGGGCTCGTCTACCAGGCGTGCTCGCTCATCGATGCCGGGGACCCCGAGGGCGAGCTGACCATGGTCGGCGCCATGGCCAAGTGTTTCGCCTCGGACACGGCCATGTCCGTCACCACCGACGCCGTGCAGCTCCTCGGCGGCTACGGCTACACGACCGAGTTCCCCGTCGAACGCTTCATGCGCGATGCCAAGATCACCCAGATCTACGAGGGCACCAACCAGATCCAGCGGGTGGTCATCTCGAAGGCGGTGCTCGGGTAGGGGCGGCCATCCGGGACCGGTCCCCGGGCGTACGGGAGGTGCGTGCCTTCACGGGGTGGGTCGGAAGGGTCTTCCCACGCAGGTGGGCATGACTCCGAGGGTGAGGCCTCGTCAGGCGATCGCATCCGTAGCGCTCTCGCGGATGCGGAATCAGCGCCCTTGCAGCTCGCTGACGAGCCGGGACACCGCATGGCGGTCCCGCGGATCGCATGCGGCCACGCCGATCTCGACATCGTCGAGCGCCGTGACGAATCGGTACCGGACTCGGACGCGGGCGAGCCATGCCGCGGGGTCAACGGGTTGCGTGAGCAGCCCGATGTCTTCCGCCGGCAGCCGGCGGATCTCGATGTCCTCGACGATCTCGTTCGGGTCGAACGGTCTCGTGCCGAGGCCGTCGTCGACGACGTCATGCCAGACCTTGAGCACGAGCAGGCGGCGGATCAACGGCTCGTCGAGGCTTCCGTGACCGAACAGGTCGAGGTCGTAGAGGTCGCGGATCTTGCGCCGTCTGCGCCATGCCGCCAGCTTCTCCGACAGCGATTCCTCGGGAGCAGGTGCAGGAATGGACGGCGGTGTGAATTCATATCCGGCATGGACCGGGAGCGTGACGGGCGCTGTCGATTCGGTCGGCAGCCACAACGGCCGGGGCGAGATCTCGATGCGTGCGGGAATCTGCGGCTGACCGAGCGGCGTGTCGACCACCAGCTTGGCGCGCAGTGCCTCACGATCGACGAGTCTGAAGCGCACATCGAAGAGCTCGGCGCCGTCGATCGTGTCCAACAGGAGCTCGCCCGTCTCCACGTCGGGTGTCGCGAAGTCGAGGTCTGTCGAGAACCGGCCGGCGTTTCCAGCGCGCAACTTCCGCAACGACGTTCCACCCTTGAGGACGGCGCCGAGGTCGAACAGTCCTTGTTCGTGTAGGAACTTCAGGGCGTAGTCCTGCGCGACATCGAGCAACGCCGCATCCGCCATCCCGCGCTTGCCCTGGAAGTGTCGCGAGAGGTAGCCCTGGGTGATCATCGCGTCGGCAGGAGCGAGTCGTACACGCGCCAGCGGCGGCTCCACCTGTCACGTCGGTCCCTCGGGCCCAGGAACGTCACGGGGAGCCGGTTCGGGAGCACGGCCTCGATCTCGTCCGCGACGTCGTCGCGGCCGGACCATGCAGCGAGGTAGCCCAGGCGTGCCAGGGTCGAGACGTTCCTACCGGCCGCCTCGGTCAAGACCTCGTCCGGCGCCAGCGCTCCGAACGTCTCCGGCAGCCAGTCGTCGGCGTTGGCCCAATTGCCCTGCGCGGCCGGTCGTTCCGCGGCCGCCACCACGACGGTCGGCTCACCCCACACCGGCAGGCCCTTCACCGTGCGCGTCGGCAGACGCCAGTCGAACGTGACGGCCCTGGCGCCCAGGGACCGAGGTGACCGCCAACCGCGTCGATGGGCCAGGACCGGTCGGGTCGGCTGGTGGGTGGCGTGGCCCAGCTCCCAGACGGCGGACTCGAACGCCACCGCCACCGGGGCGTCGGGCTCGTGCGCCAGCAGGGCGCGCAGTTCGATCCAGGGATCGCCCGCCGGGTACCGGCCCGCCCTGGCGGCGGGAGCGAACTCCCAGGCATCACGGCGGCGCAGCGGGAGCAGCCAGCCGTAGCGGACCAGGCGCTCGGCCACGGCGTCCTCGGTCAGGTGGAGATCGGCGCCGGCCGAGATCTCCCGCAGGAGGGACCGGGTCACCACCGCGGGCTGCCGGAGCTCCAGCTCCTCGACCACCCGCGCCAGACTGGTGGGCAACGATCGTGTTTTCATCAGATCACCTATCACGTCATAATAATACGGAAACGATGTCTGACTGCAAACGCTAATGTCGTCGATGACGACCCGATCGCCCCGCCGGGGAGGAACCAGACCGGCATTAGGGTCCGCGCGATTATTGGACGCGCGATGTAGGCTTGCGCTGTGGAGCTCGGCGAAGAGGGCCTGTCTCGGTTCTTCTCGCTGACGTCTCCGTTCCTCGACGAGCGCCAGCGTCGACTGCTGGCAG
>JAJZAC010000079.1 GCA_021799615.1 Actinomycetes bacterium
TTGAAGTCTCGCATGGGGGCCAATCGGTGCTCGTGGCCGCCGAGCTCGTGGGTGCCCCCGGGCACTTGGCGAGCGAACCCGTGAACGCCGTTGCCATCAAGGCAGGCGGGCGCGGCCCGGTCGTCCGTGACGGACCCGGCCGGCCGGCCGGCACCGGTCTCCTGCCCGCCGGGTTCGCGCCGCCGCTCGTACCGGCGGAGGAAGAACAGGTGGAGTCGGCGGTAGAAGGCCCCCCGCTGGAGCCGGAGCGATGCGTAGGCCACGCCCCCGAGGGGGATGGGGAACCAGAAGTTCACCGCACGGTAGGCGAGGACGCCCGAGAGCGCCTCGCCGGCCGACGGACCGAAGCCGGTGATCATCGAGACGAGGACGAATTCGACCACGCCCAGGCCGCCGGGTGTGAGGGGGATGACGGCCAGGATGTTGGCCAGCCCGTAGGCGACGAGCAGGTCGACGGGCGAGATGAAGTGGCTGAAGGCGGCCACGAACACCCACAGTGACGCGGCGTCGAGGAGCCAGTTCACCGCCGCCCACCCGGCGGCCCGCCACATGAGGGGGCGGTCCTCCACCAGCACCGAGAACCGCTCGGCCAGGTGCTCCACCATGGCGGCGGTCCGGTCGGGATCGAGGAAGCGCACCCGCGACGACAGGCGCCGCAAGAGGTCGCCGGCCCAGTGCTGGCCCCGGGTCAGCAGGGCGAAGATGCCCCCGAAGGCCCCGAGGAGGACGATGCCGATGCTGGCGGCGACCATGACCAGGATGGTGCCGGACGTGGAGTGGCCCGGCCCCTGGCTGGCCGGTGCGTGGAGCCCGTGGGAGGCGAGGAACCCCACCAGGGCCAGCCAGAAGATGACGTTCAGGACGACAGCCGAGCCGATCCCCTGGGTCCCGAGGGCGAACCCGGTGTCCGGTCCGCTCACCCCGGCCTGCAGGTAGAGCCGGTAGCCCAGGGCGGCACCGGGGGCGGTCCCGCCCGGGGAGACGTGGCTGAGGGCGAGGGTGGACAGGTTGATGCGGAAGATGGTCGAGCGCCGGGGGCCGGGGCGGGGGAGCACGGACCGGCTCAACTCCGTGTACGCGAGCAGCGCGCCGATCTCGAGCACGACGCCGAGGGCCAGGTAGAGGGGGTGGATGTGGCCCAGTGACTCGACCTCGGCCCGGTGGGTGGCGAGGAGCGGGATGGCCACGTAGAAGACGAAGAGGAAGAGGAGGACGATGCCCACGGAGATGCGGACCTCGCGGCGGGCGAACGGACCCCGGTGCCACCAGCGCCCCGTCGCACCCCGGTGGTGGGCGGCGACCATCGCCGCTATGTTGGCACGCCGCACTCGGGTTGACCTGCAATGCTGGCCGCATGGACGCGAGTGGCGACGAGGGGGACGCACCCGGCACCGGCGCCGGAGGCGCCCAGCCGACCCCCGTTCCGGCGCCGGCGGGGGCGTCCCGGCGCAACCGCCTCTTCGCCGCCGCCGACGCCCGTGGCGTGCCGCTGCGCACCATCCTGGCCGTCGACGCCGTGGTCATCGCCACCTGGATCCTCTACCGGGTGGTCGGCCGGCTGCGCGAGATCATCCTGTGGGCGTTCATCGCCGCGTTCGTGGCCGTGGTGCTCGATCCGGCGGTGGTGTTCCTGGAGCGGCACCGGTTCCGGCGGGGCCCGGCCGTGGGCATGGTCTTCGTGGTCGCCCTGGTGGTGTTCGCCGGGCTGCTCGCCCTGTTCGGCTACCCGCTGGTCAACTCGGTGACCCACGTGGCCGAGCAGCTGCCGGCCATGACCCGGCAGGTGGAGAAGGGGCACGGTCACGTGGCCGACCTCCTCCAGCGGGTCCACCTCCTCAGCTGGGTGCAGCGCAACGCGCCCAAGCTCCAGACGGCGGCCCACAACCTGGGGACACCGGCGCTCAACCTGGGCAAGAACCTCGGCAAGGCGGTGTTCTCCACCATCCTGGCCCTGACCACCATCGCCTTCCTGGCGTTGTTCATGCTGCTGGAGGCGCCCGTCCTGCGCCAGGGTCTGCTGCGCTCGTTGCACCCCGACATCCGCCAGCGGGTGGAGGAGGTGTCGCGGACCGTGTCCCGCACGGTGAGCGCCTACGTGCTGGGAACGGGAGCCCTCTCCCTGCTCTTCGGGCTGGTCATCTTCGTGGTCCTGGTGGTGCTCGGCGTCCCCTTCGCCCTGCTGCTCGGGCTGTGGGTGGCCCTGGTGGCGATGATCCCGCTGGTGGGCGGGTTGATCGCCGGGGTGCCCACCGTCATCATCGCCGTCCTCAACTCCCCGGTCGACGGGTTGGTGACCCTGGTCGTGTTCGTGGCCTTCCAACTGGTGGAGAACCATTTCCTCACCCCGCTCGTCCTGGGCCGGACGGTGCGGATGAACCCGCTGTGGGTGCTGGTCGCCGTGCTGGTCGGTGCGAATCTGGGCGGCGTCTTCGGTTCCAGCCTCGGCGCGCTGACCGGGGCGCTGGTGGCCATCCCGGTGGGCGGTGCCCTCCAGGTCGTCTTCCGGGAGGTGTGGTCGACGACCGGAGGCGGCCCGCCGGCCCGGGCCGATACGGGCGGAGCGGTCCCCGACGGGGACCGCTCCGATACGGGCGGGCCGGTGCCATAAGCTGCCCGGGATGCGCAGCCTGGTGGTGTTGCCGACGTACAACGAGGCCGAGAACATCGAGGTCGTGCTGGCCAGGGTCCGCCGGGCGCTCCCCGACGGCTCCGTGCTCGTCGTGGACGACGGCAGCCCCGACGGGACGGCCGATCTCGCCGAACGCGTCGGCAAGGAGCTGGGGAACGTCGAGGTGCTGCGCCGGCCGGCCAAGGCCGGCCTCGGGAGCGCTTACCGGGCCGGGTTCCGATGGGGCCTGGAGCGCGGGTTCGACGCCTGTGTGGAGATGGACTCGGACCTGTCCCACGATCCGGCGGCGCTGCCCGGCCTGCTGGCGCCGCTCGACGCCGGCGAGGCCGAGGTGGCCATCGGGTCCCGCTACGTGCCGGGCGGCACCATCCCCAACTGGGTGTGGCACCGCCGGTTGCTGTCCCGGGGCGGGAACGTGTACGCGTCGGCACTGCTGGGCCTGGGCGTGCGCGATGCCACCGCCGGGTTCCGCGCCTACGCGGCCTCCGTCCTGCGCCGGATCGACCTCGGCGCCGTGCGGGCGGACGGGTACGGGTTCCAGATCGAGATGACGGCACGGGCCAAGCTGGCCGGTGCACGCGTGGTGGAGGTGCCCATCCGGTTCGTCGACCGGGCCGAGGGCGAGTCGAAGATGTCGGGCCACATCGTCGTCGAGGCGCTGGGCCTGGTCACGTGGTGGGGCCTGCGCCGGTTGGCCGGACGGCCGATGTTCCCGGCCCGGTCCGCCCAGGAGGCGATGCGCTGAGGTGGCGTGGGGGCCGGTGACCCTCGACGAGGGCACGGGGCCCACCGCACTGCTGCTGCACGGCCAGCCCGGCACCGGCGCGTCGTGGCGCCCCGTGGTCGACCTCCTGCGTGACGACCACCGGGTGCTCGCCCCCGATCGCCCCGGCTACGGCGACAACGACGCCCCGGCCACCGATTTCCGGGGCAACGCCGAGGCCATGGCCGAGCTCCTGGGCGCCCGGGGCGCGGTGCCGGCGGTCGTGGTGGGACACAGCTGGGGGGGCGGGGTGGCCATCGAGCTGGCCAGGTCCTTCCCCGAGGTGGTGGCAGGCCTGGTGCTGGTGGCGTCGGTGGGCACCGTGGGAAGCGTGAACCTGCTCGACGACCTCCTGGCCGCGCCGGTGGTCGGCGACGGCCTGGCGGCGCTCGGCCTGGCCGTCATGGGATCGGCCCTCCCCTGGGTCCGGGACCGGATGGACGGACTGCCGGGCCGGTGGGCCAGCTGGTGGCGCACCGCGCTGCCCGACGCCTCCATGGCGGGCGGCACCGCCGGCGCGCTCGGTCGGGTCCGGCGCTCGTTCATGGTCGAGCAGCGGGCGCTGGTGGCCGCGCTGCCGTCGCTCGAGGGTGCCCTCGCCGGCGTGGGCGTGCCGGCGGCGGTGATCGCCGGGACCGCCGACGTCGTGGTGTCACCCGCCGCCGCCGCCGAGCTGGCCCACGCCGTGACCGGCGCCACGCTGGAGCTCGTCGACGGGGTGGGCCACTTCGTGCCCCGGGATGCACCGGCCGTCATCGCCGACACCGTGCGGCGCCTGACCCGGTCCTGACCCGGTCCTGACCGGCCCGGGGGAGGTCAGCCGGCGTTGGACAGCCCGGCGGGCTCGGGGGGGAAGAGCCCCCGGCGGATCGAGTCCAGCTTCAGCTCGGTCTCGGCCAGCTCGTTCCCGGGGTCCGAACCGCGGACGATGCCGACGCCCGCCGTCAGCTCGACCCGGCGGAACTGCCCCGGGCGCCAGGCCTCCCCGAGCAGGGCGGCCCGGATCCCCACCACCCAGTCGCCGTCGCCGCCGGCGTCCACCCACCCGACCGGTCCCGCGTAGGACCGGCGCGGCCGGTCCTCCAGGTCGGCGAGGACCCGGAGCGCCGTCTGCGTCGGCGTCCCCCCGACGGCGGGCGTGGGGTGGAGCGCAGCGGCCAGGCCGAGGGCACTGGGGGCGACGCCGCCGGGCCGGAGGAGACCGGTGATCTCCGTGGCCAGGTGGCTGACCCCGTTGGTCTCGATGACCGTCGGCCGGGGCGGGACGTCGAGGCCGGCGCACCACCGGGCCAGCACCGACGTCACCGCCTCGACCACGATGCGGTGCTCGGCGGCGTCCTTCTCCGAGTGGCGGAGCAGGTCGGCCCGCCGCCGGGGGTCGGCTCCCCGGGGAGCGGTGCCGGCCAGTGGCCGGCTGGTGACCGACGTCCCCCGGCGGGCCACGAGGAGCTCGGGGCTGGCGCCGGCGAAGACGTGGTCACCGGCGCCGGTGGGTACGGCGAACACGGTGGCGGCCGGATCGAGCTGTCGCCAGCGCACCAGGGCGGAAGCCAGGTCGACGGGCGGGTCGGCCTCGATCACCTGGGACCTCGACAGCACCACCTTGGCCAGCTCGCCCCGCCCGATGGCGGCCAGCGCCTCGGACACCATGGCCGTGAACCGCGCGGCACGGTCGTCCTCGTCCCCGGCCATCGGGGCCGGCACCCCGGCGGACGGTGCCGGCCGGCCGGCGGGCAGCGGCCGGGACCGCGCCTCCAGCTCGGCAAGGGCCCGGGCCGCGTCGGGAGCCTGCTCGTCCCCGCCGACCACCGCCGTGAGCCAGGTGCGTCCCTCGCCGTCCCGTCCGAGCACGAGGCGGGGTACGACGAGGACAGCCGGCGCCCGCTCGAACGGCAGGGCCCCCATGGCCACGGGTCCGGCTCCCGGCCACGTGGCCCCCGGGTCGCGTCCGACGGCGGCCAGGGCGGCACCGACGGCGGCGCCGGCCGTGGAGGACGCGCCCGTGGCCAGGGACACCTCGAGGGCGGTGCCCACCCCCAACAGGGACACCCCCGGTCCGGCCACCAGGATGTCGCCCGGCCGGTAGGAGGTGAGCGGGTCGACCCCGGCCCGGCCGAGGGGCACGGTGACGGCTCGCAGGGTCATCGTGCCCCGCTCGCGCTGCGGGTGGCGGTGATGAGCTGGCTGAGGCCCCCGGAGAGGGGGCGGATGTTGACCCCGGAGAAACCCGCGTCGAGCAGCAGGGCCCGCAATTCCCGCGCCGGGGGGAGGTAGGCGGTGGAACGGGGCAGGTACCGGTAGGCGCCGCGGTCGGAGAGGAGGCCCCCGATGAGGGGGACCAGCCGGCGGAACCAGAGGCGGTAGCCGGCGAGCAGCAGCCGGCTGCGGGGCTCGGCCACCTCGACGAGCGCGATGCGCCCGCCCGGGCGCACGACGCGCCCCAGTTCGACCAGGGCGCCGGCCAGGTCGGTGAAGTTGCGCAGGGCGTAGCCGCAGGTGGCACCGCCGACCGAGCCGTCGGCGACGGGCAGGGCGGCGGCGTCGGCCTGGACCCGTGGCGAGCCGGCCTGGTCGGCGGCGAGCATCCCCCACGACAGGTCGACGCCGAACGGGCGGAGCCCGGCCTGGCGCAGGATCCGCAGGAAGTCGCCCGTGCCCGAGGCCAGGTCGAGCACGGTGGCGCCGCCGGGCAGGGCCAGGGAACGCACGGCAGCCCGACGCCAGCGCAGATCGAGGCCCAGGCTCATGATCCGGTTCACCAGGTCGTAGCGGGGGGCGATGGCGTCGAACATGGCTCGCACCTGGCGCGTCTTGTCGTCGCCGGCGGGGAGGAGGGTGCCGTCGAAGGCCCGTGTCGACTCGGTGGGGGTCATCCGGCGATCCCCCGGGCGGCGGCCAGCTCGTCAGGCGTGGCGACCTGTTCGATCTGCTCGAGGGCGGCCTGCTGGAGGGTGCGGGTGAAGTGGTGCGTCACCAGCGTGGTGACGGCGGCGAGCATGGCGGTGTAGGCGTCGGCCAGGCGGGTCGGCGATGCCTCGGCCGCCCCCTGGCCGCCCCCGTCGCGTCCGGGCGAGCGGACGTGGTCGGCGAAGAGCTCGACGGCGCGCCTGGCCACCGCCTCGGTGGCGGCGTGGTGCAGGCGGGCGATGTCCAACAGGTCGGACAGGGGGATGCCGTGCTCGAGGAGGACCAGGCCGGCCGCCACCACGCCGACGTCGTCGTCGGTGTACCGGTCCTCGGGGCCGACGCGCTGGGGGACGAGGAGGTGCTCCCGTTCGAGCGAGCGGAGGAGCGCCGCCGGCACCCCGGTGCGGTCGGCCAGGGCGGCCAGGTCGAACGTGCGCCCGCCCGCCGCCGGGGCCGGGTCGGGGCGGGTCGAGAGGGCGTCGACCAGGACCTCATCGGCCTCGTCCAGCTCGCCGTCGAGGATCCGGACGATGGTGGCCAGGGTGAAGCCGCGCCGCTGCAGGTCGCGCACCCGGACCAACCTGGCCAGGTGGGCGTCGTCATACCAGGCCACCCGGCCCTCCCGCCGGGGCGGGTGCAGCAGCCCCCGCCCCTGGTAGAAGCGGACGGTGTCGACCGAGAGCCCAGCCTCGGCCGCCAGCTGCTCGACCCGATACTCCATGCCGCCACTCTAGGAGTTCTCACTCGCACGGTCGAAGCGGCCGGTCGGTGTCGCTGCCCGGGCGGTCCCGTCCGCGCCCGACGCCGCTCGCGGCGCGCCGCGGCGTCTCAGCGGTAGTAGCGGTAGACGACCTGGGCCACGCAGCTCGGCTTGGTGCCGCCCTCGGTCTCGATGGTGAGGTCGAGGACCGCCTGGACGCCGCCCTCGACGTCGGTCACCTCGGCCACGGTGGCCCCGACCCGCACGCGGCTGCCGACCGGGACCGGCGCCGGGAAGCGGACCTTGTTGCATCCGTAGTTGACGCCCATGCTGAACCCCTCGACCCGCAGGACGTCGCCGAGGAGGACGGGTGCGAGGGAGAGGGTGAGGTACCCGTGGGCGATGGTCCGCCCGAAGGGCCCGTCCTTGGCCCGCTCGGGGTCGACGTGGATCCACTGGTGGTCGCCGGTGGCGTCGGCGAACAGGTCGACGGTGCGCTGGTCGACCTCGTGCCACTCCCCGGTGCCGAGGTCGGTGCCGACCAGGGAGCGGAGGCCGTCGATGCCGTTGGCGATGGTGGTCATGGGCGGAGGATAGCCGGGAGCTGGCCGGCGGCCCCGGGGAAGGCGTGCCGGCCTCCGCGATGTCGGCCGCCCTGCGGCACCGGGGTCGGGGCGCCGACGATCCCGGCACACGTCCCCCTCACCGGGCTCGGGTCGCTACGCTGCCGGCGTGCACGCGCCACCTCCCGAGGACCCGCGGGGCACCGACGGGCCTGTCGGCGGCCACCCGTCGGAGCCCCACCACCGGAGCCTCCAGGGGGGGTGGGCACGGGCCGCCGTCTTCGGGGTCAGCGACGGGCTGGTCTCCAACACCGCACTCGTCCTGGGACTGGCCGGCGCCAACGCGGCGTCGGCCACCGTGCGGCTGGCCGGCCTGGCCGGCCTGATCGGCGGGGCGTTCTCCATGGCGGCGGGGGAGTACGTGTCGATGCGTGCCCAGCGGGAGCTGCTCGAGCGCGAGCTCGACGTCGAGCGGCGGGCCATCCACAGCGAGCCGGTGGCCGAGCGCCGGGAGCTGGCCCGGCTCTACGAGTCCCGGGGGGTGGAGCCGGAGCTGGCCCACGAGCTGGCCGAGCGGATGATGGAGAACCCGGAGGTCGCCCTGGAGATCCATGCCCGCGAGGAGCTGGGGGTGGACCCGGGCGAACTGGGCAACCCCCTGCAGACGGCGATCTCGTCGTTCCTCACCTTCGCCGTCGGCGCCGTGCTCCCGCTGCTGCCGTGGCTGTTCTCCGGCGGCACGGGGACGCTGGTGGCGTCGGTGGCGGTGGCCGCGGTGGCGTCGCTGGTGGTGGGGGGCGTGCTGTCGATCTTCACCGGTCGGTCGTGGGCGTGGGCGGCGGTGCGCCAGCTGCTCATCTCCGGCGCGGCCGCCGGCGTCACCTACAGCATCGGCGTGGTCATCGGCGCCTGACCGGCGGTCCCGCCGGTCAGGCGGTCCGGTAGCAGCGGTCCCGCCGGTGCTCGGTGAAGCCCAACGACGCGTAGAGGGCCCGTGCCGGCCGGTTGGCGGCGTCGACGTAGAGGAGCCCCTCGACTGCACCCCGTTCGACAAGGTGGGCCAGGCCGGCCACCGTCAGGGACCGGCCGATCCCCCGACCCTGGGCGCGGGGATCGACGCCGATGACGTAGATCTCGCCCGCCACCGGCGGGCCGGGGTGGAGCTTCGTCCAGCACGACCCGACCAGGTGGCCGGCCTCCTCGGCCATCAACAGGTCCTGCGGGTCGAACCACGGCGCCGCCCGCCGTCGGGCGAAGACGGCCTCGTCCCAGCCCCCCTGCTCGGGGTGCCCGGCGAAGGCCCGGTTGTTGCAGTCGAGCCAGGCGCCGACGTCGCGACCAGGGTCGAACGGGCGCACGTCCAGGGCCGGGCCGGTCCCGACGGCCGCCCTGTCGAGGGGGAGCGGGCAGCGGAGCTGGAGGAGCGTGCGCTCCTCACGCATGCCGAGCGTGGCCGCCAGGCGGTCGCTGTCCTCGCCGGCTCCGGTCGCCCACCACCGGACCGGCCCGCCACCCCGCTCGGCGGCTTCGGCCACGAGGCGGGCGAGGACCGGCGCGGCGGCTTCGGCGCGGGCCGGGACGACGGCCGCCTCCCAGCCGGCGCCGGTGCGCACCAGCTGTCCGTAGGCCTCGAGCGCACCCGTCCCGGCCAGCCCGGCGACGGCGCCGTCCCGCCCGGCGAGGAGGTCGTCCAGCGCCTGGGCCTGCCCGTCGTTCAGCGCCGGCCGGCCGTCGGCACCCAGTCGGTCCAGGAGCGACACGACGCCGGTGGCCTGGCCGGGTGTCAGCCGGTCGGCGATCTCCACGGTCGGGGCCGGGGCGGTGACGCGCCGCGGCGGCTCGGGAGGGACCGGCATGCCCCGAGGCTACCGGCCGGCACGGCGCCACGACCGGTAGCCTCGCCGCGATGGCAGGACCGACGACACTGCGGGGCCGGGCACGGGCCGTGTCGCGTCGCCTGGCCGGGGAGTTCCCGGGGACGGCCCGCCAGCTGTGCGCCCTCCGGCACGACAGCCCCTTCGAGCTCCTGGTCGCGACCATCCTGTCGGCGCAGTGCACCGACGCCCGCGTCAACCAGGTCCTCCCCGGCCTGCTGGCCCGGTTCCCTGACCCGCCCGCCCTGGCGGCGGCGCCGATCGAGGAGGTGGCCGAGATCGTCCACTCGACCGGCTTCTTCCGGGCCAAGGCCACCAACCTGGTCGGCATGGCCCAGGGCCTCGTGTCCCGGTTCGGCGGGGAGGTGCCCGAGCGGCTCGAGGACCTGGTGACCCTGCCGGGGGTGGGCCGCAAGACGGCCAACGTGGTCCGCAGTGTCGCCTTCGACCTGCCCGGTCTGCCCGTCGACACCCACGTCGGTCGTGTCGCCCGCCGCCTGGGGCTCACCGACGAGACGGACCCCGTCCGGGTCGAGGCGGACCTGGACCGGCTCCTCCCGCCGGCCGACTGGGGAGCGTTCAGCCTGCGCCTCATCCTCCACGGTCGGCGGACCTGCGTGGCCCGCCGACCCCGCTGTGGGGCGTGCGGCCTCGCCGACCTGTGCCCGTCGGCCGATCCCGGTCCCGCCTCGTCCGCCCGCCCACGAGGCTGACCACCGGGCCCAACCTCTGGGGCTAAGCGGTGAGCCCAGCAGGACATGCCCTGATGCCCCGGCGGGGGCGTTCGGTGAACCACGTATACCGAGAGTGTGCGGAATCGTCGGAGGGCCGGTCCGACCGCGCCGTGTTTTCTAAGAAGTTGCTGAAACGATTGGCATTCACGGTCGAAACGTGGTGAAGTTTCTTTGTCGGAACCGGTTCCCGCCACCTGGTTCCGAAAGAGCGGTTCCCGGGATCCGCCGCCCGGTCCGCTCGCGCGAAGGCGCCCTTCGGGGCGCCTTCGCCGCGTTCGGTGGCCGTTTCACCGTGTGGTGCAGGCGGTTCGCAGGTACGGGCACGGTGGTTGCTGGGTCATTGTGTTGCCGGCTGCCCCCGGGGCGGGTCCGGCCGGCCTCCACCGGGTACGGTACGGGCATGGTCACCAAGCGGTCGGTCTCGCTGGACGTGGCGGTCGCCGAGGCGGTGGAACAGGCGGCGGTGGAGGACGGGGTGTCGTTCAGTGCCTGGCTGTCGGCGGCAGCCGAGCGCCAATTGGCGGTGCGGGCCGGCTTGCGTGGCGTCGCCGCCTGGGAGGAGCGGGCCGGCCCCCTGTCCGACGAGGAGATCGCCGAGGGCGACGCCCTGCTCGCTCGCCTGCTGTCGGGTGTGGCCGCCCGGGTCCGGCCGGGCGTGGCGGCCATGGTGCGCCAGGGGACGGGCGCCAAGTCGCGCCGCCGGTGAGCAGGCCCGAGCGCCGGCCCACCCGGGTCGGTCTCGCCTACGGCAGTGCCGCCCTCGTGGGGCTGGCCCGGGGTGACCGGCGGCTGTGGGCGCTCCACCGGGCGGCGTTGGTGCGGGGGCTGATCCCGGTGACGACGGCCGGTGCGGTGGCCGACGCCACCCGGCAGCTCCACGACGGGGAGCCGGTCGACGACGTGCTGGCCGGTGTCGAGGTCGAGGTGCTCGACCGGGAACGGGCGGTGGCGGTGGGCACGGTGGCCGCAGCTGCCGGTACCGACGACCTGGCCGGCGCGGCACTGGTGGAGCTGGCCTCCCGGCGGAACGTGGCCGCGGTGGCCGAGCGCAGCCACCGCCTGGCCGAGGTGGCGGCCCAGCTCGGCCACGACCTCGTGCTCCACGTGCCCTGAGCCGGCGCCGGTCCCGCCGGCGTGGCCGCGCTCACGGGCGGGCCGTGGTCACCGCCCGGGCCAGCCGCCGCCGGGCCCCGGCCAGGGCGCGC
>JAJZAC010000080.1 GCA_021799615.1 Actinomycetes bacterium
ACCCTGAACAAGCCGATCGTCGGCATGAGCCCGACACCCGACGGCATGGGCTACTGGCTGGTGGCCTCCGACGGCGGCATCTTCTCGTTCGGGGACGCCACGTTCTACGGCTCGACGGGCAAGCTGACCCTGAACAAGCCGATCGTGGGCATGGCGGCGACGGCGGACGGCATGGGCTACTGGCTGGTGGCCTCCGACGGCGGGATCTTCGCATTCGGGGACGCCAAGTTCTACGGTTCGACGGGCAAGCTGACCCTGAACAAGCCGATCGTCGGCATGGCCGTCACCCCGTCGGGGAACGGCTACTGGCTCGACGCGTCCGACGGCGGCATCTTCTCGTTCGGCGACGCCTCCTTTTGGGGTTCGATGGGCAAGCACCCGCTCAACCAGCCGATGGACGGGATGACGGACTGATCCCGGGGGCACATCGCCCCGCCTCGAGTCCGGACCGGCGAACCGTCACGGCGCGCTCCGGCGCCGGTGCGCCTGACGGGCACCGCCGGCTGCCGTGCCGGATCCCGGAACGAACCCCGGAACGAACCCTTGCATCCGCCTCTCCGCGCACGTACATTGTGCAGTGCAGCGTGAGACAGAGAGACACAAAATGTCTTACGGTGTCGAGCGGTGGTCGAGCGTGTGCTCGTCACCCGGGTGGTGAGCGGCCGGGTTCCGCTGGGCCGTGTGGGGGTGGAGACGGCAGCTGCACCGGAAGCCGGCGTTCGGATCAGGGGGGTGCGCGTGCAGGACGAGCGGTTCGACGTGGTGGTGATCGGCGGCGGGCACAACGGCTCGACGATCGCCGCCTACCTGTCCAAGTGCGGGCTGAGCACCTGCGTCCTCGAGGCCCGGCCCGAGTGCGGTGGCGGCCAGGAGAACACCGAGGTGCGCCCCGGGTTCCGCATCGACCCGCACGCCACGTACCTCTACGGCGGTGCCGCACCCGGCTTCGACCAGCTCGAGCTGTGGAAGTACGGGATGCGGATGGTCTATTACCCGTCCATGGCCGGCGTCGTCACGCTGGACGGGCAGGCGGCCAACATGGGCTCGCGCTGGCGGCCCGACATCGCCGAGGCCAGCCTGCAGCGCGTCTCGCCGGCCGACGCGAACGGCGCCGGGCGGATGTCCGACGTGTTGGGCGAGGAGGGGTCCCGCGAGCTCCTCCGGGCGCTCTTCTGGACCCCGCCCCTTCCCGCCGGCACCGAGGTGGACCCCGCCGACATGCCGTGGTGGAAGGTGTTCCGGGAGCGGGTCCCCGAGTTCTGGTTCGACGACCTCGTCGACATGAACTACCTCGACTTCCTGGACGAGTTCGTCCACTGGGAGCCGCTGAAGGTCCTGAGCGCCATCGGCGCCTGGTACTGCGGTGCCCACCCCGCCTGGGACGGCATGATGCTGCAGGCCATGGGGGGCACGCTCCTCTTCGAGTACGCGTCGGGTTCCCCGCGCGGCGGCATGCACACCTACGCCCATGCCATCATCCGGGCCGCACTGGCCCACGGGGCGCGGATCATCACCAACGCCCCGGTGGGCGAGATCGTCGTCCGTGACGGGCGGGCCGTGGGCGTACGCCTGGCCGAGGACGCGGCCATGGGCGAGAAGATGATCTGGGCGGACAAGGCCGTCATCTCGGCCATCGACGTCCAGCACACCTTCCAGCACCTGATCGGCCGCCAGCATCTCGATCCGTCCTTCGCCCAGAAGATCAGCGACATCTCGCTGAAGGGGGGGAGCCTGTTCGTGATGTCGGTGGTCTGCCGGGAGCTTCCCCGGTACCACGGGCGGGCCGACTGGTTCCCCGACGAGGTCTACCCGTCGTGCGTGGTCGCACCGGGCGACTCGTTGGAGTGGGTGCGGATCCAGACGCGCGATGCCTACTCCACCCGGACCGGGCCCACGCCGCTGGAGCCGGAACACCTGACCATGATGGTCTGCACCCACGACGTCTACGACTCCACGCGCTCGGTGGATGGCTACCACGTCCTCTCGCCCATCTACCTGGAGATGCCGCCTCCGGAGTACGACGTGAACGGCCCGGACGGGATCAACCGCCAGAAGGGCGAGATCACCAGGGCGGCACTGGAGCTCCTGGGCCGCCTGGCCCCCAACATGACGGGCGACAACATCGTCGACGTGTTCGTCAACTCGCCGCAGGACTCGGAGTTCCGCAACACGGGGATGGTGGGGGGCAACTGGTACGGGATCCGCCATTCCGAGGACCAGTGGTTCGGCAACCGCCCGCTGCCCGAGCTCGGCCGGTACCGGACTCCGGTCGACGGCCTGTACCTCTGCAACCAGACCTCGCACCCCGGCGGGCTGTGCCTCATGGCGGTTCCCTACAACCTGATGCACATCCTCATCGAGGACGGCATCGCCGATCCGGGCGGCTGGTGGTACCCGTCGCCCTTCTACGTGCCGGACACGACGCGACGGGGGGCGATGGCATGACCAGGGTCGAGCACCGGATCGTCCAGCCGGACACCCACATCCTCGACGAGTTCCCCGACCGGAGCGTCTTCGACGCCGTCGTCGTCGGCGGCGGCCCGAACGGGCTGATCGCCGCCGCCTACCTGGCCCGGGCCGGCCTGCGCATCGCGGTGGTCGAGCGGCGCCAAGAGATCGGCGGGGGCCTGTCGACCGAGGAGACGCTGTTCCCGGGGTACTACACCAACCCGCACGCCTTCTACCACATGATGACGGACTACCTCCCGGTGCTGTCCGACTTCGACCTGCGGGCGCACGGGCTCTACTTCGTCAAGCCCAACGCCCAGGCGGCCGCGGTCTTCTCCGACGGCAGCAGCCTGATGCTGTGCCACCAGATCGAGGACACCAAGGACTCGCTGGCCAAGGCGTCGCCCACCGACGCGGCGGCGTTCGGCCGGGTCATGCGGACGTGGCGGAAGATCGTCGACGACCTGCTGGCGCCGGGCACCTACCTCCCGGCGCTGTCGCCGATCGACATGATCGAGTCCCTCGAACGCACCGACGTCGGTCGCGAGGCGCTCCGCCTCACCGAGATGTCGCCGATCGAGATCATCGACGAGACGTTCGACGACGACCGGGTGCGGGCGCTCCTGCTCTACGTGTCGTGCATGTGGGGCCTCGATCCCCGCGAGAGCGGCCTCGGGTTCATGGTCCCGTTGATGGTCGACCGAGCCATGAACAAGGCCCAGTGCTACGGCGGATCGCACAAGCTGGCCGGTGCGCTGTCGCGCGAGATCCACAAGGCCGGGGGCGTCGTCCTCGACAACGCCGAGGTGACCCGGATCGTGGTCGAGCACGGCGCCGTGACCGGCGTCGAATGCTTCGACGGGAGGTTCATCGAGGCGAAGGCGGTCCTCTCCAGCCTGGCGCCGCCCCTGACCTTCGGGAAACTGGTCGACCGGACCGAGGTCCCCCCCGAGATGGCCGAGGCTGCCGAGCACTGGGAATGGGACAAGTGGTCCTTCTACACCCTGTCCGTGGCCACCACCGAGATGCCGAGGTACGAGACCGACGATCCCTGGGTCGATGACGCCCTCATGGTCGTCCTCGGCTTCGACACCACGGAGGACGTCCTCGCCCACTACGACGCGGTGGCCTCCGGGGAGATGGGACCGCGCCTCGGCGGCCACGCCACGGTGGAGACCCGCTACGACCCGACCCTCACCCGGTTACCGGGCCACCATGTGAGCTTCTTCCAGACGCACGCGCCCTACGACGTCGGCGGCGGGTGGGCGGCACGGGGCACCGAGGTGACGGCCGGGCTGCTCGACCTGTGGCGGCGGCACTGCACCGGCCTGGAGGAGGAGGGCATCGTCCGGCAGTCGGCCGAGAGCCCCGTCGACATCGAGACCCGGGTCGCCTCCATGGTGCGCGGGTCGATCAAGCACGGTGACTACAACCCGCTGCAGATGGGCGCCTTCCGGCCCAATTCGGCCGTGGTGGCCGGCCGATCGCCCATCGACGGCCTGTACCTGTGCGGTTCGTCGTCCTACCCGGGCGGCCTCGTCATCGGTGGCCCGGGCTACATCGCCGCCGGCTCGGTGGTCGAGGACATGGACGCCGACCGCTGGTGGAAGACCCCGGGCTTCGTGGCCCGTTACCAGGAGCGCTATCTGTCATGAAGATCCGATCCCGTGGTCTCGGGCGCCGGGAGCTCGAGATGAACCTGCGAGAATTCACCGTCGAGCGTGACGGCACCGGCGTGCTCATGAAGGGTGTGACGCACGCCCCCATCACCTGGGAGACCACCGTCTGGATGGGTCCCCGCGACGTGGGCCCCGTGCTCCGCATGGCGCTGCACCTGGCGATGCTCCGCCTCGGGTTGGCATGGGTCTTCCGCCGGCCCGACGTGCCCGGCGACGACCGCGCCGGCGAGCGGATGGGCCGGGAGCCCGGTACGGCACGGGAGCCCGGTACGGCACGGGCAGGGCGGTCCGCACCGGCACCGACGCACGCGGGGGCACCCACCCTGTCGGACGACGCCGCCCCCGAGGCCCCCACCCCCGGTTCGGGCACGTCCACGCCCGACACGGGCACACCCACGACCGCCGCCGCCGGCACCGGCGGCGACACACGCACGAGGACCCGGCCCGCCCCCCTCCAGCGTGCCGAGCGGGCGCCCCGGCCACCGAGACCGCCGCGCCCCCCCCGGCAGCACCATCCCGACGGGGCTGAGCGCCCGGCGCGCGCCGGGCAACCGGTGCTGGCCGGCGGGTCGGAGCCGGCCCCCTCGCACGCCGGGCACGACCCGAAGGAGGCGTGACGGTGCCGAAGCGGGTCTACGACGCCATCGTGATCGGCGCCGGGCACAACGGGCTGTGCCTGGCCGCCTATCTCCAGCGGGCCGGCCTGTCCACGCTCGTCGTCGAGCGCCGTCACGAGGAGGGCGGTGGCGTCAACACGGAGGAGCCGGTGCTCGCCGGGTTCCGCCACAACCTCCATGCCCAGTACATGGAGTTCTTCGACATCATGCCGATGATCGCCGACTTCGGGCTGGAGGACCTGGGGCTGCGGACGGTCATGCCCGACGCCCAGGCCGGCATCGTGTTCCCCGACGACCGGCCGCCGATCGTCCTGCACCGCCCGGGCCTGCTGGAGCGGACCCACGCCAGCATCGCCCGGTACTCGACGGCGGACGCCGACCGGTACGTGGCGATGAAGGAGCGGGCCGCCTCCCTCGAAGCGTTCCTGGCCGCCGGCCTCTACAGCCTGCCGGTGGCCCAGGGGATCGACGTCCAGGGAGAGCTGCTCGAGTCGATGTTCGCCGACCTCGGCGTCTCGGCCAACTTCGGCTACAAGTCACCCCGCGCCGTGATCGACGAACTGTTCGAGACGCCGGAGCTGCGTGCCCTCCTCTACCGGGCCTCCGTCGAGTGGGGTGCACCCGTCGACGAGGCCGGCCTCGGGGCCATGTTCGTCACCTTCATCATGTGGACCATGGGCAATTGGAAGCTGGCCCTCGGCGGGACCCACACCCTGGCCAAGGCCATGACCCAGGCCTGCTACCGGGAGGGCGTCGACCTCCTGGAGAACACCTCGGTCGAGTCGATCCTCGTAGAGGACGGTCGGGCCGTCGGCGTGCGGGCCCGGGGTGTCGAGTACCGGGCCGAGCGGGTCGTGGCATCGAACGCCGACCTCCGCCAGACGATGCTCGACATGGTCGGGCGGGACCACCTGTCGGACACGTGGGTGAGGAGGTCCGAGGCCTTCCGGTACGGCCCGAGCCACGTGCTCGGCACCACCGCCTGGTGCCTGCGCGACGCCCCCGCCTACCGGGCCGCGTCCATCGACCCGGACATCGACCGGTGCTTCTACACGGTGGTCGGGTTCGACGGCGCCGACGACGTGCTCCGCTACATCCGCGACGCCTACAGCGGGCGCCTCCCCGAGACGGCCGCCGCCGGCACCTGGGTCAACAGCCTGTGGGACCGGTCGCAGGCGCCGCCCGGCCATCACTCGGCCACCGGGTGGTTCTTCCTCCCCAAGGCGAGCGACCTCACCGCTGCCGAGTGGGAGGACGTCCGGGCCACCCTGAACGACCGGCTGCTCGCCTCGTGGCAGAAGGTCGCCCCCAACATGACCCGCGACAACGTGCTGGCCGACCGGCTCTACACCCCCGATCAGATGGAGCGGAAGAACCTCATGCGGGAGGGCGACTTCTCCAACGGCGAGTTCTCCTTCGACCAGGTGGGTGTGAACCGGCCCTTCCCCGAGGCGTCCAACTACCGGACGGAGATCGACGCCCTCTACCTGTGCGGGCCGTCGGCCTACCCCGGCGGCGGCGTGCACGCGGCGTGCGGCTACAACGCCTACAAGGCCATCGCCGAGGACCTGCAGCTGGCCTCGCCGGTCCAGACCGAGCGGGGGTACTGACGTGGGACGGGCCGCCGGGACCACCCGGGCTGCCCTGCACGGTGGGACGTCGCGCCGACCCGGGGGGCCGGTCCCCTAGGCGAGGGGCGCACGGGCGCACGGGCGCCAGGGGCGTGCACGGGGCGGGGGCGACTGCAGGGACACCAGGGAGACCAGGCGGGAGATCGGAGGGAGGAGCGATGCCAGACATCTACAGCACCGAGTGGTACGACGCGGTCCGCGAGGCCATCAACGCCGGTGTCGGACAGCTACGGTCCGTGCCGGAGGGCCGGTTCATCGTGGCCGTCGAGGTGGCCGGTGACGGCACCTCCCCCTACGTGGACGAGGACGGGGAGCGCCGGTTCCTCATGGAGATCGACGACGGGATCTGCCTCTGGTACCGGGAGCTCGACGCGGGCGAGGACGAGCACGGCCACGTGGAGGGCCGGATCGACTACCGGTTCCGGGGTCCGGCCACCGTGTTCGACGAGATCGCCGCCGGCCTCGTCGACCCGGTGGACGTCGCGCTGCGGGGCACCATCTCCGTGCGCGGGGACATGCGGCTCCTGCTCCGCAACGCCGAGCACGTGGCGTCGCTCCTCGAGGCCTACACCAACGCCGTGTCGACGACGTGGCCGCTCGGCCGCCCGCCCTACGCCGAGCCGACCGAGAGCCGGCAGATGGCGGAGGGACGGCAGACGGCCGGCGAACCGGAAGGGGCTGCGGCACGTGCGTGACGTCTACGACGCCATCATCATCGGGTCCGGGCACAACGGCCTGACCCTCGGTGCCTACCTGGCCCGGTGCGGCCTGGACGTGGTCGTGCTGGAACGCCGCCACGAGGAGGGGGGAGGCCTGTGCACGGAGGAGCTGACCCAGCCCGGCTTTCTCCACAACGTGCACGCCAACTACCACACGTTCGTCGACCTGGCCCCGCCCCAGGGCGACCTCGACCTGGCCGGGCACGGCCTCGAGTACGTGCGGCCCGAGGTCCAGATGGCTTCGATCTTCGACGACGGGACCGCGCTCACCGTCCACACGGACCTGGACAAGACGTGCGCGTCGATCGCACGCTTCTCCGAGCAGGACGCCGAGACCTTCCGCCGGCTCTACACCGAGGCGCACGGCTACGTGAACCTGCTCCTCGGGACGCTGATGTACCAGCCACCCATGTCCATGAAGGAGCTCACCCGGGCCCTCAGCGTCTTCGGGGTGGAGGAACGTTCCGAGTTCCTGTCGGTGAAGCTCCGGCGTGAGACGATCGACACGTTCCTCGACCAGCACTTCACCCATCCCAAGGTGAAGGCGCACCTGGCGTTCCACGGCGCCGTGTGCGGCTACGCCAACGACGTTCCCGGGCTGGCCATGAGCTTCCCGCTGCTGGTGGGCAAGATCGACAACTGGAACCTGTGCGTCGGCGGTTCCCACCGCCTGGCCCACGTGCTGTGGCGGGACCTGGCCCAGCACGGGGGCGTGCTCATCTCCGACGCCGAGGTGTCCCGGATCGCGGTGGAGGACGGCCGTGCCGTCGGCGTGGTCCTGGCTGACGGCACCGAGCTCACCGCCCGCCGGCTGGTCGCCTCCACCGTCGACGTCGAACAGACCTTCCGGCAGCTGCTGCCGCAGGAGGCGGTGCCCGCCGAGCTGGCCACCGCCGTCGAGACCGACCTGCTCCACCAGCCCTGGAGCCTGTTCTCGGTGCACCTGGCCATGTCCGAACCCCCCCGGTACGAGGCGGCCTCCTTCGACCCCGACGTGGACCGGGCCTGGGTGGTCAACCTGGGCTACGCCTCGACCGAGGAGCTCGACGCCGACTGGCGCACCGTGCGCTCGGGGGCGCTACCCGGCACCTGCCGCCCCAACGCCGCGGTGAACACGCTGTTCGATCCGACCGATGCCCCCGAAGGCCACTACACGGGGCTGCTGCGCCAGGTCGCCCCCTACGCGCTGGCGGACGGGGGGCCGGCGGCGTGGGACGAGATGGGCCACTGGTACGGGAGGCGGTGCATCGAGGCGTGGCAGCGGTTCGCACCGAACCTCGGGGACGGCGCCATCCTCGACTGGGTCCCCTACACGCCGGCCGACATCCCCCGGAAGCTCCGCAACATGGTGCAGGGCGACTGGATGATGGGAGAGGTGTCGCTGGCCAACATGCTGGACCGGCGACCGCTCCCCGGGCTCGCCCAGTACCGGACGCCGGTCGACGGCCTGTACATGGCCGGCTCCACCCAGCACCCCCACGGGTTCATCACGTTCGCTCCGGCCTACAACGCGCTCCAGGTCATCGCCGACGACCTGGGCCTCGAGGCGTGGTGGCGCGACGTGTGATCCCGCCGCCGGACGTCACCGTCGAGACCGGCGGTGCGGCGTCCGGCATGGCGATGATGGTGGCGGAGCTGCTCCGTGCCAACCTGGCCGACTCGAGGTTCCGTGCCCGGTTGGCCCGCCGGGCCCGGGGGAGCGTGGTCCTGATGGCCAGCGACCGGGGCCTGGGCGTGACCGTCGGGTTCGCCGAGACGGGGATCACGGTGGTGGGGGAGCCGACCTCTCCGGCACCGACCCTGGCTGGCGGCTGGCTGGAGATGGCCGCGGTGTGCAGCGGCTCCCGGTCGCCGCTCCGGGCGCTGGCCCGCCGGGAACTGCGCGTCACGGTGGGACGCCCGGTGCGCCTGCTGGCCAGCGCCGGCTACATGCTGAAGGTGCCCCGCTCGGTGGCGTCCGGCGACCACTGAGAGAGGCTTCTGGTGCGTGGGGGCGCTCGCCCGCGAGCGAGCTCGGGTAGCCGCATCCTCGAGACCCCAGGCGCACGGGGTCGACGCCCGGTCCCGTGACGCCGGCCGGATTGACCGGAGCGGGTCTCCACATACGGATTGCCGCAACGGAACCTCGGTGAAGCGGGAATGCAATGGGTGCGGGGCATGGACGGCGTGAAGAAACAGTGAGGACAGCGCACCTCTGGCACGTCGGGCACCGGCAGCGCCGGCCAGCGGGGCGGGTGCGGCGGAGCGGCTGGGCCCGGGCGAGAGACGGGCGCCCTGTCGTGCGTGGCGCCGGGTCCGCAGTGGTGATGGCGCTCGCCAGTGCGGCGCTGTTGCTCGGCACGTCGGTGCCGGCCGGGGCGCGACGCCCCGGGTGCCCGGTGCCCCGGGGGCGCCGACGATCGTGACGGCGAGCGCCGGTGAGGGCTCGGCGACCCTCTCCTGGCAGGCGCCGTCGAGCACCGGTTCGTCTGCCATCACCTCCTACACGGTCACCGCCAGCCCGGGCGGGCAGTCGCTCACGACGAGCGGCCCGTGGTTGGTCGCCACGTTCGACGGCCTGGTCGACGGGACCTCCTATACGTTCACCGTGGCGGCGACCAACGCCCGGTGAACCGGTCCCGCCTCGGCCGCGTCCTCCCCGGTCACCCCCTCCCATCCGGGTGTCCAGTACCAGGCCTCTCCCCCTACCGCAGTACCAGGCCTCTCCCCCTACCGTGTGTGCGACACGAGGGCGGGGAACCCCACGGGGCTGGCCGGGACGGACGCCCAGTGCGGCGGCAAGACCCTCACTGCCGGTGGCACCCTCACCGTCGACGTCACCGGCACCACCCCCTCGGGGACGTCCAGCGGCGGCGTGCCAGCGATCGGTGCGACTGCGGTCGTGGCCAATGTCACCGCGACGGGCACGACGGCCGCGTCGTACCTGACCGCCTGGCCAGCGGGGACGTCCATGCGTAGGCCGGGAGGTCCAAGAGCCGGATCCGCGGGATGCCGAGGTGGGCGACGGGGAGCGACTGACCGTGTTCAATCGGGAGATTCGGGGCGGTTAGATCGCCGCTGCGTGCCAGCGGGACGAGGTCCGAACTGTTGCGGAAGGGCTGCGGCTGTTCATCCAATGGCAGAACGAACTCGCGGACGGATCGACGCCAGGTAGGCGACCGCGAGCACAAACCCGATGATCACAGTGAGCAGCCAAGTGATCAAGATCAGACTGATCCAGAGCGACTTCGACGATCCGGCTGCCATGAATGCGCCGGAGGGCCGGGAAGCGGCATCGACGATCGCCCAAAGGGGGATCACGAGTCCAGCCAACCCGAACAACAGCATGATTGCGTCAACGCCAAAGATTGCGCCGATCATCGGACCACCTCCATGCGGACGGTCCACCCCGCCCGGCGACTGGAAGTGCTAACCCAATCGTTCACGGCGCCCCGTGAGCTAACCGCCGCTCGTCCGCGGAAAGGCCCTTCCAGTAGGGGAACTGATGGTGTTTGAAGCCAAAGGATCCCAACCAGAAAGGCATCTCCAAGGTGAACGGCAACAGCACGGCGACGGTGAAGGTGGGATCCAGCGGCACGGACGGCGACCCGGTCGACGTCGACGTGACGATGCGGGCTCACGCCTACGTCGAAGTCCACATCGAGCGCCTGAAGGACTCCGGGCTCTGTCGCTTCCCGTTCTAGAAGTTCGCCGCCAACGAGGCGCGGATGGCCGCAGTGATGCTGGCGGCCGATCTCTTGGCCTGATTCCAGCTCCTCTGCCTCGAGGGTACCTGGAGCGTGGCGCGTCCGAAGGCGATGCGGTGGGGGCTGTTCCACGTCCCGGGTCGCCTCGTGAGGAGCGGCCGACGTTGCCCATGGGTACCTCAACGAGCGCACACTCGGAGCCTCTGCTTACTTTTGATCGAGGAGCGCGGCCAGAGGCCCACGGTCAGGACGACGTCAGGCGGCAGTGCCCTACGTGTCAGGCTGACGTGAGACGCCGCGCACCCGAGTCGGCGTTCGGTGCTCTCCTCTTGCTGGCACATAACACGACGGTCAGATGGCGCAGACGCTTCCGGACACGGCACTAGCCCCAACTCTTCACGCCG
>JAJZAC010000081.1 GCA_021799615.1 Actinomycetes bacterium
CCATGGAGATCCGACTGGACGGAAAGGTCGCGCTGGTGACCGGCGCCTCGCGGGGCATCGGCCGCGCCGTCGCCACACGGCTGGCCGAAGCGGGGGCGCGGGTGGTGCTGTCGTCCCGCAAAGCCGACGCCCTGGCATCGGCCCAGGAGGACATCGAGCGCGAGCTCGGTGACGCCGTGGCCGGTCGCCTGGCCTGGACGGTGGCGAACGCCGGCGATCCCGAGCAGGCCGACGCGTGCGTGGCAGCCGCGGTCGGGCGGTTCGGGTCCGTCGACATCCTCGTCAACAACGCCGCCGCCAACCCCTATTACGGACCCGTCATCGACATCGACGGCAGCCGCTCCGCCAAGACGGTCCAGGTCAACCAGGAAGGCCCCCTGTTCTGGACGCAGGCGGCGTGGCGGGCCCACATGGCCGTGCACGGCGGGTCGGTGGTCAACGTCGCGTCCATCGGCGGCATGTCCGTGGAGCCGGGGATCGGTTGGTACAACGTCACCAAGGCGGCGGTCATCCACCTCACCCGACAGCTCGCCACCGAGCTCGGCCCGGCGGTCCGGGTCAACGCCGTCGCTCCCGGGCTGGTGCGCACGGACATGGCCCGCGCCCTGTGGGAGCCGGGGGAGGCGTCGATCGCCGCCCGCCTGCCCCTCCGGCGGATCGGGGAGCCTGACGACATCGCCCGGGCCGCGGTCTTCCTGGCCTCCGACGCGGCCTCGTGGATCACCGGACACACGATGGTGGTCGACGGCGGCGCGCTCTGCATCCCGAGCGGTGGGGTGGTGGGGGAGGAGACGGCGCCCGGCCTGCCGGCATGACCGACGTGACCGGTCCGCCGACGTGACTGACCTGACCTAGGCGGTGGGGCTGCCGGGCGGACCGGCCGCCGTGCCACCGGCCGCCGTGCCACCGGCCGCCGTGCCACCGGCCGCCGCCACCGGCTGCCCCGCAGGCTCGGCAGGTGCCTGGCGAACCGGCCTGGTGGTGGCCACCAGGAACCACAGTGGGGACCGGGCCAGCCACGCCACTCCGGGGGTGAGGATGATCCTGGCCACCGGCCGGAGGACGACGATGACGACCGCGCCGAGGACCAGCCCGCCCACGACGTCGCCCGGATAGTGCGCGCCGACGTAGACGCGAGCAAAGGCGAGGAACAGGCCGGCCACGGCAGCCGCGGTGGCCAGGCGCTTCCTCCCGGCGAGGAACAGGCCGCAGATGGCGGCACCGGCGACGGTGGCGTGGTCGCTCGGGAACGTGAAGTCGTTCGCCCTGGGTACCAGGACCTCGACGCCGTGGAGGGTCACGTACGGGCGCGGGCGGCCCACGAGATGACTGACCGGCTGGTTGACGGCTACGGCCAACGCGGAGCCGGCGGCGGCCCACAGGGCACCGACCACGGCCGCCTGACCCCTGGCCCGCGACACCCACCACCCGCCGACCAGGAGGGCGCCGAGCACGGCCACGCCCAGCCACAGGGCGTACGCGTGCATGAACCCGTGCGCCCATGCCGTGGAACGGGCGAAGCGGTTCACGTCTTCGTACCAGCGAGTGTCCATCAGGTGGCTCCTGTTCCGTCGGCTGCCGTGCGGCCGCTCCCGCCCCTGCCCGGCGCGGACCCGCCGCGACGGGTTCATCTTCCCGCGACGGCACAGTCGCGGGGACGTCACGTCACCGCGGATGCGAACATATCGCAACAGCGTCACCCCCGCGGCTCGCCCGAGAACGGCGACAGAGGACCGGGTTACGGGGACCGGGTTACGGGGACCGGGTTACGGGGACCGGGTTACGGGGACCGGGTTACGGGGACCGGGCCGGGCGCGGCCAAGGGGCCGACGGCCAGGCGGGACGGGGACGGCTCAGGTGAGGTGGGCCCGGCGGACCTTGCCGCTGGGGGTGCGTGGCAGGTCGTCGACCACCACGACCTCCTTGGGCGCGCACCACGGGGGCAGGGCGGACCGGACCTGCTCCCGGAGCTCGTCAGCTCCGGGCACCGAGGAACGGTCGGTGGGGACCACCCACGCGACCACGCGCTCGCCCCACTCGGGATCGGGGCGTTTCCAGACGGCCACCTCGGCCACCCCGGGGTGCTGCCGGAGTGCGTCCTCCACCGGTGCGGGCCAGACCTTCTCACCGCCGGAGACGATCACCTCGGCGAGACGACCGTGCACGTGGAGCCGCCCGGTCGCGTCGAACGCACCGCCGTCCCCGGTGGCGAACCAACCGTCGGGAGCGCGGGGGTCCACCTCGGTGACGTCGCCCGCCGTCGTCGCCGGCACCCGGTAGGCGCGTAGCAGCATCGGACCGCGCACCAGGATCTCGCCCTCCCGACCCCGGTGACCGTCACCCACCACCACCTGGACCCCGTCGAGCGGGGTCCCGTCGTAGACGACGCCCGATCCGCTCTCGGTCATGCCGTAGGTGGTGACGACGTTGGCCGGCAGGTCCGACGGGGGGGCGGCACCACCGAGCAGGACCACCCGGAACCCGGACGCGTCGGTACGCCCCAGGGCCGTGGCCACCAGGGAGACGAGGGTGGCCCCGCCACGCGCCCGGTCCTCCACCTCCCTGGGGTCGAAGGCAGCGAGCACGTCGAGCGGCGTGCCAGTGACCAACGCCCGCATGACGACGGCAAGTCCGCCGATGTGGGCAAGGGGAAGGCACGACAGCCAACGGTCCCTGTCGGGGCGGACGTCGAGCCGGGCGGACGTCGCCCGGGCCGAGGCCTCGACGGCGGCGTGGGTGAGCACCACCCCCTTCGGGATCCCGGTGGTGCCGCTGGTGGGCACGACGACGGCGTCGCCGTCCGCCACCGGTGCAGCACCCGGCAGGTCGTGGCGCCCCTCGGCGGTGACGAGGACCGCCGGCCGGAGGGCGGCGAGGAGCCCCCGGCGGGCGGCGTCGGGCAGACGGAGGTCGACCGGCAGGACGGCGTCTCCGCTGTCCCAGGCGGCGCGGAGCGCGTCGACGAACCCCCGTCCGGGGGGGAGGGCCAGTGCCACCAATCGAGCCATGCGGCTAGCGTACGTGAACGTACGAGCTGGGACTCTCGGAGTGATCGGTCATACGGTCAGGCACCACTGGCCGGCGAGCAGCGGAGGTGGACGGAGACGTGGAAGGCACCCCCAGTGGACGAGCAGGGGCGGGCGCACCGGCTTCACCGGTTCCGGAAGCTCCCGGTGCGGCGGACACCGTCGTCGTCGGACCGCCCGAGGACCCCGTCGACCGGTTCCGCAGCGGGCCACTGCCGGACTGGGAGGTCCGTCATGCGGGGAGCGACGTCCGCTACGAGGTAGCCGAGGGGATCGCCAAGGTGACGATCTGCCGGCCCGAGGTCCGGAACGCGTTCCGGCCGCAGACCCTCTTCGAGCTGTCGGCCGCCTTCGACTCGGCCCGCGACGACCCGGATGTCGGCGTGATCGTGCTGACCGGTGAGGGACCCGACGCCTTCTGCTCCGGCGGGGACCAGAAGATCCGGGGGGACGACGGGTACCTCGGCGACGACGAGGTCGCCCGCAGGGGCATCGGGAGGCTCAACGTGCTCGACCTCCAGGTCCAGATCCGCCGCTGCCCGAAGCCGGTGGTGGCCATGGTCGCCGGTTACGCCGTCGGCGGGGGGCACATCCTGCACCTCGTCTGCGATCTGACCATCGCCGCCGACAACGCCCGGTTCGGGCAGACGGGCCCGAAAGTGGGCAGCTTCGATGGCGGCTACGGGAGCGGACTGCTGGCCCGGACGGTCGGGCTCAAGCGGGCCAAGGAGGTGTGGTTCCTCTGCCGCCAGTACGACGCGGTGACCGCGCTCGACTGGGGCCTGGTCAACGCCGTCGTGCCGCTGGCCGACCTGGAGCGGGAGACCGTCGCCTGGTGCCGCCAGATGCTGACGCTCTCGCCCATCGCGCTGCGGATGATCAAGGGCGGCATGCACGCGGCGGACGACGGCCTGGCCGGGGTGCAGCAGTTGGCCGGCGACGCCACCATGCTCTTCTACATGAGCGAGGAGGGCCAAGAGGGGCGCAACGCCTTCCAGGAGCACCGGCCCCCCGACTTCTCGCGCTTCCCCCGCCGGCCGTGACCGGCGCCATGCCGGCGGACGTTGCCGGCGCTCCGGGCCACCAGGGTGGCACGGCGCCGGGACCGGTGGCTCGCTGGTGGGCCGGGGCGCGCCCGCGTACCCTCCCGGCCGCCGTCGTTCCGGTGGTCGTGGCCACCGCCATCGCCCACGCGCAGCACGCGCCGGCCCTGCGGCCGGCAAGCTGGCTCCGGGCCGGCGCGGCGATGGTCGTCGCACTCGCCGTCCAGGTCGGGACCAATTTCGCCAACGACTATTCCGACGGGGTGCGCGGCACCGACGACGACCGTGTCGGCCCGGTGCGGCTGGTGGCGTCGGGACTGGCGTCGCCAGGTGCGGTGAAGGGCGCCGCGCTCGGTTCGTTCGGCGTCGCCGGCATCGCCGGCCTGGCGCTGGCCGCGACGACCTCGTGGTGGGTGATCCCCGTCGGCGTCGCATGCCTGGCCGCTGGCTGGCTCTACACCGGTGGCCCCCGCCCGTACGGTTACGCCGGGTTCGGCGAGGTCTTCGTGTTCGTGTTCTTCGGCCTGGTGGCCACCGTCGGCACCGTCTACGTCGAGGCGTTGCGGGTGTGGTGGTGGCCGGCGTGGGCGGCCGGTGCCATGCTCGGATCACTCGCTGCGGCCCTCCTGCTTGCCAACAACCTGCGGGACATCGCCACCGATGCCGTTGCGGGCAAGCGCACGCTGGCCGTCAGGCTGGGCAGGCATGCCAGCGGCATCGCCTACACCGTCGCTGTCCTCCTGCCGTTCACCGCCGCGCTCGCCTGGGGTGTCGCGGCCGTGACGGCACCCGCCGGGGGCGCCGGGGTGGGGCCGTCCCTCGTGGGGCCGTTCCTACCGCTCCTGGCGCTGCCACTCGCCGTGCCGCCGATCCGGGCGGCCCTGGGTCCGGCCGAGGGGCGTGCGCTGCTCCCGGTGCTGGCGGTGACGGGAAGGCTGCAGCTGGTGTTCGGCGCGCTGCTCGCCGGTGGTCTGTGGTGGTGGGTGCGGTGAGGTTCGGCCGGTCGGTCCGGGCACACGCCGTCCCGTTTGGACCGGGAGCGCCGGTCCGTGTTCAGGTGGCGGGCGAGCCGTGGGAGCGCCCGGCAGACCGTTCCACCGCGCGCCGCACGAGGTCCGCCACGTCACCGGGCCGCTCGAGGTGGGGTGCGTGACCGGCGTCGGGCACCACCGCGTGCCGGGCGTTGGCACCGATGGCGGCGGCCAGCCGCCGTCCGAGCGCGCTGAACTTCGTGTCCCGCGCTCCGGTCACCACCACCACCGGCATGGCGAGCCCGCCCACGTCGGACCACAGTGGTCGCTGGGTCCCGGTTCCGGCCAGCCGGAGGCTCCAGGCCAGGCCCACGGGGTCGTTGCGCAGGCGCTCACCGGTGCCCGCCGCCGCCGGCGGGAGCCCGGCGAAGAGGGGTTGTGCCAGCCACCGGTCGAGGAACGCACCGAGCGGCAGGGGGTCGGGCCCGCCCGCCGGCGGGTCCAGCTCGTCGGCCAGCCGTTCGTCGGCCAGTCGCCGCGCCGTCCGTTCCGCCTCGTCGTCGATGCCGGCGGTCCCCGAGACGAGGACGAGGCACGTGACCAGGTCAGGGCGGGCCAGGGCGAGGTGGAGGCAGTAGCGGGCGCCCATCGAGTACCCGACGTACGCGCCCCGTCCACCCGCGTCGCCCAGGAGCTCGGCGCCGGTGACGAGGTCGGCACGGACCCCCCGCGAGTCGCCGTGACCGGGGAGGTCCACTGCCACCACCAGGTGGTCGACCGAGAGGTCCTCGGCCATCGGCCCCCACAGGCGTCCCGTCTGGGTGAAGCCGTGGGCCAGGACGACCGGGGGGCCCTCGCCCCGACGGACCGCGGCCAGCGCCGGACGGCTCCCGTCGGTGTCCGTGCCGGTTGGTGTCGTCTCCGCCTCCACGCACCTGGAGCGTACCGGTGAGCGCGCCGGGGACCGGAACCCCGGGACCGGGCGGCCGTGGGTCCGATGATCCCCCCGGACGGGACGACGCCCAGTCGGCGTTCGTCGCCGCTCTGGTCGACGAGCTCGCCCGTGCCGGCGTGCGGCATGCCGTCGTCTGTCCCGGGTCGCGCTCCACGCCACTCGCACTCGGTCTCGCTGCCCACGGTGGCATCGAGGTGCACGTCCGCCTCGACGAGCGCTCGGCCGCCTTCGTGGCACTGGGGATCGGCCTCGCCACCGGGGTGCCGGCCGTGCTGGTGACGACCAGCGGCACGGCGGCAGCCGAAGCCCATCCGGCGGTGGTCGAGGCGGATCTGGGCCGGGTGCCCCTGCTCGTGTGCACGGCCGACCGGCCACCGGAGCTCCGGGGTGTGGGAGCGCCCCAGACGATCGACCAGGAGCGGCTGTTCGGGACGGCGCCGCGCTGGTTCGCAGATCCCGGGGTGCCCGACCCGGCGACGAGCGCGTCATGGCGGTCCCTCGGGGCCCGCGCCGTGGTCGAGGCGCGGTACGCACCCGCCGGTCCCGGGCCCGTCCACCTCAACCTCCCGTTCCGCGAGCCGCTGGTGGGCGCGTTCGGACCCGGCTCCGGACGGCACACACCGGTGGCGACGGTCCGCGGGCGGCCGGACGGCGAACCCTGGCATCGCCTGGCGGCCGGAACGCCGGCGCCGCCCAGAGGCGTCGTCGCCGAGCTGGCCGAACGGGCGCGTGCTGGGCAGCGGGGGATCATCGTTGCCGGTGCCGGCGGGGCAGGTGGTGGCGCACCGGACGAGGGGCTGGGCGGCGCCAACGCCGTGTGGGCCCTCGCTGAGGCCGCGGGATGGCCCGTGCTGGCCGACCCGCGGTCCGAGGTGTGGAGCGATCGCCCCGGGGTGATCTCCGCCGTCGACCTCGTCGTCCGCTCGGACCGGTTCCTCGAACGCAACCGGCCTGATCTCGTCGTCCGGTTGGGTGTGCCCTGGGCGTCGCGGCCGGCCCTCACGTGGCTCGACGAACTGGCGGCCTCGGGCGTGCCGACCGTGGCGGTGGACCCGATCTGGCGATGGATCGATCCCGGTCACGTGGTGACCGAGCTCGTCCGGGCCGATCCCGGTCTGCTGTGCGCCCAGGTGGCAGCCGAGCTGGTTGCCCGACCGGGGAGCTCGCCCGGGCCGGAGTCCGACTACCTGGGAGCGTGGCGGCGGGCGCACGAGACGGTGCAGGGCGTGCTGGCCGGCGCACTCGACGGGCCTGGTGGCCGGCTGGTCGAGCCGGGGGTGGCCCGCTCGGTGGTGCGGTCCCTGCCGACCGGTTCCACGCTCGTGGTCTCGTCGTCGATGCCCATCCGCGATGTCGAGGCATTCGCGGCACCTCGCCCCGACCGGGTGCGGATCCTCGCCAATCGTGGCGCCAACGGGATCGACGGCGTGACGTCGACGGCGATGGGAGTGGCCATCGGCTGCGGTTCCCGGCACGGCACCCGGTCGTGTGGCGTTGCCGGGCAGGGAGCTGAGAAGGGCACCGGACCGGGCGGCGGGCCGGTGGTGGCGATCCTCGGCGACCTGGCGTTCCTCCACGACGTGTCGGCACTGGTCCATGCGGCTTCGACGTCGGGAGCCGGCCTGACCCTGGTGGTCGTGGACAACGGCGGCGGCGGGATCTTCTCGTTCCTGTCCCAGGCCCGGGAGCTGGACGGCGGGCGGTTCGAGGAACTGTTCGGCACCCCACCGTCCGTGGACGTCGTCCAGGTGGCCCGGGGGTTCGGGATCGAGGTGGACGACGTGGCCGACGTGGACGGCCTGGCCGACGCGTTGGACCGGCGGGTCACCCGGCGGTCCAACGCGGAACATGGACTGTCCGTCGTCCGAGTTCGGGTTCCCGACCGGGCCGAGAACGTGGAGATCCACGCCGGACTGGTCGATGCGGTGCGGACCGCCCTCGACGCCCTGGTGTGACGGCGTCTGGCGCGGGGCGGTCCACGCGGCACCCGGCAGGCCGCCGGTGGGCAGGTCCACCGTGCACTCCGCAGGCGGGTCCGGCGCATCCGCCGGGGGCACGGTCCCCGATGTCGGTCACACCGAGGAGGGAAACCAGGAACCGTGGAACCCGAAGGGGATCCGTGCCGGCAGGTGGACGGTGGCCACCGGGGGTCCCGAGAACGACGTCGCGTCCAGGATGACCAGGTCGCTGGTATCGCTCGTCCTGTCGTAGACGGTGGCGAGGACCCAGCCCTCGTCGTCGCCGGTGCCGTCGTGGGCGCGGACGAAGACCGGTTCGGACACGGAGCGGTCGGGACCGGGGTCGAACCGCTCGCTCTCGTGGCGGACCAGGTCGTACTTGACCAACCCGGACTGGTCCCACGCCGGACCCCGGGAACCGGTGGGACCCGGACCGGTGGTGGGGCCGGGATCCAGCACCGTGCAGTACCCGTAGCGGTACGGCCGCCCGGCCAGCGTGTCGTCGACGCGGGGGAACTCGACGGGCACGTCGTCCAGTACGTCCTGGGTGATCGTGCCGGTCGACGGGTCCACCGTCCACCTGACCAGAACGGGCGGTGCCGAGGCGATGAGCCCGCCCGGGGGGGCGTCGAAGGCGCGCTCGTACCGGACCACGTCCACGACGATGCGGTCGCCGTCGTCGAACGCGTTCATGACGTGGAAGACGAAGCAGGGGTCGACGGCGAACCAACGCACGTCGTCACCCCGCCCGTCCCGCCGCAGGACGCCGAGGCGGGCTCCGGCATCAGGGTTCCACCCGAAGGGCATCGCCCGACCGGTGACGGCCAGGTCCAAGTCGAATTCGACGGGCAGGTCGAGGAAGACCACCCGGCTGGCCGTCACGGCGAAGTCGTGCATCATCACGGCCCGGGGAAGGTCGATCTCCTCCGACCGGACGAGTGCACCGCTCGGATCGGCGACGTGGAGCCGGAGGAAGGGCGGACCGAAGACGTCGTAGCCGAAGAACACCAGCTGACCCGTGGCCGGGTCGAGCTTGGGGTGGGCGGTCATCGGCGACGTCAGCATGGCGTCGAAGTCGTACAGCCGGGCCCGCTCGAGATCGCCGGAGATGGCGTGGGGGAGACCGGACTCGGCAAGCACGAGGACCCGCCCGGCGTGGTGCACCACGTGGGTGTTTGCCGGACCGTCGATGGGTTCGACCGGGCCGCGGGGTGCCAGCGTGCCGAGCTCGGCGGCCAGCTTGCGGGTACGGACCCACCGGTTCCGGTAGCCGACGGCCCGCCCGCCAGCGAGATCGACGGCATGGAGCATCCCGTCACCGGCGAACCAGTGGTAGTCGTCGGGATCGGCGGGGACGACGGCGGGGTTGGGGCCGTTCCGCAGCAGCCGGCCGTCCAGATCAGGGGGGATGGCGCCGTCGACGGGGAGGGGGTGGTCCTCCGTCAGCTCCCGGGTGACCGGAGCGTAGTTTCCCTCGAGATACGGATTCGCCACGACGCCTCCTCTGCCCGGGTGCGGCACGGAGGCCGCCTGGCCGGGGCTCCGGTCCTGCTGCATTCGGACCCGTCCCGGCCCGTGCCGACCGATCGTAGGCGTGGCTGGCCGGTCACCCGGCAGGCTGGCCGGTGACCGGAGCCGGACGTGGCAGGCTACGGCGATGCCCCAGCTCGCCCTGGACCTCCGCTTCCGGGGGGCCGTCCACCAGCTGACCGACCCGGATCTCGAACGTCGGATCGACGCCGACACACTGACCCTCTACAGCGGCTTCGACCCCACGGCCGACAGCCTCCACGTCGGCCACCTGCTCCAGCTGTGCACGCTCCGGCGGTTCCAGCTCGCCGGTCACCGGCCGATCGCACTGGCGGGCGGGGGCACTGGCTTCATCGGAGACCCGGGGGGCAAGACCGAGGAGCGGGTCCTGTTGTCGGCGGACGAGCTCGCCGCAAACGTCGCCGCGGTCCGGACCCAGCTCGGGGCCTTTCTGGACTTCTCGCCAGGGGCGTCGGCGGCGGTCCTGCTCGACAACGCGGCGTGGCTCACCGAACTGCGGCTCATCCCCTTCCTGCGCGACGTCGGCAAGCACTTCACGGTGAACCAGATGGTGGCGAAGGAGTCGGTCCGGGCCAGGTTGGAGCGGCCGGAGCGCGGGATCTCGTTCACCGAGTTCAGCTACATGCTGCTCCAGGCCTATGACTTCCTGCGCCTCTTCGACGACCACGGCTGCCGCCTCCAGATCGGCGGCAGCGACCAGTGGGGGAACATCACGCTCGGGATCGAGCTCATCCGCAGGTTGCGGGGTGCCGAGGCCTTCGGGTTGACGACGCCGCTGCTGGTCAAGGCGGACGGCGGGAAGTTCGGCAAGACGGAGCACGGCACGGTCTGGCTGAGCCGGGAGCGCACCAGCCCCTACCAGCTCTTCCAGTTCTTCGTCCGCGGCGACGATGCCACCGTCGGTACCCACCTCCGCCTGCTCACCTTCCTCGACCACGACACCATCCGGCACCTCGACGAGGAGACGGCCGAACATCCCGAGCGCCGGGCGGGTCAGCGGGCACTGGCCAGGGCGGTCTGCACGATGGTCCACGGGGAGACCGAGACCGAGCGGGCCGAGCGGGCGGCGGACGCCCTGTTCGGCGAGGAGGTCGCCCAGCTCGACGAGGTGACGCTCCTCGACGTCTTCGGAGACGCCCCCTCGACATCGATGGCCCGATCACGGTTGGGATCGGGCCATGGCGGGGGCGGGCTCCTCGTGGTGGACGCACTGGCCGAGACCGGGCTCGTGCCGTCGAAGAGCCGGGCGCGGGCCACGGTGGAGCAGGGCGGTGCCTACGTCAACAACCGCCGGGTGGACGGGGTCGACGCGGTCCTGTCCGAAGGCGACCTCATCGCCGGCAGCTATCTGGTGCTCCGGCGGGGCCGCAAGGACCACCACCTGGTGCGCTTCGCCTGATGAGCGTGCGTCCGGAGGGGGCCGGGCCGGGGGACCGGAGGTGCAGGTGGCGCCCTACACTCTGCCCATGTTGCGTCCTGAAAACTGGACCAAGCCTGCGGGTGCAAGTCCCGTCTGGGTAATCGCCGGAGAGCCCAGTAGCAGACCCCGGTCCGTCGGAGAGATCCGGCGGGCTGAGCGGGGTGTCAAAAGC
>JAJZAC010000082.1 GCA_021799615.1 Actinomycetes bacterium
AACGTCACCGGTGCGCTCCTCGGGTCGCGGGCGTTCGCACGTCACGTGCGCGGCCGCCCGGGGCCGGGCGTGCTGGTGAACGTGAGCTCGGGGGCGGCTTCGACCCCCTACGAGGGGTGGGCGCCCTACTGCGCCTCGAAGGCGGCCGTCGACCAGGCCACCGCGGTGCTGGCCCTCGAGGGTGCGCACTACGGGTTGCGGGCCCACGCCGTGTCGCCCGGGGTGGTCGACACCGGCATGCAGGAGCTCATCCGCTCCCAGCCGGCCGAGCGGTTCCCGGCCGTCGGCCGGTTCGTCGACCTGCACGCCCGGGGGGCCGTCAACTCACCGGGGTGGGTCGCCGCGTACCTCGTCGACCTGTTCGAGGGACGGGTGGGCGACGCCGGCACCGTCCTCCGGGTGCCCGACGAGCCCCGCCGGTAGGCGGGGCTCGTCGGGTGGGGGATGGCCGGGGCGGACGGGGAAGCCGCCACCGGCCGGTTGGGGCGAATGGTGCCGGTGGGGTGGGGTCGATGCTGGTACCCCACCGGTAGTCGGCGGAGGTTGCTCAGTAGCCGCTCCCGTAGCCGTAGCCGCCGGAGCTGCCGCTAAAGCCGTAGCCGCCGGAGCTGCCGCCGTAGCCGTAGCCGCCGGAGCTGCCGCCGAAGCCGGAGCCGCCGGTGCTTCCGGTGCTCCCGGATCCGGCGATCGTGTTCGGGCTCCCGTCACCGCCGGACCGGAGTCCCGAGATGAGCGAGACCAGCTCGTTCGACGGGATGGCGAAGGCGATGTTCTGGGCGCTCGAGCCCGAGGTGGAGCCGGCCGCTGCTGTGTTCATGCCGATCACCTGGCCGGCGCTGTTCAGGAGCGGGCCACCCGAGTTCCCGGGGTTGATCGGAGCGTCGGTCTGGAGGAGGCCGGTCAGGGTCTCGGTTCCGCTTCCCGTCGACGTCCCCGCGGTGATGGACCGGCCGGTCGCCGAGATGATGCCCGACGTCACCGACGAGCTCGATCCGAGTGCGAGTGCGTTGCCGATGGCCACCACCTGGTCACCGACCTGCACGGCGGACGAGTTGCCGAAGGTCACGGTGGGCAGGCCGCTCGCTCCGGTGATCTGGAGCAGGGCGACGTCCTTGTCCGGGTCGGTGCCGACCACCGTGGCCGGCAGTTGGGTGGACGAGCCGTTGAGCGCGACGGTCACGGTCCCGCCGTAGGCGATCACGTGGTTGTTGGTCATCACCTCGCCCGACGACGTGATGATCATGCCGGTGCCGGCGTCGCTGCCGCCGTTGAAGGTGTCGGTGACCTCGACGACGGCGGGCGAGACGTCCTTCACGATGGAGGAGATCGACATCGTGGACCCCGAGGACGGCGGTGCCGCCGCCACCTTGACGGGCGTGGCCGTCGTCACCGTCGAGCCCGGCGAGTGGGTGGCAGCCACCAGGGCACCCCCGCCGGCCGCCCCGACGAGGACGGCGGCGACCAGCATGGCCGTGGTCGTCAGGCCCCGGCGGTGGCTCCGCACCGGCGCCACCGGCCCCTGGGGCACAGCGGCGGCCTGCGGTGTCCACGGTGGCTGGGTCCAGTAGGCATGCCCGTGCCAGCTGCCGGGCACATGCGCCCACCCGGTCTGCTCGGTCCCGGCCTGCTCCGTCCCGGTCTGCCCACCGATCGCCCCCCCGGGGGGCGCCGGGTACGGCACCGCCGACGCGCCCGCATCGACGGGCGAGGATGGGGCGGAGGAGGCGTCCGGCCAGCCGGCGGTGCCGCCCGCCTGGTCGCTGTATCCGTGTGGCGTGGGCTCGGTCATGCAGTCATCGTGCGCCCGGAACCTAAAGACGCGATATGGCCTGCATATGAAATCCGGAAGAATCGGCGTGCCGGTCCGGCGGTGCCGGCCGGCACGGGGCCGGGGCCGGGGCCGGGGCCGGGGCCGGGGCCGGGGCCGGGGCACGGGCAGGACCGCGGTATCGTCGACCCATGTCCGATCGCTCGAAGGCCCTGGCCAAGCCGGCCGCCATCCTCGGGACGCTGGCGACGATGGCCAGCATCTGGTGGTTCGCCCTGCGGCCGTGGCGCAAGCGTCGGGCCGGCCGCTGACCGGCTGACCGGCGGTCGCCCGGCAGCCTGACGGGCGTCAGACGGGTCGGCGGCCCCAGGCGGTGATGAGCGGGGGCTGGGCCAGGTCGAGCCGGCCCGAGGCGACCGTGGCCAGGTGCCGGTCGATCTCGGCGTCGTCGAGCAGACCGGCCGCCGTCAGCTGGGTGCGGAGCATGGCCACCGTGGCCCGTTCGAGGTCGGCGGCTCGCCGATGGGCCAACGGGAACCAGCCCTCGGCTCCCACGTCCACCAGCCCCGCCGCTCGCAGCGAGCGCGGCAGCGTGCGGCCGTAGTCGAGTGACGCGCCTCGCCCGGCCAGCAGGGTGCGGAAGGCGGCCCGGACCCTGTTGGCCAGCTCCTCGTCCGGACCCCGGACGTCCGGGCAGCTGAGCGGCTGGAGGGCGGGGTCGGCGTCCTCCACCACCAGCCAGCCACCCGGCCGCAGGGCGCCGACCATGGCGTCGAGCGCCCGCCGGCGATCGGGCACGTGCACCAGGACCAGCCGGGCGTGCACCAGGTCGAAGGGTCCGTCGGGCGGCCGGTCGGCGGCGACGTCGTGCCGCAGCACCTCGATGGTCGGTCCGGCAGCCGGCTCGAGCAGCGAGACGTCGATGTCGGTGGCCACCACCCGCCCGCCCGGGCCGACCGTCCGGGCCAGCCACGCCACCACCGACGTGCTGCCGGCCCCCACCTCCCAGCAACGCCAGCCCGGCCCGACACCGGTGGCGTCGAGGTGCCGGAAGGTGACCGGATCGAAGATCTCGGCCATGGCGGCCAGGCGGTCGGCGGCCCCGCCGTCGACGTCGGTGAGCAGGTAGCCACCCGCATCGGGTCCCGATCCCGGACCGGCCGGCGCCGGCCCGGGGGTGCCGTCGTGCTCGTCCATGACGGTCTCCTGCCTCGGGGTTCGGCCCGCCAGCACCATCGGGCCTCCGGTGTCGGATCGATGGTAGTGCCGAGGCGGGACAGGCCCGGTCCGGTCGGCGGCGCACGGCCCACGGTGCCGTGCCGTGCCCGCTGCCGGCGCCGGTAGCCTCGGGCCGTGCTCGGCCTGTCGTTGCGCCCGCTCCGGTCGCGCAACTTCGCGCTCGTGTGGTCGGCGGCGCTCGTCTCCAACGTCGGCACCTGGATGCAGACGGTCGCCCTCGGCGTGCTGGTCACGGCACGCACCCACAATCCGGCATGGACCGCCGCCGTCGCCGCCGTGGCCTTCGTTCCCATGGGGCTCCTGGCCCCCGTGGGAGGCGCGTTGGCCGACCGGCTGGACCGTCGCCGGTGGCTCCTGGCCACGACGTTGGCCGAGACCGCCTGCGCACTGGGTCTCACCGCCCTCGTCGGAACCGGCCACACCCAGCCGGCCGGGCTCACCGCCCTGGCATTCCTGGCCGGTGCGTCGGGTGCCATCGGGTTCCCGGCGTACCAGGCGATGGTCCCCGACCTGGTGCCGCCCGAGGACCTGCTGGGGGCGGTGTCGCTGTCGTCGGCCCAGTTCAACATGGGGCGGGTACTGGGCCCGGCGGCCGCCGGCGCGTTCCTGGTCGGCAACCGCTACACCCTGGCGTTCGCCGTCAACGCCGCCTCCTTCGCCGCCGTGGTGATCGCCCTGCTGCGGGTGCGGATCCCGCCGCCGGCGCCCCGGACCGACCAGGCCGGCCCGTGGTCCCGCATCGTCGAGGGGGCCCGCATCACCGGCCGGGAGCCGGGCTGCCGCAGCGCCATCCTCCTCATCAGCATCGTGGCACTGACCGCCTCGCCGTTCATCGCCTTGGTGCCGGCCATGGCCCTCGACGTGCTGGACCGCGGCGGCGGGGGTGCATCGGTGCTGGTCGCCGCCCAAGGGGTCGGCGCGGTGATCGGGGCGTTCGCCCTCCCCGTCCTGGCCGAACGGATGGGTCGGGCCCGCCTGCTGCGGGCTGCACTGTTCGTGCTGCCGGCGCTCCTGGTCGCCTACGCGCTGGCACCGTCGTTGGCCCTGGCGGCGCTGGGCATCGGCCTGGTGGGCGCCGGCTACATCTCGGTGCTGTCCGGGCTGAACACCGTCGTCCAGCTGCGGGCGCCGTCGGCGGCCCGGGGCCGGGTCCTCAGCCTGTACATGCTGGCTCTCGGGCTTCTCTACCCGGTCGGCGCCGTCGTCCAGGGGGCGATCGCCGGTGCCGTCGGCCTCCGGTACGTCACCGTCGGTGCCGCCGTCCTCCTGGTGGCCGTCCTGGCCGCCATCGCCCTGGTGCGGCCGGGGATCCTGGCGTCCCTGGCCGATCCGGCCCGCCCCGGGCCGGCCCCTGATCCCGCCGGCCTCCCCGGCGCCGGTGATCCCGGTCCGGCACCGGCACCCGCCGTCGTGCCGGCACCCGCCGTCGGGCCGGGGGGGCGCGACCGGGATCCGGCGCCGTGAGCGCATCGGGACGCGCCGGCGACCCGGCGCACGCCGCCGGCGTCCACGTCGAGGTCCTCACCGCCGCCGACGCCGAGGACCGCCAGCGCCGGGTGGCGGGCGCGCTGGCTGCCGCCGGTCTCGTCCCCGGGGACCGGGTGGCCTTCGCCCTCGGGTCGTCGGCCGACCTGCTGTGCGCCGTGCTCGGCGCCCTGCGTACCGGGATCGTCCCCGTGCTCCTGAACGCCACCCTCCTCGACGCCGAGCGGGACGCCCTGGTGGCCGACGCCGATCCCCGGCTGACGGTCACCGACCGGGCATCGCTGGCCGCCCTGTCGGCCGGACCCCCCACCGAGCTGGCCCCCTGGCCGCTGGCCCGCCCCATGCACTACACGTCGGGCACCACCGGGCGGGCCAAGGGGGTGTGGACCGGCGTCTGGGACGAGGCGACCGCACAGGCCGCGTTCGAGGACGAGGCCGACCTGTGGCAGTTCGACCCGGCCGACGTCCACCTGGTCTGCTCGCCCATGTACCACTCCGTCTCGGTGCGGTTCGCCGGAGGGACGCTGCTCCGGGGCGGCACCTGCGTGATCCTGGGCCGCTTCGACGCGGCGGCCGCCAGGGACGCGCTGCGGGGCACCGCCGGTGCCACACCCACCACCACCTTCATGGCGCCCACCGCACTGGCCCGACTGCTGGCGCTCGACGCCGCGTCACTCGAGCGTTTCGACCGCCTGCGCCTCCTGGTGCACGCCGGGTCGCCGTGCCCGCCCGCCACCAAGCGCGCCGCCATGGCCCGGGTCGGCGACGGGGTGGTGTGGGAGTTCTATGGTTCGACCGAGGGGCAGTTCACCGTGTGCTCGCCGGACGAATGGCTCGAGCATCCGGGATCGGTGGGCCGGGCGCGTCCCGGCCGGGCGCTCGCCGTCGATCCCGACGGCACGGTGTGGTGCGCGGCGCCGGCCTTCGCCCGTTTCGAGTACTGGGGGGACCCGGACAAGACCGCGGCGGCGTGGCGGGGCCCGGCGTTCACCGTCGGCGACCTGGGCAGGCTCGACGGCGAGGGCTACCTCTACCTCGACGGGCGGCGGGACGACCTCATCATCAGCGGCGGGGTGAACGTCTACCCGGCCGAGGTGGAGGCCGTCCTGATCGAGGCTCCCGACGTGGCCGAAGCGGCCGTCTTCGGCGTCGCCGACGACCAGTGGGGGGAGCGGGTGTGCGCGTCGGTGGTGGCCGCCGCCGGGCACCGTGTGGACCTCGACGCCCTCCGGTCCCGGGTCCGGGACCGCCTCGCCCCCTACAAGCGCCCGAAGGAGATCGCCGTGGTGGACGAGCTGCCCCACACGGCCACCGGCAAGTTGCAGCGCCGGGCGGCGGCGGAACGGTTCGGCCGGTGGTGACGGGCCCGGCGGGCGCGCCCGGTCGGCCTGGGGAAGAATCGTCCCCATGACCGCCATCCCGCCGATCGCCACCGTCGACCCCACCACGGGCGACGTCCTCGAGACCTTCCAGCCGCTCTCCGACCGCGAGCTCGAGGAGCGCCTGGCGCTCGCCGCCCAGGCGGCCACCGCCTGGGCGGCGACCGACGTGGGCACCCGGTCACGCCTGCTGGTCACCGCGGCCGAGCTCCTCGAGGGGGAGCTGCCCGACATCGCCTACGTGCTCACGAAGGAGATGGGCAAGCCCTTCGCCCAGGCCAAGGGTGAGGTGGCCAAGTGCGCCACCGCCCTGCGGTGGTTCGCCGACCACGGTCCGGCCATGCTGGCCGACGAGCCGGTGGAGACCAACGCCTCGTCGAGCTGTGTCGTCTACCAGCCGCTGGGGGCGGTGCTGGCCGTCATGCCCTGGAACTTCCCCCTGTGGCAGGTGATCCGGTTCGCGGCGCCGGCGCTGCTCGCCGGCAACGTCGGCCTGCTCAAGCATGCGCCCAACGTCCCCCGCAGCGCGCTGCTCCTCGAGTACCTGTTCACCCGGGCGGGCGCACCCGCCGGCGTCTTCCAGACCCTGCTGATCGACGTCGACCGGGTCCCGGCGGTCATCGCCGACCCCCGGGTGGCGGCCGTCACCCTGACCGGCAGCGTCCGGGCCGGCCGGGCCGTGGCCACCCAGGCGGGGGCGGCGGGCAAGAAGGTCGTCCTGGAGCTGGGTGGCAGCGACCCGTTCATCGTCCTGCCCGACGCCGATCTCGAACGCGCCGTCGCCGTCGGCGTGCAGGCCCGCGTCCAGAACAACGGGCAGTCGTGCATCGCCGCCAAGCGCTTCATCGTCCACGAGGCGGTGGCCGACGAGTTCACCGAGCGGTTCGTGGCCGCCATGGACGCCCTCGCCGTCGGTGACCCGCTGGAGCCGGCCACCGAGGTCGGCCCGCTGGTGAGCGCAGCGGCACGCGACGGCATCGAGGCCCAGGTGGAGGACGCCAGGAGCACGGGGGCGTCGATCCTGTGCGGCGGGCAACGGGTGGTGGGGCCCGCCGGGCCTGATCGGCCGGGCTTCTTCTACCGTCCCACCGTGGTCAGTGGGATCCTGCCCGGCATGCGCGTGGCCACCGAGGAGGTGTTCGGCCCGGTCGCCCTGCTCAGCCGGGCGGCCGACACCGACGCCGCCCTGGCCATGGCCAACGCCTCGGACTTCGGCCTGGGCGCCAGCGTGTGGACGGCCGACCCGGTCGTCCAGGAGCGCTTCATCCGGGACCTGGTCGCCGGCCAGGTGTTCGTGAACGGCATGGTCACCTCGATGCCCGAGCTGCCCTTCGGCGGGGTGAAGGCGTCGGGGGTCGGGCGCGAGCTCTCCGCCCACGGGATCCACGAGTTCTGCAACATCAAGGCCGTGTGGGTCGCCTGATCGACGGCTGCATGCAGCTCCGTCCTGGCGTGGCGGGCGCTGGGCAGGCGACACTGCCCTGATGCGCACGTCCCCTGACGACCAGCCCGGACCGGACCTGCTCGCCGGCCTGGCCACCACCCGGGCCATCCGGCGCTACACCGCCCGACCGGTGACCGACGAGCAGCTCGCCACCCTGCTGTGGGCGGCGACGCGTGCACCGTCGGGCTCGAACCGCCAGCCGTTCCGGTTCCTGGTCCTGCGCCGGGGCGAGCGGGCCGTCGAGGCCCGGGCGCTCCTGGGCCGGGCCGCCCACCTGATGTGGGAGCGGAAGCTCGAGGCCGACGGCTACCGCACGGGGTCGGGTTCGGACCCGTCGTCACCCAAGTCCCGGATGGCCCGGACCATGGAGCACTACACCGCGCACGTGGCCGAGGCACCGGTCGTCGTGCTCGGCTGCCTGGTCCGGCACCGGCCGGCCGACCCGCTCGAGGGGGCGTCGATCTACCCCGCCTGCCAGAACCTGCTGCTTGCCGCCCGGGCGCTCGGCCTCGGTGGCGTGCTCACCCAGCTCCACACCTTCGTGGAGGACGAGCTCCGTGCCGTGCTCGCCATCCCCGAGTCGGTGGGCATCCACGCGACCATCACCCTGGGCGAGCCGGCGGGCCGGCACGGTCCGGTGCGCCGCCGCCCGCTCGGCGAGCTGGTGTTCGAGGACGGCTGGGGGGAGCCGGCGCCGTGGGCGGTCGACCCACCCGGCACCCGCTTCACCCAGGCGGGGCCGCCCCCGGGGATCGCACCGGGGGCGCCGCCGGCCTGAGCCGGCCTGAGCCGGCCTGGCGGGCAGACTGGGAGCGATGCGGTCGTACCTGGACCATGCTGCCACCACACCGGTGCGCCCCGAGGCGCTCGAGGCGATGCTGCCCTACCTGTCGGGCACGGCAGGCAACCCGTCGGGCATGCACGCCTCGGCCCGCGCCGCCCGGCGCGCCGTCGACGACGCCCGGGAGTCGATCGCCGACCTGCTGGGTGCCAGTCCGGGCGAGGTGGTGTTCACCAGTGGTGGCACCGAGGCCGACAACCTCGCCGTCCACGCGGCCACGGCAGCCGCGGGCGCCGACGGCCCCCCGCCGTCCGCCCTGGTGTGCTCGGCCATCGAGCACGCCGCCGTGCTCCGCGCCGTCGACCGCGCCGCCGCCCGCACCGGCTCCCGGCTGTCGATGGTCCCGGCGGGGGCCGACGGGATCGTCGACCTCGACGCCCTGGCCGACGCCTGCACCGGAGACGTGACGCTGGTGGCCGTGATGGCGGTGAACAACGAGGTCGGCACGGTCCAGCCCGTGGCCGAGGTCGCCGACGCCGTCCGGGCCCGTGCGCCGCGGGCGGCGCTGTTGGTCGACGCCGTCCAGGCCGCGCCGTGGGCCGACGTGGCGAGCCTGGCCGGCCCGGCAGACCTGGTGGCGGTGAGCGCCCACAAGTTCGGCGGACCGTCGGGCGTCGGGGTCCTGGTGGCCCGGGGGACCCGCCCGGTCACCCCCCTCCTCGTCGGCGGGGGCCAGGAGCGCGACCGGCGGGCCGGCACCCCCAACGTGGCCGGCATCGTGGGGATGGCAGCCGCCCTGCGGGCCGCCTCGGAGACCCGGGCCGCGACCGCCGCGCGCGTGGCCGCCCTGCGCGACCGCCTGGTCGACGGGCTGCTGGCCGCCGTCCCGACCGCGTCGGAGACCGGCGACCGCTCCCGCAAGGTCGCCGGCAACGCGCACCTCACGTTCGCCGGGATCGAGGCCGAGGAGCTCCTCGTCCTGCTGGACGACGCCGGGGTGGACGCCTCGTCGGGCGCGTCCTGCGCGTCGGGGGCGCTGGAGCCGAGCCACGTGCTCGCCGCGATGGGGCTCGGTGGCCTGGCCCGCTCCGGCCTGCGCCTCAGCCTGGGCTGGACGACGACGGCCGCCGAGGTCGACCGTGCCCTCGAGGTCGTGCCCGAGGCCGTCGCCCGCCTGGAAGACTGACGCCGTGCGCGTGCTCGTCGCCATGTCCGGGGGGGTCGACTCGTCGGTGGCGGCCGCCCGGGTGGCGGCCGAGGTCGGCCCGGCCAACGTGGTCGGCGCCACCCTGCGCCTGTGGGGCGGTCCCTCCGACTCGGGCTGCTGCTCGGTGGCCGACGTCGAGGATGCCCGCCGGGTGGCCGAGTCGCTCGGTCTCGTCCACCGTGTCTTCAACCTGTCGGACGAGTTCGAGACCCGGGTGGTCGCCCCCTACGTGGCCGGGCACGCCGCCGGGTTGACGCCCAACCCGTGCATCGAGTGCAACCGGTCGATCAAGTTCGACACGCTGCTCGACCGGGCCCGACGTCTGGGGTTCGACGCGTTGGCCACCGGCCACCATGCCCGCCGGGTGACCGACCCGTCGGGACGCCACCGCCTGCTGCGGGGCGCCGACCCGGCCAAGGACCAGTCGTACGTGCTGGCCATGCTGGGCCAGGACCAGCTCGGCCGGGTGCTGTTCCCCGTCGGCGACATGACCAAGGCGGAGGTGCGGGCCGAGGCGGCCCGCCTGGGGATGCGCACGGCGGCCAAGCCGGACAGCCAGGACGTCTGCTTCATCCGTTCGGACGTCGGGCGGGCCCGGTTCCTCGGTGAGCGCCTGGAGCTGCACCCCGGCCACCTGGTCGACGACGGGTCGGGCGCTCGCCTGGGCACGGTGGAGGCGGTCGAGCTGGTCACGGTGGGCCAGCGGCGGGGGATGGGCCACGGGACCGACGGGCGTCGCCGGTACGTGACGGCGGTCGACGTCCGGTCCGGCGAGGTGCGGGTCGGCCCGCCGGAGGCGGCGATGTCGGACGCGGTCGACCTCCGTTCCCCGTCGTGGGTGGACGCCGCGCCGCCGCCGGGCACGCCGGTCGTGGCCCAGTGCAGTGCCCACGGTCCGCCGCTGGACGCGACCGTCGAGCGCACCGGTCGGGCGGGCACGCTCCGGGTCCGCTTCGACGAGCCGGCGCGCCGGGTGGCGCCGGGCCAGACCGTCGCCCTCTACGCCGCCGACGACCCGACCAGCGTGCTCGGTTCGGGCATCGCCCGATGAGCACGACCGGCGACGGCGAACTGGACCCGGTGGCCCGGCTCGAGGAGCTGCGGGCCCTCGTCGCCCACCACGCCGACCTCTACTACGCCAAGGACGCGCCCGAGATCCCCGATGCCGACTACGACGCTCTGGTCCGGGAGCTGCGTTCGATCGAGGATGCCCACCCGGACCTGATCGTCCCCGGTTCGCCCGGCCAGACGGTGGGGGCGGCGCCCTCGACCCTGTTCGCGCCGGTCACCCACCACGTGCCGATGATGAGCCTGGACAACGTCTTCAGCGCCGAGGACCTCCGGGCCTGGACGGACCGGGTGGCCCGCCAGCTCGGAGCGGCGTGCCGCTTCGTGTGCGAGTTGAAGATCGACGGCCTGGCCGTGTCGCTCACCTACCGCGACGGCCGCTTCGCCCAGGCCGCCACCCGGGGCGACGGGGTGACCGGCGAGGACGTCACCGCCAACGTGACCACCATCGCCGCCGTGCCCGACACCGTCGCCACCGCCGCCGGGCCGCCGCTCGCCCTCCTCGAGGTGAGGGGCGAGGTCTACATGCCGGTCGCCGCGTTCGAGGAGCTCAACCGGCGCCAGCGCGAGGCGGGGGGCAAGCCCTTCGTGAACCCCCGCAACTCGGCGGCCGGCTCCCTGCGCCAGAAGGACCCGGCGGTGACGGCGACTCGCGAGCTGGCGTTCTGGTCCTACCAGCTGGGGGAGATCGAGCCGGGGCC
>JAJZAC010000012.1 GCA_021799615.1 Actinomycetes bacterium
AGTACGCGGGCACGTTGGCGATCCCGCTCGTGCTCACCGGCGAGGCTGTCGGGTTGATGGCGATCTCGACAGGGACGAGAGATCCCGCACGCGTCGTCGCTGCGACGCTGTCGCCATCGAGGTAGCCCGAGAGGCCACCGGCGGCCTCCGTGCTCGAGAGCAGGCAGTAGCCGGTCTGGCCCGATCCGGGGCCCCGCACCGACACCTGGTTGGCCGACGCGCCCGTGGCCCACGACGGGTCGGTGCAGCCGCTGCCGTCGAACGACGGATTGACGTAGTTGCCGTAGGCGTCGAAGCCGATCCCGAGGTAGCCGCCGGCCAGTCCGTTGCCGGTCGGGGCGGCTGTGCCTCCCGAGTAGCCGAGGTGCCCGCCCGGCGGGCCGAGGGTCGACGGCGGGGCCGGTGCAAGCGGATTGGTGCCGGCCAGGTAGAAGAGGATGCCGTCCGCGCCGGTTCCGCCGTACTGGTAGGTGTCGAAATGGATGTCGAGGCCCTGGGACGAGGGGACGGCGCCGGCATACGAGATGCCACCGTCCTGGTTGCCGGTGGCGGACGTCAGCCGGAGGGTCCCGTTCGGCACGGTGTCGATGGGCGTCGACGAGCATCCGGGGATCGGTGTCTGGGTGGTGGACCCCGAGGCGGTGAGGCACGCCACGTTGGTGCCGGCCACACCGGACGGGAGCGCCGGAAGGGTCCAGTCCGCCGGCACCAGGACCTGCGATCCGGTGAAGGGCTCGTCCAAGAGGACCAACGACGACGTAGCCGCACCGGCCGGCACCACCCCGGCCACCGCCGGGACGACGGCCACGGCCGAGACGACCACAGCCACGACGAGAGCGGACAATCGCCCGCGGCTCGCCAACCCACCAACCTGATCTCTTGCCTGCACCCTCGCGTCCTCCTGCCCGAGGACCGGACGTATCGGTTGCCCCGGTCCGTTGCATCCCTGCCCGACGAGCGCCACACGAGGGCCCTCGGCACGTCAATGTGATGATGCGAACTACATCGTCCGGTTGGAACTGGTTCTTGATGCCACTGCAAAGATTTCACACAATTCATTCAGAACGCGTTCATATTAGCGCTCTCTGCAGCAATACGGTGCCGCTCCCGGTGCCATGTCGCACTATTCCTGCAACAGGTGCAGCCGGCAGCCCCGGAATGGCAGCACCGGTCCGGCCACCGTCAGGGCCTCTACCGGACGACCACGTAGGCACCGTCCCGCCCGTGGTCGACGGGCCCGACACCTCGAACCGTCCGGTCACCCCGGGGTGCGACATGCGACCGCTCCCGTGGAGGCCCTGCGGCAGATGCCCGGCACGGTCATGCGACCGCGCCGGCTGGTCCTCACGTTCCCGGCGGAGGCGCCGGCAAGCGATGTGCGTGGCGGCCGCTCTCCCGCCGGGAGTCAGCCCAGACGCTCGATGATGGTGGCGTTGGCCTGCCCACCGCCTTCGCACATGGTCTGGAGCCCGTAGCGGGCGCCCGTCCGCTCCATCTCGCAGAGCAGTGTGGCCAGCAGGCGGGCGCCCGACGCACCCGTCGGATGGCCGATGGCGATGGCACCGCCGTTCACGTTCACCCGGTCCATGTCCGGATGGAACTCCCGCTCCCACGCCAGGACGACCGAGGCAAACGCCTCGTTGATCTCCACGAGGTCGATGTCGTCCAGGGACAGCTTGGCCTTGGCCAGGACGAGCTCGGTGGCGGGGATCGGTGCGGTGAGCATGATGACCGGGTCGTTAGCGGCCACCGCGAACGTGTGGAAGCGCGCTCGGGGCGCGAGGCCGAGCTGGGCGGCACGCTCCTCGGCCATCACCAGTACGGCGGCAGCACCGTCCGAGATCTGCGACGAGGTGGCTGCCGTGACCCGGCCGTCCTCCCGGAACGCGGGCGCCAGCGAGGAGAGGATCTCGTAGGTCGATCCGGCGCGGACACCCTCGTCGAACGTGAGCACGCCCTCGCCAGCTGGATCCCCCAGGTCGGATCCAGCGACGGCGACCTTCCCGACCACCTCCGCCCGCCGGGTGGCGAGCGGGACGATCTCCCGGTCGAACCGCCCTTCGGCGATGGCCCGGGCGGCACGCCGGTGGGACTCGACCGCGAAGCGGTCCATGTCCTCGCGGTCGATGCCCCACCGTCGGGCGATCTCCTCCGCGCACTCCCCCTGGTGGATGAAGTCGAAGCGCTCCCGGACCGTCGGTCCGTAGGCGTCGCCCGGTCCCGGGGCCGTGGTGGAGCCGATGGGTACCCGGCTCATCGCCTCCACCCCGCCGCCGATGACGATGTCCATGGCGCCGGACGCCACCGCCTGGGCGGCGAAGTGAACCGCCTGCTGCGCCGAGCCGCACTGACGGTCGACGGTGGTACCCGGCACGGTGTCGGGGAACCCGGCGGCGAGGGCGGCGTTGCGGCCGATGTTCATGGCCTGTTCGCCCACCGTCATGGTGCAGCCGTAGACGACGTCCTCGACGAGCGACGGGTCCAGTCCGTTGCGCTCGACGAGCGCTCGCAGCGGTTGGGCGGCAAGGTCGACGGCGTGCCAGCCCGACAGGCGACCGTTCCGCTTGCCCACGGGGGTCCGGACGACGTCGACGATCACGGCTGAAGGCATGGCCTCGATTGTTGCCGATTTTCCGACGGTGTGTCAGATCTGGCCTCAAGGCCTCGGTGGACAGGAAGGCATCCCGGTGACCACCGGTTCCGCCGGTCGATGAGCTTGGCGGTCAGCTGGAACACGATGGCGCGGTGAGCCCGGCGGTGGAGTGGCTTGCGGTCGGTGTTGCGCCGGAGCTGCCCGAACTTCGAGAGCAATGGGTTCGTCCGCTCGACCGGCCAGCGGGGGCCGAGGGCGATCGGTGCCTTCGTGCGTCAACCTGCCGGGGCTCGAGATGGGCACGTCGGGATCACGTACCCGACCAGGCGCTCATCGAGCGCCTGGCGCACGAAGGCGACGTCGTAGCCCAGTCGAGGTGGAGGGTCGCGACGTCAGGCAGCAGCCTGGCGATGGTCCGCTTCCAGCCTGATCGCCCCTTGTCGGTGCCGTTGGGTCCCGTTCCTCCACCGCCAGCAGGGGCTTTGTGCAGGGAGCCGTCGATGGCGACGTCGTCGAGGGTGAGCCCGATGAGCTCGTCGCAGGCGCAGAGGGCCTCGGCAACGGTGTCGAACACGCCGGCGGCGATCCACTCGTCCCGTCTCGCCCGCACGGTCGTGTCCGAGGATCTGCTGCCGCAGAGCCGCTCGGCGTCCTCCCACGAGCAGCCGGTCACCAACCGGACGAGCATCACCTCGAAGCAGTCCCGGTCGGGGAGCCGCCGGCGATGGGAACCCGGGGGATGGGTCTTCGGCGCCGGTGGCACCAGGGGTTCGATCGCAGCCCAGACGGTACCGACCACCTCGGGATCGGGCGCGCGCATGGTGGTGGGGTACCTCCACGAGGTCGTCGGCGGGTAGGACAGCGCCCCGATCATCTCGGGGCCACACCCACGACCGGTGGATGGTCTCCGGCCCCTGCAAGGAAATCCTTGACAGGGCCGCGCCTACGCCTCTCTCCGCGCGGCCGCTCAGCCCAAGCTGATGGTCAGTCCGAGACCTTCTTGAGGCTGATCCGGTCCGGGCTGATCGTCGTTCCCGGCCCGGCCGTTAGCTGCGCTGCGATCACGCTCGCCGAGCACGTGATCGTGGCCACGGCCGTCACATTCGCCGACGAGCCTCGCAGTCGCGTGACTGCCCGGCCATGAACCCCGCCGTGAGCGTCCAGGCACAGCACCACGTACGAACCGTGCGGGCTGGTTCCCGTCATCGAGTACGTGAGCGTGCTGGTGAAGGCGCCGGTTCCCACCCCCTGCAGGTCCACCACCGGACCGTCCGTCGCGGTTGACGCAGTGGTCATCACGCCACCGAGTGCCGCGCCCGGCCACGAGAGCGCGTCGCGCGGAAGCTCGCCAGGGACGACCGTGGACGCCACTACGACTGCTACTGCCGCGAGGGCGGCGGTAGTGGACACGCGTCGCGTCTCGAGCGGCTCAGGGTTGGCAAGCCTGACAACGACGACGATGAGCACCAGGACCACGGCGATCTCGAGCGGGAGCCCATACGGAGGCTGGGCGCGGATACTCCTCGCTGTGAACTGCGGGATAACGCGGTCAAGGCCGGGCCACCATCCCGTATAAAGCGACGGGTCCCACTGCGGCGCTGGGAAGAAACCGTTGTAATACGAGTGGTCTCCAGCAAGAACTGGTGCAAGCTGGACGATCCACGCACCGGCGATCAGCGTGCCGAGTCCGGCGATCCTGGCCCGGAACCGCTCGATCCCGCCGAGAGCGAACGGAGCGAATGCCAGGAGCATCGGAATCACGGTCCACTCGAAGCGACCGTTCAGACTGTCGCCTCCGAACGGGTCGCTGAGGTAGAGGCCGTTCACCACCAGCACCGCCGCACCGGCCACCAGCGTGCCGATGGCAGCGACAGGGATCCTCCGTCGGGCCACCCACATGCCGGCCAACCCGAGGATCGTCGTCGGCACCTGGACCACCAAACCCTGCTGCCGATCGAAGACGAGCGCCAGGAACTGCACCAGGCCCGTCCTGGTGACCGTCACCGGGGGTTGGGGCAGGCCGAGCAGATGGCCGAAGTAATAGAGGTCGTAGCCGAAGAGCAGGCCCCAACTCAGGGCGACGGCGGCCCCGACCGCGATCAAGGTCCGCCAGGTTCTGGTCGCCCGCGAACCTCGCAGCGCGGCGACGGTGAACGCGACGCAGGCGACCGCCGCGGGCAGGAAGTTCTTGACGTGCATCCACGGCAGGAACCCGATGACGATGGCAAACACCCAGGCGCTGAGTCTCGGGATTGACCCGGTCCGCTCGATGGCGGCGACTTCGACGAAGGCGATCGCGGTGAAGATCCCGGTAGGCAGATCGGGATAGATCTGAGTGCCGGCGATCCAGATCGCGGGAGCCGCGAGCGCGAGAGCGAAGACGACCTGTCCCGGGCGCTTCATGCGGGTGAGCCACGAGACTCGTCGATGAAGATAGACGACACCCACGGTTTGGACCGCGAAGTAGCCGAGGAGCGCGCCGTGCTTTCCGGCAGCTGCGAGGAACGGCATGATCAGCAGAGGGATGCCCAGGCCGTGCGCGCTGACGGTGCCGTGCATGCCCGTGTACGCGTGCATGATGCCGGGCGTCTGCACCGTCGCACCAGCCGGCCAGTTATAGAAGACGTGCGTGTGGAGGTCGAGCTTGTAGGCCCAGAGCACTTGTGGGCTCAGGTGCGTGAGCGCCTTTGCCGCGATCAAATAGTGCGGCTCGTCTCCGGTGATCGTGACGCCCTTCGACCTGATGAACAGGTACACACCAGCTTCGACCCCCACCGCTGCTACCACGACGACGAGCATCGCAAGGTAGGAGCGAAACGTGAGCCGGGCGCCGTTCCTGTCGCCCGCGCCGATACGATCGCTGGCTGCCAATTCTTCGGTGGAGGTGGGCGCCATCGACGTCTGCTGTCTGCTACCCGCCACCATCGCATCCACCATAGAGCACTGGCCACATCCGCACGCGGCTGGTGCGGCGAAGGCCAGAGTTCACACCTGTCGCCGCTCGGTGATCTGCGAGGAGTAGAGGCCCTGGCGGCGCAGGACCGATCTCTTCCCGCCATCGGGGGCCGCCTCGTACTCGGCCAGGATCCTCGCCTGGTACTCGGTGGAGAACCTCCGCCGCTGGGGACGGGCGGCCGGGTCATCGTCGGGTACGTCCCCATTATGGGCGCGACCGTCCAGCGCTGCAGTAGGAAGTGGCATCGATCAGGGATTCCGTTCTCGCCCCACGAGGGATGGTGGGCGGTGGCGGGCGTCTCACGTCAGCCTGACACGTAGGGGTTCTCGGAGGATCAACCCCGGCGCGGTCGTCGACCGAGGCCACACGTCATCTACTCACCAGAAACGAGCGGCGGAGCCTTCGGCATCCTCGTGACCCACTGTGATCCTTCAGAGATGACACGTAGGTCGCACGCCTTCCTCGGCTGCCGCCTGTTTGGTGTCCCCGAAAGCCGGAGAGGACGCGCAGAGCCCCACGGGCGGTTGCGCAAACCAGCGAGGGTCGTCGGATGGAACGACGCTGCACCGACGTCCACCCCGCAGGCTGCCTGCCAGCGCAGATCGCACACGAGGTGGTCGCAGGCCTCCTGGTCGGAGAGGCCCTCGTGGGACTGCAACAGCATCACCGTCGCCAGCACCCTGGCGGGGATCGTCGGGCGCCCGAGCTCGGAGGACTTGGAGGGATCGGCGAAGTAGTCGTCGGCGAACATCGCCCCTCCGTGCTCGGCCAGAAGCCGGTAGGTGCCCCGGAGCCGCTCCACGAGCACACTCCGGGGGTCCTCGAAGCGGGGCTGGACATTCGAACGACCGATCGCCATGGCCAATTCTCGCCCACCCGCCGGCAGGCGGATCGCGAATCGAGCGATGACGACTTCAGGAGTCTCCTAGCCGGCACTGCCATCTGGCCGGAGGCTTGGCACGTGTCTGGCCGAAGACCTGGCAAGGCCGCAGGCCCGCGCCAGAATCATGGTTGCGTTCGTGCAGGATCGGCGTGCGGGCCACCGCACGAGGACTCTTCGGGTAAAGGATTCGGGCCCTCCCGACGATCAATTGGCAGAGGAGGTCGCCGTGTCCCGTCATCGCCGCATATCCCACTCCCGCCTCATGGCGTGCGCAAGCGTCGTCGGTCTCGTGGCCGCGGTGGTCACGGTCTCTGCGACCAGGTCCGCCGCCCTGCCGGCACCCCACGTGACGCCGAGTTTCTCCCTGGTCTGGAGCCAGACGCTGGACGGTTCCGGGGGCAATCCGAACGATGCCGGGTTGCCGATCGCCCTCTCCTCGCCCAACGTTGCCGATTTCGGCGGCCAGCAGGCCGTTGTCGTGGGAGACCGAGCAGGGAATGTGGTCGCGTACAACTTGGCCAATGGTTCGATCATGCCCGGCTGGCCGTACAACGACGGAGGGATCGCCATCGACTCGTCGCCGTCGGTGTCGGAAGGGAGCGGATCGAGCACCGTCTACGTCGGGCTGGGCAACGTGGCGAACCCCACTGCGGGCGCGTATCTGGCGTTGACGTCGACCGGTGGGAAGCTCTGGGAGGCCCAGCCACTCAACACGTCGATGGACGCCACACCGTCGAACGGTGTCGAGGCATCGATGGCGGTCGGAACACTCCAGGGGCAAGAGGCGGTCACTGCCGGCAACCTGGGGCAGTCGCAGTATGCGCTGAATGCGGCGACAGGCTCGCCGCTCCCGGGGTGGAATCCGTGGTTCTCCGGCGATACGGAGGTCTCGACGCCGGCCATCGCCGATCTCTACGGGACCGGTCAGAACGAAGTCATCGAAGGGATCGGAACGACTGCCGGCAACCTGTTCGGCGTTCAATACCCGCAAGGCGGCCACATCCGGGTGATCCTCCAAACGGGTAACCAGGGTCAGCCCTATCCGAACGGCGGGCTCGTGTGCCAATTCTCGATGGACCAAGCGGTCAGCTCTTCGCCGGCCGTCGGGCCCGTTCTCGGCGGAACGACGCCGGTGATCGTGTCCGGGACCAGCGCCTACTACTCGGGTGCTGCGTACACGGATGCGGTGGTGGCGGTGGTCCCCACGCAGAGCGGGAATTGCAATCAGGCGTGGGCAACCCAGCTCGATGGGGACACGTCCTCCGGTCCCGCGATCGCGAACATCCTGGGCAACGGTCAGCTCCAGGTGGCGGAGGGCACGTCCTTCGGCTCGAACGGGCTCCAGGGTTCGGTCTACGTGTTGAACGGTCCGAACGGCGGCGTCGCGTGGTCCCGAACCGCAGCCGGCGGTGTCAAGGGATCGATCTCGACCGCAGATCTGACGGGCAGCGGCTACCAAGATCTCCTCGTGCCGACCACAGCGGGGGTTCAGGTGTTCGACGGCAGGTCGGGGAACGTGATCGCAACCCTCGGCGAGGGCGCAGGGATGAACAACGGGTTCCAGAGTGCACCGCTGGTGACCCAGGATCCCAACGGGACCATCGGCATCACCATCGCCGGGTACAGCTACGCGACAGATCAGGGCGTCGTCCTGCATTACGAGGCCCCTGAGCCGGCCAACGTCCTTCCCAACGAGCCGGGCGCCTGGCCGCAGTTCCACCACGACCCCCAGCTGACTGGCGATTCGTCCCATGTCAGCACGTCACCGCCTACTGCGGTCGGGATGGCGCGGACGGCCGACGGCAAGGGGTACTGGATCGTGGCGTCGGATGGCTCTGTCTTCACGTACGGCGACGCCACGTTCTATGGATCCATGGGCGGCACAGCGTTGAACCGGCCGATCGTCGGCATGGCGGCGACCGCTGACGGCCGTGGCTACTGGTTGGTCGCCTCGGACGGCGGCATCTTCTCGTTCGGTGATGCGAAGTTCTACGGCTCGACGGGAGCCCTCACCCTCAACAAGCCGATCGTGGGGATGGCCGCCGTCCCGACCGGCGGCGGCTACTGGCTGGTCGCCTCGGACGGCGGCATCTTCTCGTTCGGCTCCGCCCACTTCTACGGCTCGACCGGAGCCCTGAGGCTCAACAAGCCCGTGGTGGGGATGGCCGCCGTCCCGACCGGCGGCGGCTACTGGCTGGTCGCCTCGGACGGCGGCATCTTCTCGTTCGGCTCCGCCCACTTCCTCGGATCGGCAGGAGGCCTCGACCTTGTCCGGCCCGTGGTGGGGATGGCGACGACGCCGACCGGCGGTGGCTACTGGATGGTCGCCGCCGACGGGGGGATCTTCACTTACGGCAACGCCGGGTTCTATGGGTCGCGGAGCGGGTACCCCCTCTGACCGAGATCCGCGAGTAGGCCTCGGCCCCTCGTGATCCGGACCCTGGAACGAGACGCCCGCGGCCGTGACCCGACGGCGACCGCCGTTGACCGATACGAGGACGCGTTCGACCACGTCGGTGGATTCTTGTCATTCGTGCTGACGGTCACGGGCGGGTGGTTCACGCCGGTGGCCGTGTGTTGCGTGTCCGACTACGGGCTTGCTGCCGCGAGTGGGGCGTCGAGTGCTCGCCAGGCGTCGCCGAAGTGACCGGCATGGTCTTCAGGTGCGGTGTGGACCTCCAGTCGTCCGGCATGGTTGGTGACGCGGGCGGCGATGCAGACCAGCTCACGGCGTAGGCGCTTGCCATGGGCCCGTCCGTCGGACTCGTCGTGCCCGGTCGGGGCCTGGAGCCACGACGAGATGTTGAGCCCGAGCAGTGCCGCCCACATCCACATGACGTTGACCGACCCGTAGCCCGAGGGCAGGCATGGACCTGCCGCTGCTGCACTCCTCCCCTCCCCGCCCCTCCGTGACCCCCGAACGCCCGAGAATCCCCGAAACACACCGGGGGACCCGGGTAGCGGGGGGGTGCGAGGGGCGGATCAGCTCCCAGGGCAACTCCCGAGACCCCTGTGAGCCTGCTCCACGCCATCCGGCGGGTCGACTGCCCGCTGGACCACCTCGACTTCAGGAGTCTCCTAGACGACTGAGCCGACGGTGTGTCAGATTCTGTTGCCGCTATGCCCCCTGAACCCGACGAGCCCATGGACCTCCGCCCCTCGGCGGGCCAGGAGGCGTTCCGCGCCGAGGCGCGCGCCTGGCTTCGGGCCAACGCCCCGGCACCCGGCTCCCTCCCGTCGCTCGACACCGCCGAGGGGTTCGAGGCACACCGCCGATGGGAGCACCGCATGGCCGACGACCGCTGGTCGGTGGTCAGTTGGCCCGAGGACTACGGCGGCCGGGGCGCCGGCATCGTGGAGTGGCTGATCTTCGAGGAGGAGTACTGGCGGGCCCAGGCGCCCCTCCGCGTGAGCCAGAACGGCATCTTCCTCCTCGCGCCCACCATGTTCGAATTCGGCACCGACGAGCAGAAGTCCCGGTTCCTCCCCCCCATGGCCAGGGGTGACGAGATCTGGTGCCAGGGGTGGTCCGAGCCCGACGCCGGCAGCGACCTCGCCGGGATCCGCAGCAGGGCCGTCCGTTCCCCCGCCGGCGGTGGCTGGCTGCTGTCGGGCCAGAAGACGTGGGCGTCGAGAGGCGCGTTCGCCGGGTGGTGTTTCGGGATCTTCCGCACCGACCCGGACGCCGAGCGCCACCGCGGCCTCACCTACTTCCTCATCGACCTGTCGACGCCCGGGGTCACGGTGCGCCCGATCCCCCAGATCGACGGCGAGACCGGGTTCGCCGAGCTCTTCTTCGACGACGTCTTCGTGCCCGACGAACGTGTCCTCGGCCCGGTCGGCCGTGGATGGAACGTGGCCATGGCCACCGCCGGTTCCGAGCGCGGCCTCAGCCTGCGCAGCCCGGCCCGGTACACCGAAGCGGCAGATCGGTTGGTCGACCTCTACGCCCGGACGCTCGAGACAGACCCTGCCCGCGCCGGGCGCGTCGCCGACGACGTCGCCCGGGCATGGATCGCTGCCGAGGCCTACCGCTGCAACACGCTGTGGACCGTCACCCGGGTGCTCGAAGGCGGAACAGTCGGCCCGGAGGCGAGCGCGAACAAGATCCACTGGTCCGAGACCGACCTGGCCATCCACACGGCTGCGCTCTCCCTGCTCGGTCCCGAGGCCGACGTGCACGGTGACGGGGCGGCGAACCCGTGGCTCGACGGGTTCCTCTTCGCGCTGGCCGGACCCATCTACGCCGGCACCAACGAGATCCAACGCAACGTGGTGGCCGAGCGGGTCCTCGGCCTGCCCAGGTCCTGAGGGAGCGCGGGTTCGACGTGCGGTTCGCCTTCACCAACCAGCAGCTCGAGCTGCGCGATGCCGTCCGCCAGGTGCTCGACGACCGCTGCACACCCGCCGATGTGCGGGCCGCCTACGACGATCCCGATCCACACACGGCACGGTGGGCGACCCTGGCCGAGCTGGGTGTGGTCGGCATGACCGCGCCCCCCGCGCACGGCGGGCTCGGCATGACCGCCGTCGACCTGGTGCTCGTGCTCGAGGAGGCGGGCCGTTCCGCCCTGCCCGAGCCACTGGCTGCGACGGCGGCATTGGCCGTGCCGGTGCTCGCTGGCGTCGGGGGTGCGGCCGCAGACCGGTGGCTGCCCGCCATCGTCGACGGGTCGGCCGTGCCGGCAGTGGGCCGGGCGGAGCCGGGACCACCGGTCCTGGTGCGGGGTGCCGACGGCGCCGACCTGCTCGTGCTGGTCGGCGAGGAAGGCGGCGTCCACGTGCTCGGCGCCCACGAAGTCGACGTCACACCCGTGCCGTGCCTCGACCCCACCCGGCGGCTGGCCCGGGTCAGTTGGTCTCCCGGGGACGGTGCAGCCGGACCCGCCGGGGAGGCGGCCCGCCTCCTCGGCGCCACCGCCGCGGCGGCCACCGCCGCCGAGCTGGTCGGGCTCGCCGAACGTCTGGTCGCCGACACGGCCGCCTACGCCAAGGAGCGCCACCAGTTCGGGAAGCCGATCGGCAGCTTCCAGGCGGTCAAGCACCTCCTGGCCGGTGCCCTCGTCCAGCTCGAGTTCGCCCGACCACTCGTCTACGCCTCGGCCTGGGCCCTCACCGAGAACCGCGCCGAGGCGCACCTGGCAGCGTCGGCGGCCAAATCCGCCGCTGCCGACGCCGCGACCGAGGCGGCCCGCGTCGCCATCCAGGTCCACGGGGCCATCGGCTACACCTGGGAGTGCGACGTCCAGCTGTTCGCCAAGCGGGTGTGGTCGCTCGTCCCGGCCTGGGGCGACGCCGCCGAGCACCGGGCGGCGCTGCTGGCGGCGCTGGTGGCCCGACGGACCGGGGACGCCTCGGACGGGCGCCGGGAGCGGGATCGGGGGTAGCGTCTTCCTGAGGGCATCACGAAGCGTGATGGGTCGGTGACCACAGGGGGCGCGGCAGGCGGTGAGCACGTCAGGCAGCCTTGCCAAGAGCAAGCGATCGGGAGGGAGCCGGGTGTGACGCCCCGACCGGAGCAACCCGAGCCATTCCTCCGCGGCGTCGCCTACGGCGCCTACGGCGACGTCCCGTACCCGCGTGCCGACCCGACCGACCTGGCCCGTCTCCCCTCCGACATCTGGCACGCCGCCGTGGTCCCCGCCGGGGTGCGGCTCGAGCTGGTCGGCGACGCCGATGCCGTCGACATCGCCTACCGGACGGTGACGTCGGCGCTCGGCTACCGGCGGGAGGGGGCCGGAACGACCTTCGACCTATGGCGCCATGGGCAGCGGATCTGCCGGGAGGAGGCCGCCCTCGGTGAGGCGACGGTGCGCCTGCCACTCGGTGAGGGCCCGGCCGAGCGCCCGGCCGTCGTCTACTTCCCCGAAGGCATGCACCCCACGATCCTCTCCGTCACGGCCGTGGGTGGCGAGATCTCCCCCGCGCCGCGCCGGCCCCGATGGTTGGCCATGGGCGACTCGGTGACCCAGGGATGGCTGGCGTCGAGCCCGTCCCACGCCTGGACGGCCATCGCTGCCCGCAAGGCGCTGCTCGACGTCGTCAACTTCGGCTACGCCGGCGCCGGTCGGTTCGAGATCGCCTCCGCCGAGCAGCTGGCCGACCTGCCGGCCGACGTGATCACCGTCGCTGCCGGCGCCAATTGCTGGGGACGGGTCCCCCACAACGAAGCCATGGTCCGCGAGCAGGTCCGCGCCTTCCTCGAGTTGGTGCGCCTCGGCCACCGGGAGACTCCCCTCGTCGTCATCAGCCCGCTGGCCCGCCCGGATGCCGAGACGGCGCCGAACCGCCTGGGGGCCACACTCGGTCAGATCCGTGCCGCCATCGAAGGCGCCGTCGACGAGCGCATCGACGCCGGCGACGCCCACCTCGAACTGGTGCGGGGGCAGGACGTCATCACGACCGAGCTGCTCGTCGACGGGATCCACCCCGGCGACGAAGGCCACCGACGCATCGCGGCCACCGTGGGCAAGTTCCTGTCCAGGGCGGCGACGGAGTCGGCACCCCGTTCGGACGTCCGACGCGCGGATTCCGTGCGCCCGCCACGGGGCATCCGCACGGTGCCACCGGTCCCGACCCCACCGGCCCCATCACCGCCTGCGGCGGACACCGCCACGTCCCGGTCGCCCGCGCCGGTCGCCGGCACCCCGGTCAGCCGGCCCGGGGCGCCCGGGACCGCACTGGGGCAACCGGGAACCGCCGACGGTGCCGGCCCGGAAGACCAGTCCCCGGAGGACCAGTCCCCGGACCAGCCGGCGCCGGTTCCCGAGCTCGACGTGGAGCCGGCATCGCCCGGCGCCAACGGCGTGCCCACCGGACCTGTACCGACGTCCGCCTGAGCCCCGGTCGGGCGCAGCGGCCCGGGCTACGGTCTGCCCATGCAGCTCGCACACGTGATCGAGTCCTTCCGTGCCGACGGCAAGGTGGCCGTCGTCACAGGTGCGGGCAGCGGCATCGGTCGGGCCAGCGCGCTGGCCCTGGCAGGCGCCGGTGCCATCGTCGTGTGCGCCGACGTCGACGGCCAGCGGGCCGCCGACACCGCCGCCCACATCGAGGCGAGCGGCGGGGTCGGGTCGTCCGCCACGGTCGACGTGCGCCACCGGTCGGAGGTCGAGGCGCTGGCCGACCGGACCAAGGACGACCACGGCAGCCTCGACGTGTGGTGCAACATCGCCGGGATCATGGTCGAGGGACCCATGGTCGGCACCGACGAGGCCGACCTCGACCGCATCATCGCCGTCAACCTGAAGGGGGTCCACTTCGGGTGCCAGGCCGCGGCCCGGATCATGACCGGGCAGCCGGCAGGCGGCTCGATCGTCAACGCCTCGTCGGCGGCAGCCGACGCCCCGTCGCCGAACGTCTCCGCCTATGCCCTGTGCAAGGCGGCTGTGGTCCAGATGACCAAGTCGCTGGCGTTCGAGGTTGGCCGCCGGCACGTGCGCGTCAACGCCGTCGCCCCCGGCTTCGTCCTCACCAACATGACCGGCCGGTACTTCGTCCGCCCCGACGGCACCGTCGACGAGGAGATGCGCGAAGCCGTGCTGGCGCCGATGCGGGCCCACACGCCGCTTCGCATGATCGGCGAGGTAGAGGACATCGCCGCCGCCGTCCTCTACCTCGCCTCCGACGCCAGCCGGTTCATGACGGGCCAGGTCCTGCGGCCCAACGGCGGCGTCGCCATGGTCTGAGGGGGGAGTCAGGTGTCTGCGGGCCCGGCACGCCGGCCCCGCAGACACCTGACGGATCGTCAGAAAGTAGGTACACTGCCGACATGGCCGAGCTGCCGAAGATCATCTCCGTCGACGACCACATCGTCGAGCCCCCCACCGTGTGGAGCGATCGACTCCCGAAGAAGTACCTCGACGTCGGACCCCGCGTCGTGCGGGGGACCATGCCCGAGGTCACCTACGTCGGCGGCAAGCTGACGGTGAAGGACGGGGGGGGCTCCGTCCCCACCGACTGGTGGCACTACGAAGACCTGAAGCGGCCGCTCCTGCGCGTCGACTCCGCCGTCGGGGTGCCCCGGGACCAGGTGACCATGACCGGCATCACCTACGACGACATGCGCCCCGGCTCCTTCGAGGTCAAGCCCCGCCTCGAGGACATGGACACCAACCATCTCGAGGCGTCGCTGTGCTTCCCCACCTTCCCCCGCTTCTGCGGCCAGACGTTCCTCGAGGCGAAGGACAAGGACCTGGCGCTGCTCTGCGTGCAGGCCTACAACGACTGGATGGTCGAGGAGTGGTGCGGCCCCGAGGCCCAGGGGCGCCTCGTGCCCCTCACCCTCATCCCCCTGTGGGACGCCCACCTGGCGGCCGACGAGGTCCGCCGCAATGCCGAGCGCGGCGTGCGCGCCGTCTGCTTCAGCGAGATCCCCCCGTTCCTCGGACTGCCCTCGGTCCACGATCCCGACGGCTACTGGGATCCGTTCTTCGCCGCCTGCGCCGAGACGGGGACCGTCGTGAACATGCACATCGGGTCGTCGTCGAAGATGCCCTCGACCTCCGAGGACGCCCCCGCCGCCGTGGGCTCGACCCTCACCCACACGAACGCCACGTTCTCCATGACCGACTTCATGTTCTCGGGGGTGCTGGTCCGGTTCCCCGAGCTGAAGCTGGCCTACGCCGAGGGCCAGATCGGCTGGATCCCGTACCTGCTGGAGCGGGCCGACATCGTCTGGGAGGAGAACCGCGGCTGGGGCGGCGTGGCCGACAAGGTCCCGGAGCCCCCGTCCACCTACTTCCACCGCCAGATCTTCGGGTGCTTCTTCAACGACGCCCACGGGCTCCGGTCGGTGTCCGAGATCGGCGAGGACAACATCACCTACGAGTCCGACTACCCGCACTCGGACTCCACCTGGCCCCACACCCGCCAGATCGCCGAGGAGCAGATGCGGGACCTCACCGACGAGCAGCGGTACAAGATCTGCCGGGGCAACGCCATCCGCCTCTACGGGCTCGATCTCGACTGAGCCGGCGACCGCACCGAGCTGGTGCGCATCACCACCATGGACCTCCGCCCTACCCCGTCGGAAGCTGCATTTCGCGCCGAGTTGCGGGAGTGGCTCGCCACGTCGCTGCCCACCCTGCCGCCCAAGCCCCCACCTCACGACTGGCCGGCCCGCCGCGCCTACGACACCGGGTGGCAGCGCACGCTCTTCGACGCCGGCTACGCAGGCGTGGACTGGCCGGTCGAGGGAGGCGGCCGGGCGGCGTCACCGGTCGAGCAGCTCATCTTCAAGGAGGAGCTGGAACAGGCACATGCACCCTACGTCGGGGTGAACTTCGTCGGGTTGCTCCACGCGGGCCCCACCGTCATCGCCGAGGGAACCCCTGAGCAGAAGGCCCGGTACCTGGCGCCGATCCTCCGGGGCGACGAGGTGTGGTGCCAGGGGTTCTCCGAGCCCGACGCCGGCAGCGACCTGGCCTCCCTGCGGACCCGAGCCGTCCGCGACGGCGACGAGTACGTGGTCACCGGATCGAAGATCTGGACCTCCCACGCCGAGGTCGCCGACTTCTGCGAGCTCCTGGTGCGCACCGGGCCGGAGGGTAGCCGCCACAAGGGCATCACCTGGCTCATCATGCCCATGGACTCGCCGGGGATCGACATCCGCCCCCTCCAGACGATCGCCGGGTCGACCGAGTTCGCCGAACTGTACCTGGACGAGGTGCGCATCCCAGCGGCCAACCGGGTGGGCGCCGAGAACGACGGCTGGCGGGTGACCATGGTGACCCTCAGCTTCGAGCGGGGGACGGCGTTCGTCGGCGACCTGCTGGAGGCGGTCGAGCTCCTGAGCCAGTCCGTCGACCTGGCCCGGCGGACCGGCGCCTGGGATGACCCCGGGGTGCGGCGCCAGGCCGGGCACCTGCGAGCGGAGCTCGACGCCCTGGCGGCCCTGACCAAGCGGAACGTCTCCCAGGCGGCGCGCACGGGGGTGCCGGGCATCGGCGGCACCGTGTTCAAGCTGGCCTACACCGAGACCCGCCAGCGGCTCGGTGAGTTCTCCCTCGGCCTACTGGATCGGTGCGGGTTGGCGGCGACTGCGCCCCACCCGCTCGACGGCGGCGGACCACTGCCGGTGGGGACGATGGTGGAGGACTGGCTGCGCGGGATCTCGCTCTCCATCGCCGCCGGTACCTCCCAGATCCAGCGGAACATCGTCGCCGAGCGGATCCTCGGACTCCCCAAGGACCCGCCGGCCGGCGACGGAGAGCGGTGACCCGGTGGACTTCGAACTGAGCGACGAGCAGCGGGAACTGGCAGACGGGATCCGGCGCCTGTGCCTGGGTCGGCTTCCCCTCGAGGTGCTGCGGCGGAACGAGCGCACCAGCCGGACCGTCGACCGCGCCGCCTGGAGCGAGCTGGCCGCTGCCGGCGTGTTCGCCATGACCGTGCCCGAGAGCGCCGGCGGCCTCGGCCTCGGCCTGGCCGACGCAGCCGTCGTCTTCGAGGAACTGGGTGCCGGGCTCGTCCCCGGCCCGCTGGTGGCCACCTTCCTCGCAGCCGGCCGCATCGAAGGGGCGGCCGACGGGTCGGTGATGGTGGGGCTGGCCACGCGACCCCGTCCCGGCCGGCCCGGCACCGGCGTGCTCCCGTGCATCGTCGAGCACCTCGCCGAACTGGACGTGCTGGTCGTCGACGACGGTGACGGGCTCTCGAGGGTCGACCCCCGCGCGGTCGACGCCGCGCCGCTCGAACGCCCGTTGGATCCCCTCACCCCGTTGTCGGCTGTCCCCGAGCTCCCCGCCGGCGAGCCTCTGGCCGGCGCGGCCGAAGCGGCCCGGTGGCGACGGGACGGCGCCGCCCTCACCGGCGCGCTGCAGGTCGGACTGGCCCGGTGGGCGTGCGAGGTCGCCGTCGACTACGCCACACAGCGCCACCAGTTCGGCCGGCCTATCGGCAGCTTCCAAGCGGTCAAGCACCTCTGCGCCGACATGGTCGTACGCACCGAGCTGGCCCGCGCCGCCGTGCATGCCGGCGCCCTCACCGTGGACCAGCCCGACGTGGGTGACGCCGACCGGGCCGTGGCCGGGGCCAAGCTGCTGGCCGACGAGGCCGCCCTGGCCAACGGGAGGGCGTCGATCCAGGTCCACGGGGGTATGGGGTTCACGTGGGAGGTCCCGGTCCACCTGGCGGCAAAGCGGGCCCGGGTGCTGGCGACCCACTTCGGGACGGCCGCCGACCGGGCTGCCGCCCTGGCGGACGGCCTGTAATGGCGCGCCCTCAGCCGGCGGGGTGGTCGGGCGGGATCGAGTACGTGACCTGGGCCTTGGCCACCAGGACGTCGGGGGGCACGTCGAAGGGGCCGGAGGCGGCCCCCGCCCCGCGCCCGATGTCGGAGAAGAGCCCCACGTCCACCACGGCGAGGCGGCTCCCCAGCTTGAGCAGCGTCCCCACGGCGACGGCGTCCACGATGGCCGGCTTGCGGAAGAAGTCGATGTGGAGGCTGGTGGTCACGGACAGGGCAACCGGGCCGATCTGGGCCACGATGACCAGCCACGCGGCGCAGTCGGCCAGGGCCATCAGCGTCGGGCCCGACACGGTGCCGCCGGGCCGGCTGTGGGTGATGTCGACGGGCAGGCGCAGGCGGAGATGCCGGTCGTCACACGCTTCGACCACGAAGTTGGTGCGGGGTCCCGGAAAGGCACCGTCGAGGAACGCCTGGAGCTCGTCGACCGTCATCCGGGACACGCCCGAGCGTAGCGAAACGCCAAGGCCGGCCAAGGCCGGCCGGCCGCCGATGAACGGCCATCACCACCGCCACCACGGTCGTCTGACGTCAGCGCCGTGGCCCATCCCCGCCGAGGAGGCGACGTGACCACCCACGCACGATCCGGGGGCCCTCCCCCACCAGCCCACAGCGTCCCCGTGCTTCCACAGGACCGGATGGTCTTCGGGATCCAGCTGCCGGTCCAGTCCCAGTCGACGATCTACGCCGAACCCTGGGAGGCAGGGGCGGGACCGGTCGAGCTGGCACAGGTGGCCCGTGCCAGCGAAGAGGCGGGGTTCTTCTACGTGGGGGTCTGCGACCACACGGCCATCCCCGAACGCCTGGCCGGCGCCATGTCGACCACGTGGTACGACACGGTGGCGACCCTGGGCTGGCTGGCAGGCATCACCGAGCGGATCCACCTGCTCTCCCACATCTACGTGGTGGCCCTCCGCCACCCGCTCCGGGCGGCCAAGGAGTTCGCCACGCTCGACGCCCTCTCAGGCGGGCGGATCATCTGCGGGGTGGGCGCCGGCCACGTGCCCGAGGAGTTCGACCTGCTCGGCGTGCCCTTCACCGAGCGGGGTCCGGCCACCGACGAGGCGGTCGCCGGGCTGGCTGCCGGGCTGGCCGACGAGTTCCCCGTGCTCCGCGGCCCCCGGTGGCCCGCTGCGGGCGTCGGGCTGCGCCCCCGTCCGGCCCGGACCCCCCGGCCGCCGATCTGGGTGGGTGGCTCGTCGCCGGCCGCGCTGCGACGCACCGCCCGCTTCGCCGACGGGTGGCTGCCCCAGACGGTGGGGCCGAACGCCGGGCTGGTGGCACGGCTGCGGGAACTGCGCGACGAGGTGCGTCCGGGGGTTCCGCTCGACATCGGTGCCATCGCCGGCCCCGTCCACGTCGGGGACCCGCCAGCGGGCCTCCACCTGCCCCGGGGAACGGTTGCCGGGGGGCCCGACCGTCTCGCCGAGTTCTTCTCGGCGTTCGCCGAGGCTGGCGTTGGCCAGGTCCAGGTCCGGTTCCCGGCCCGCTCGGTCACCGAGCTGTGCGATCAGATCGCCGCCTTCGGCGTCGAGGTCATCGCCCCCGGCGCCACCTGACCGGAGCCGCCACCTTCCCGCGCCGCCGGGCCGGCGGCTCTCAGCCGGCCGCCGTGGTCGTCGTCGACGCCGCAGGCGTGGACGTCGTGGACGTCGTGGTCGTCGTGGTCGAGCTCGTGGTGGTCGTCGTGGTCGAGCTCGTGGTGGTGGTGGTGGTGGTGGTGCCCGCCCGGGTGGTCGACGTCGAGCCCGCCCGGGTGGTCGGCGTCGCCCTGGTGGTCGTGGTGGTGGTGCCACGCGGCGCGGTGGTCGGCGTCGGAACGGTCGTCGACGGGGACGGCAGGGGGACCGCCGCCGTCGGGGTGACCGGCACCCCGGTCGTGCCGGCGCGCGAGGCCGGGGCGATGGCCAGGTACCACCCCCCGAGCCCGGCGAAGGCCACCGTCATGAGCACCGTCGACCAGCGCACGCCGACGCGGGTCGAGACGGGCCGGCCCAACCGGACGAGGAACGTCAGGCGGCGGGCCGCTGCCTCGGCCGGTACGGCGGGCGTCGAGCCGCTGGTCGGCCCGATGGCACCGTGGGCCATGTGGTCGCCGTCGGCCGGCGCCATCAGGGGGAACCACCCGGGGTGGCCGGGGCTGCCGGCGTCATGATCCCGGCAGTCCGCAGCGCCGTCGCCACCCGGTAGCGGAGCTCCCGCTCCACGTCGAACTGCTTGCCCGGCAACGTCCGGGCGATGAGGCGGAGGCGCACGTACCCGACGTCGATGGTCTCCACGCCGGCGATGACCGGATCGCCGAGGAGACGGTCGTGCCACCGCCGGTCCTGCTTGAGGGCGTCGAGCACACCCCGCAGCAGGGTGGTGACCTCGTCCAGGTCCTCCTCGACCGGGATGGGGACGTCGACCACGGCGCGGGACCAGTCCTTCGACAGGTTGGTCACCTGACGAAGGGCGCTGTTTGGCACGATGATGAGCTCGCCCTGGGCCGTCCGGACCTTGGTGACCCGGAGGGTGAGCTCCTCCACCGTCCCCGTGATGCCGGTGTTCTGGCCGGGCATCGACAGGCGGATCACGTCGCCGAAGCCGAACTGGTGCTCGGCGAAGAGGAAGAAGCCGGCCAGGAGGTCCCCCACCACCTGCTGAGCGCCGAAGCCGATGGCCACGCCCGCTACCGTCGCCGGCGCCACCAACGAGGTCAGGGGCACGCCCAGCAGGTCGACGGCGAGGACGATGGACACGACGAAGGCGAGGGCGGTGGCCGTCCACTCGACGGCCTCGCTCACGGCGCGCGACCGCTTGGCCTCCTCCGACACGACGATCCCCGACTCGATCTGCTCGCGGATGCGGGTATCGATCGACGCACGGTGCAGCCCGCCGACCCAGTGGACGAAGCGGACGAGCAGCATGGCGCCGAGCACCAGCACCACCGTCGGGAGCAGGGAGAGGCGCAGCCACGAGGCAACGGAGACAGCGGAGACGATGGGGGCAACCTACCATCGGCCCCGGGCCGGCTCCTGTCCCCGGAGCCGCGTGCGGTCGCTGCCGGCGCTGGCCCGGCCGGCCGCCGTGGACAGCACCCCGCCGGCGTAATAAGCTGACGCCCAGTCAGTTTTAGAACCAGTTCTATAGACCGCGGGAACCGGCCCGGTGTCCCGGACGAGGCCACGGGCCCCGGGGCACCGGCGCCCACCGTGCCGCCCGCCGGGCGCGGGGCGGGCGACGCGGTGGGATCCGCAGCGAGACCGGGGGACAGCATGCTGGACTACGTCATCCGCAACGGCCAGGTCGTCGACGGGACCGGCGCGCCGGCGCAGCCGGCCGACGTCGGCATCGCCGACGGGCGGATCGTGGCGGTGGGCGAAGTCGCCGATCGGGGCGCCGTCGAGCTCGACGCCACCGGACTGGTGGTGGCACCGGGCATCGTCGACCCCCACACCCACTACGACGCCCAGCTGTTCTGGGACCCTTCCGCCTCCCCCTCCAACCTGCACGGGGTGACCACGGTGATCGCCGGCAACTGCGGCTTCACCCTGGCGCCCATCCGAGCCCGGGACCACGACTACATCCGTCGCATGATGGCCAAGGTCGAGGGGATGCCACTGGCCGCGCTGGAGGGCGGCATCACCTGGGACTGGGAGTCGTTCGGAGAGTACCTCGACCGCCTCGAGGGCAACCTCGGGGTGAACGCCGGCTTCCTCGTGGGGCACTGCGCCGTCCGGCGCTGGGTCATGGGCCCCGAGCGCGCCGACCAGGTGGCGACGGACGACGAGGTGGCAGCCATGTCCCGCCTGCTCGCCGAGTCGATCGAGGCGGGCGGTCTCGGGTTCTCCTCGTCGCAGTCGCGGACCCACTCCGACGGCGACGGAAACCCGATCACCTCCCGCTACGCGGACCGCAGGGAGATGCTCGCCTTCTGCGAGGTCGTCCGGGACCACCCCGGCACCACCCTCGAGTACATCACCAACGGGTGCCTCGACACCTTCTCCGACGAGGAGATCGACCTGATGGTGGCCATGACCACCACCGCCCGCCGCCCCCTCAACTGGAACGTCCTCACCGTCGACTCCCGCACCCCCGAGAAGGTCGAGCGCCAGCTCGAGGCGTCCACCCGGGCCGCCGAGGCCGGTGGCCGCATCGTGGCGCTCACCATGCCCACGCTGGTTCCCATGAACATGAGCTTCCGCACCTTCTGCGCGCTGTTCCTCATCCCCGGCTGGGGGGAGGTCATGAACCTGCCCGTCGAGGAGCGGATGGCCAAGCTGCGCGACCCGGCGGTGCGCGCCCACCTCGACGAGCTGGCCCACTCGAAGGACGCCGGCGTGTTCCGGCGCCTGTCCCACTGGGCCAACTACATCATCGGCGACACGTACTCGGCGTCCAACGCCGGGCTGAGCTGGCGTGACGTGGGCTCGATCGCCGCAGAGCAGGGCAAGGAGCCCTTCGACGCCCTGCTCGACATCGTGCTCGCCGATGACCTCCGCACCGTGCTGTGGCCGAAGGCCAGTGACGGTGACGACGCGTCGTGGGCCCTGCGGGCCCAGGTGTGGGACGACCCACGGGCCATGCTCGGTGGTTCCGACGCCGGTGCCCACCTCGACAGGATGTGCGGCACCAGCTACCCGACCTCGTTCCTCGGCGACTGCCTCCGCAGGCGGAAGCTCGTCCCGCTGGAGCGGGCCGTGCAGATGATGACCGACGCTCCGGCCCGCCTCTTCGGCCTCGTCGACCGGGGCCGGGTGGCGGAGGGGATGCGGGCCGACCTGTTCGTCTTCGACCCGGCGACCGTGGGCTCGGAGCCGGCCCGGCTGGTCGACGACCTGCCCGGGGGGAGCAACCGCCTGGTGGCCGATGCCACCGGTGTGGTGCGGGTCATCGTGAACGGCGTCGAGACGGTGGCCGACGGCAAGGCGACCGGGGCCACGCCCGGCACCCTGCTGCGCTCGGGGCGCGACACCGAGACCGTCGACCCGGCGGCCTGACCGCCGCCACGGGCAGGGACCTAGGATGCCGGGACCGTGGCGGCGCGCCGCGACGGGCCCGGGCGGCCCGACGGGCCGGACGAGACGAGGAGCAGGATGAGCGACCAGGCCACACGGGACGAGACGCGGTTGCTGATCGGCGGGTCGTGGGTGGAGGCCGGGGGCGGAACCTACGACATCGTCAACCCTGCCACCGAACAGGTGGTCGGCCAGGCACCCGACGCGTCGGTCGACGACGCCAGGGCGGCCGCGCAGGCCGCCGCCGCCGCCTTCCCCGCATGGGCGGCGACGCCACCGGAGGAGCGGCTCAGTCTGCTGGCCCGGGCGGCCGAGGCCATCCGGGCCCGCAACGACGATCTGGTGCCCCTGGTCATCGCCGAGACCGGCGCCACGGCACGGGTCGGATCGCGCATGCAGGTGCCCATCTGCGCCGAACGGTTCGCCCGCTACGCGCGTGACCTCCGCCACGTCGTCGAACGGGCACTGCCCCCGGTGGCCACCGCGGCCACACCCCTTGCTCCCGGAGGCCTCGTGAGCGCACTCGCCTACCGGCAGCCGGTGGGGGTCGTCGCCGCCATCGCCTCCTACAACTTCCCCCTCACCAACATGGCCGGCAAAGTGGCACCGGCACTGGCCATGGGGAACACCGTGGTCATGAAGCCGGCCCCGCAGGACCCGCTGGCCGTGATCGAGCTGGCCCGGATCCTCGACGACGTGGGCTTCCCTCCCGGCGTGGTCAACATCGTGAACTCGGCCGGTCCCGAGCCGGCGGCGCTCCTGACCGAGATCCCCGAGGTCGACATGGTGAGCTTCACCGGGTCGACCGGCGTGGGTCAGCGGATCGCCTCGGCCGGTGGCGCGACCATGAAACGCCTGCTCATGGAGCTGGGTGGCAAGGGAGCCGCGCTCGTCTTCGGCGATGCCGACGTGAAGGCGGCCACCACCGCCATCGCCTCCACCTTCGGCTTCCACTCCGGCCAGATCTGTACCGCCCCTACCCGGGCGGTAGTCCACCGCAGCATCTTCGACCAGGTCACCGAGAGCCTGGCCGCGGCGACGGCCTTCATGCAGGTCGGCGACCCCACCGATCCGGCCACCATCGTGGGGCCGCTCATCACCGGGGCCCACCGCGACCGGGTCCTCGGGTACATCGAGGCCGGCCGGGCCGAAGGCGAGATCGTCTGCGGCGGTGGCCGCCCCGAGCACCTGGACACCGGCTTCTACGTCGAGCCGACCTTGATCGTCGGCACCAACGACATGGTGGCGGCCCGGGAGGAGATCTTCGGCCCGGTGGTCGTGGCCATCCCGTTCGACGACGAGGAGGAGGGCATCGCCATCGCCAACGACAGCCCCTTCGGCCTCTACGACTACGTCTTCTCCGAGGACTCGGCCCGCGCCTTCCGGGTGGCCAAGCGGCTGCGCGCCGGCCACGTCGGCATCAACACCGCCCAACGCAACATGGAGGCGCCGTTCGGCGGGTTCAAGATGAGCGGTGTCGGCCGCGACGGCGGCGACTGGGGGCTCGAAGCCTATTCCGAGCTCCAGTCGATCATCTGGGTCGGCTGACCGCGCAGCCCCCACCCGACACCCGTGCCCGTCCCCGTCCCCGACTCCGTGCCCCGGTCGTTCGTCGACCTGGTCGAGCGCGTCACCAACTGGGGGCGGTGGGGACCGGACGACGAGCTCGGCACCCTCAACCTCGTCGACGAGGCCGCCCGGCTCCGGGGGGTGGCGTCGGTGCACGACGGCGTGGCCTACCCCCTCGGGCTACCCCTGTCGGCCGAGGAGGGGATCCAGATGGGGTTCATCCCCGGCCGGGTCAACCCGACGCGCACCATGATCTGCGTGAACGAGCCCCTCTCCGACGACCCCCGGTGGATCGCCTCGTCCGAGGACGTGGTCACGCTGGCCACCCAGTGCGCCACCCACTGGGACAGCCTGGCTCACGTCGCCTACGGTGCCGGCCCGGACGGCCCCCGCCTCTACAACGGCTTCCCGGCCTCGGCCACCACCGAAGCGGGGGCGTCCCGCCTGGGCATCGACAAGATGGGGACCCTGGTGTCGAGAGGCATCCTCCTCGACGTGGCCCGGGCGACGGGTCGCGACCTCCTCCCCCCGGGGTACCCGATCTCCCCGGCAGACCTCGATGCCGCCTGCGCCCTGGGCGACCTGGAGCCGGCGCCCGGCGACGTGGTCCTGGTGCGCACCGGCCAGACCGCCCACCTGGCCCTGCCGGGACGTCCGGGGATCGGCGGCCGGCCCGCCGTACGCGACCTGGTCGCCTACACCTGGCCCACGCCGGGCCTGACCCTCGGAACCGCCGAGTGGTTCCACCGGCACGACATCGCCGCGGTGGCGACCGACACCATGGTCCTCGAGGTCTATCCGTGCGAGGACGACGCCCTGTACCTGCCCGTCCACCTCGTCCACCTGGTGGAGATGGGCATGACCCAGGGACAGAACTGGTTCCTCGACGCACTGGCCGACGCCTGCGCTGCCGACGGGCGCTATTCGTTCCTCCTCGACGCCACGCCCCTGCCCTTCACCCACGCGCTGGGTTCCCCGGTCAACCCGGTGGCCCTGCGCTGAGCGGCGCGCGACCGGCGGCGCTGACCGGCGCCGCCCCGGCCGTCACCGGGGGGCGGCACCGCCCGGCCTCGACGGTTCAGCCTGGCGGCAGGCCCCGACGGCGGCGGAGGACGGCCACCACCAGGGCGCCGGCCAGGAACACGGCGAAGACCCCGCCGGCGCTCCCGAGCACGAGCGCGCCGGCGGAGATGCCCACCGACGCGAGGGGCGGCGAGAGGGGTCCCGGCGGGACGGGCGGGCCCGACGGCAGGGTGTAGCGGTCGGTCGAGCCCAGGGCGCCCAGGCGGAAGGCGCCTCCCGGGCCGACGGAGACGTCCGCGCCGCCGGGCACCAGCGCGCCGCCGTCGGGCATGGCGGCGCCGGCGGCGAAGGCCCGCGGCGCGCTCAGGTTCCCGGCCGGCGCCCAGGTGCCCGACACGGGGTCGTACCGCTCGGTCGACGACAGGGCGTGGCCGTCGTCCATGCCTCCGGCCACCAGCACCGCGCCGCCGGGCAGGGCCACCACGGCGGCAGCGGTCCTGGGCGTCGACATCCCGTCGGTCGCCGTCCACGTGCCGGTCGCCGGATGGTACCGGTCGGCCACGGCCCCGTCGCCCACCACCAGCACGTCGCCGCCGGGCAGGGCCACGGCCGTGGCCATCATCCGCGGCTGGGTCATCGATCCGGCTGCCGACCACGACCGCGTCGCTGGGTCGAAGCGCTCGGCAGAGGCCAGCTCACCTCCCTGGTGGAACCCGCCCGCCACCAACGCCCCGCCGCCGGGCAACGGTGCGGCGGCGGCGAAGGCCCGGGCCACCGACATCGGCGCGACCGATGACCAGGTTCCCCGGGCCGGGTCGTACAGCTCGGCCGAGGCAAGGGGCCGGTGCCCGACACCCGTCCCACCGGCCACCAGCACGTCGCCGTCACCGAGGAGCACGGCGGCGCCGAAGGCGCGGGCCACGCGGAGGGAGCCGGTGGCCGACCACGACCGAGTCGCCGGATGGTAGAGCTCGGCCGAGGCGAGCGGGGTGTGGTCGGCCCCCTCGCCCCCGGCGACGAGGACCGTCCCGTCGGCCAGGCGGACGGCGGCCGCACCCATGCGGGCACTGGCCATGGAACCGACCACCGTCCAGGCACCGGTCTTCGGGTCGTAAACCTGGGCGGTGGCCAGGACGCCCCCGGCGTCCACCCCTCCGGCCTGGAGGACGTCACCGCCGGTGAGCGCCACGGCCGACCCGTAGGCGGCGCCCGAGGCGAGGGGGCCCGTCCGCCCCCACGTGCCCACCTGGACCTGCGGCGGCCCGGCCGGAGCCAGGGTGGCACCGGGGGTGGCGGGTGTCGCCGGGTGGACGACTTCGCCGCCGGTCGACGGCGGCAGGGTGGAGATGGCGGCCCGGCCCGCCGTGCCCGACGGGGCTGTCGCCATCGGCACCGTCACCAGCCGGGCCGTCCCGGTCGGCGGCACCTGGTACGACACCAACTGGGCGATCTGCCCACCGGTCACCGGCACGGTGGCGGGCACCTGGTAGGCCGTCGAGATGCTGACCGAACCGTTGAACCCGAAGGTGATCGAGTAGCCGTCGGCTTCGAGGGTCACGCCGCTCGAGTCGATGGAGAAGCCGGTCTTGCCCAGGGTGAAGGACCCGCTCGTCCCCTCCCACTGGTAGTCGCACGGGTACGGGAAGAATCCCTCCCAGTAGCAGACCTGGGTGGGAACGTAGACGGAGACGCTGACGGAGATGCTCCCCCAGATGAAGGCGCTGATCCCGCCGGTGGAGATGTCGATCTCGACGTTGGCCGACAGGCCACCGCCGACCTGGAGCGCGGGTCCGATCTGCACACTGCCCGGCCCGAGGTTCAGTGCCCCGGTGAAGGCGAACTGGAACGACGGGGGCGACACCGAGGCGGCGATGGTGAGGCTGGTCGGTCCGATCGACAGCCCGCCCAAGGTGACGGTGCCGAGCGATCCGGTGAAATCGATGCTCGGCGGACTGATGCCGATGTCGGCCAGCACGTCGATCGACACGCCGTCGATCGAGGCCTGGAACCCGAGACCGAGGCCGGCCGGGTAGACCGTCTGGCCGATGGTGGCCCCGTCGGGCGAGACGTACAGCGACGCGTAGTCGATCTGGAGCAGGCTGCCCTGGCCGAAGTAGGCCAGCGGCTCGAGCGCCGGCGTGCCCGAGTTCTTCGTCCCGATCGACAGGCTGAGCAGCAGCGGATCGAGGTTGAAGGCGAAGCTGATGGGTGCACCGTCCTGGTAGCCGATGACGTCCGAGATCACCGACGGCAGCGAGGTGATGGTGCCGGCCAACCCGACGTTCACGAACGGCGGCGGACCCTCGGTCACACCGCCCTGCATCTGGGCGCACTGCACGGTCAGCCCGGGGATCCCGAACGCGTCCGTCCACGCGGTGCCGGTGGATGCCGTGCCGCACTGGCCCAGTGACAGGCTGACGTTCACCCCGGAGGTGCCCACCGTGAGCTGCCCGTCGACACCGACGCTCGATCCGGGATCGCCCGAGTACAGGGAGGGCAGGTTCAGCGTTGCCGTGAGCCCCACCCCGAAGCTCATCTGGCTGGAACTGACCTGGAGCTGCAGGTAGCCGGTGTCGAGGGCCAGGGAGACCCCGCCCGCCGAGAAGAGGGTGAGGCCCCCGGCGCCGAGGGACATGGAGATCCGCAGCGTGTAGACGTCGGTGGAGAAGTCGGCCTGGGCCAGTGCCACCAATCCTGACCCCGACGGGACGTCGATGCCGACCGCTGCCAAGGCGTTGGCCGCCGACTGCGGCAGCGTGACGGTGAGGGCGAAGTTCACCCCCTGATCCAGCGCGATCGTCCCCAGTGCCGGCACGCCGGTGGCGAAGTTCGGGTCTGCCTGGCTCGCGTAGTACACGTAGGCGTCGTTGCCGGCCGCGCCGAGCCACTGGGCCAGGTCGACGGCACCGCCGATGACGAACGACCCGCTCGAGCCGAAGTCGACGGTCACCGCCTGGCTGAAGGAACCGCCCGACGGCATCGACACGGTGAGCAGCACCGAACCGGCCACCGAGAACCCGGAACCGGACTCGGTGATGACGACGGTGGGGGCGCCCACCGTCACGTGACCCCCCGCCGCCGTGAACCCCAGCTGGTCCAGCGTGGCCGACAGCTCGAGGCTGTGAGCGGTCAGGTCGAAGCAGCCGGACGCCGCCGACGACGCGGTGGCCGAGCCGAAGCTGGCCGACAGGCTTCCGGCGGCGGCGAGCCACAGGTCGCCGGGGTTCGCCACCGTGCACCCGGTCGGCGGGGCGGCGTTGCCCAGTTGCACCGAGCTCACCGCCAGGTCGACGCCGAGCGACAGGGAGAACAGCGGCGCACCGCCCTGGCCCGAGGCCGACAGGTCGAACGTCACCGGGCCGTTGTTGTCGGCGATGGTCCCCGAGACGACGGCGTCGATGGTCACGCCGGGTACGGGGGTCCACGGGGACGCTGCCGCCAGCGCCGCGGTCAGGCTCCAGTTCTGGAGCGAGGTGAGCGTGCCCGCCAGCGACAGCGACGTGAGCCCGGCCACCGACATCGTGCCGGCCACGGTCAGCCCGCTGGTGCCGAGATCCACGGTGACGTCGGAGAACGTGACGGGCACACCCGGGAACGGCGTCAACGGCCCCGCCACCGGACCGGGGCTGCACCCCGACGAGGTCGGGGAGCACGTGCCCACCTGAGCGGTGACCGGACCGCCAGCGGTGCGCGACACCGAACCGGCCAGGTCCACGGTGGCACCGAAGACGGTGAGTCCGGTGACGGTGGCGGTGCCCGAGAAGCTGCCGTCGGTGGCCAGCGTCACGGTCATCGACACCACAGCGCTACGGGAGCCGGGAACCGGGATGGTGCCGGCGACGGCCAGCGTGATGGCGTCCGACGCGTAGGTCAGCGAGGCGCTAGTGAGGGTCCCACCGCCGGGCAGCGCCAGGAACGGGAACCCGGACGGGGCCGCCAGCTGGGCGGTGAACGTGGGCGACGAGCCGGGGGTCCACGAGGCGGCGAACGTGATCGCCCCTCCCGGCGGGAGCGTGAACCCGGCCTGCGACAGGGTCGATGCCAGCCCCGAGGGAACCTGCAGGGACGCGAAGGCGTTGAACCCCGGGGTCACGTCCACCGTGCCGAGGGCGGCGTCGCCGGTCGCCACCCCGGTCACCGGTCCGGTGCTGTAGGCGAAGAACCCGGTGATCGGCACGCCCACGCCGGAGAAGTCCAACCCCCCGGCGGTGACGAGCAGGCTGCCTCCCGACACGGTGATCGACACGGTGGGCGCCGTCGCCAGCCCCAGCGCGGCGATCTGCGCGGTGGCCTGGCCGTGGACGGCGATCGACTGACCGACGCCGCCGGCGACGGCCAGGGCATCCACGGTCACGGTGAACCCGGTTGCGACGGTGACCGTCACCGGCGACGCCAGCGCCAGTGTCAACGCGCCGGTGTGGAGGTCGACCGAGCCGTCGACACCCACGGTCAGGCCGCCCGCTCCCCCCACCGTCACCGACGCGTCGAGCAGGAGGGTCGGGTCGACCGGCGCGCCGGCACCGGCTGTCGCGTCACAGGTCGGTGCGACGCCGTAGGCGAGGGCCACACAGGTGACGGCCAGCGTGATGCCGGCCCCGGGGCTCCAGGTGAACAGCGGGCTCGTCGCACCGGGCGTCCCCGCTTCGACGTCGTAGCTGACCGTTCCCGACGTGGTCATGGTCACCGATCCGGTGAAGCTCAGGCTGACCGACAGCGACGAGAAGGGACTCCAGGTCACGGGGGACGACGACACCGTGAGGCTCCAGGTCCCGGCGGCGTAGCCACCGGCGAACGCCACCGTGGCGGGGCTGGACGAACCCCCGAGGAGCAGCGTGCCGGTGACGTGTAGCCCGCTGGAGGAGAGCGTCACCGTCACGTCCTCGATCCCGAGCCCGGGAACCGGGGTGATCGGCGAGGTGCCGATGCCCGACACGGTGATCGAGCCGGCGATGGCGCCGGACCCGCCGGTCCCCACGGCAACGGTCGCGTGGACCGGTCCGCCGACCAGCAGGTTGGCCAGGGTGGCCGCGCCGCTCGCCGAGACCGTGCCCCCCGACACGTCCACCGTGACGGTGGCCGTCACGTACGGGGAGGAGCCGGTGGCACTGGTGGGCGCGAGCGAGACGACGAGCTGCTCCCCTGCGCCGGCCGCAGCGAACGACACGGCGAGGCCGTAGGAGACGGTGCCGTCCGGGTTGCCGAAGGGCAGCGCCGTACCGAGCGACGCGGTCAGCTGGCCGCTCGCTCCCGAGAAGGTGACCGAGGACACCGTCGAGCCGGTGAGGGTCACCGCGCTGATGCCGAAACACAGGCTGGCGGTGGGCGTCAAGGTCAGCGAGGCCGACGTGAGCTTCCACCCGGCCGGCAGGCCGGCCGTACCGGCATCGAGGCAGAGACGCGCGCCGCTCGGTCCGGCGGCGACATAGCCGCCGAGCCCGGACCCACTGAGCGTGCTGCCGAAGAGGGACAGGGTGCCTTGTGACAGCACGATATCGGACGCCTGTGTACAGGTTCCGGGAGCCGATGCCACGAACGACATCCCGTCGGCACCGGTGCCGAACCCACCGCTGCCCAGCGAGAGGGAGCCGGCGCCCGCCGCCGTCCACAGCGCGTCGAAGGCTCCTGAGCACGCACCGGTCGCCGTCGGGTACGACAGCGAGCTGGTCGACCCGACGAATTGCGCGTTCGAGGTCGGTGCGAAGGTGGCGGTGAACGAGGTGACGGCCGACGGCGTGGCCACCGTGCAGGTGGCGGTGGACGAGCCGGACCCGGTGACCGCGACGAGCGCGAGACCGTTGCACGATGCGCCCCCGCCGGTGACGGTCACCGTTCCCGTCGGCGGGAGGACGCCCCCCGAGCCGGCCGCGTCGGCCACGCTGACCACCAGATCGGTCATGCCGACGGCGCTCGGATCGGGCACGGCGTTGATCGCCGTCGAGGTCGGAGCGGCCCCGACGGTGACAGCGGACGAGCCGGTACTGCCGAGGAACGCCCCGCCGGCATCAGCGTAGGCCGCGCCGAACGTGTCGCCGCCGGCCGGTGGCTGGTACGAGGCCGAGCACACCGCCGTCCCGGCGGCGACGGCCACGTTCTGGCAGATGGTGGCACCGGCGGAGGTGACCGGAGAGCCGTTGACGGTGAAGTCGACGGTGCCCTCGCCGACCGTGCCGGCCGGCGAGGTCACGGTGGCCACGAGGAGCACGGGCTCCCCGTAGATGGGAGAGGCGAGGGGGGCGCCCGCGGCCGTCTCCAGGGAAACGGCGGTCGCGGTCGAGCCGCCGCCCACCACCACGTAGTAGGGGGCGGCGGCCGTGTTCGATGCCAGGGTCAGCGGGTCGGTGGCGTCCACGCCCGTGTCGTAGGTGGCGGTGACGGCCACGTTGCTGCCGGCCGGCGGGACGAACGTGCACGTGGCCGAGGCCACGCCCGCCGACGCCCCGGCCACCGGCGTGAGGCCGCTGCACGTGGCGCCCGAGGTCGCCGTGATGGTCGCCCCGTTCTGGGCGAAGGTGACCTTGCCGACGGGCTGTTGGGTACCGGCCGTGTCGGACACCGTGGCGGTGACGGTGATGGACGTCCCGGCGGACACGTGGACCGGGTGGACCTGGGTGTCCGACGGGCTGAGCACCAGCGCCGTGGGATCGGGCCCGGGTGTGTAGGAGGCCGACACCGTCGACGGTCCCGACACGGTCCACAGCGAGCAACCCCCGGTGACCACCGTGCAGGCCGCCGCGGTGGCGCTGAACGAGATCGACGACAGCGCGGTCGGTCCCGACGGGATGGCACAGGTGGCGGCCGAGGTGTCGGGGCCGGTCGGGACCGGCACCACGCCGGCGCACGACGCCGGCACGGCGAGGTCGGTGGACGGCGCCGTGGTGGCGAAGTCGACGGGGACGTCGGGGGCGACCCCGGTGTTCACGGTGTTGGTCTCGGTCACCACCAGCGCCAGGGGAACGGTCACGTCGCCGTTCCCGCCGGCGGGCTCGACGGCCAGCGACAGCGAGGCGGAGGCCGGCGTCACCGTGACGGTCGTGGTGCCGCTGCTCGTCGACGTCTGGGCGTCGCCGCCGTAGGAGGCGGTCACGGTGTTGTCGGTGTTCGAGGGGACGTACGTGCAGCTGCCGGCAGCGCCGTTGGAGGCGCTCACCGGCGCCGGGTTCGTCTGGCCCGATCCCGTACAGGCGATGGCCACGCCACCTGCCGAGTAGGTGACCGATCCCGGTGACGTGTCCGCCGACGGGATCCCGCTCACGACGGCCGACACCGTGGCCGAGCTTCCGTAGGCGGTCCCGGGCTGGGTGGCGGTGACCGCCGTCGACGTGGTCGCCTTGGCGACGTTGAGGGTCGTCGAGCCGCTGGACGGTGCGTTGGTCGAGTCGCCCTGGTAGGCGGCGGTGACCGTGTAGGCGCCGCCGTAGGTGGCCGTCGCCGAGAACGGTGGATCGGCCCACGTGCAGTTGACCGTCCCCGCTGCGCCAGCGGCGACGTTGAGGGGCCCGGCGGCGCACAGGGTGTACGTCGTGGTGCCGTCGGTCGCCGAGAACTGGACCGTCCCGGTGAGCGCGCCCGACGCGTAGGCCGCCGGGGTGACCGTCGCCGAGAGGGGGATCGACGGCGTCCCCGTGCCGGACACCGTTCCCGACGTCACCGTGGTCGTCGTCGGATCCGTGGTACCGGTCACGGAGGCGGTACCCGAACCGGAGGAGAGCACACCGTCACCCGAGTAGCTGGCGGTCACGGTGTTGGTCCCGATCGCGCTGATCATGCCCGGCCCCTGGGGGACGGCGCAGGTCGCCACGCCGCTTACGATGCTGGCTCCCGAGCACAGGATCGCCCCCGTGGTCGAGTCGGTGAAGGTGACGGTGCCGAGCGGGCTGTAGCCCGGTTGAGCCGGATCGGACACCGTGGCGGTGATGGACGTCGCCGAGCCCACCGGCACCGACGACGGTGCGGCCACCGAGATCGACGGCGCCGTGAGCCCCCACGAGAGCGTGGCCGCACCGTTACCGGAGTTCACTCCCGGGTTGTTGGCGGCGACGGCGACAGCCGGGACGGCGCCGCTCGATCCACCGCCGCCACCGCCGCCGCCGCCGTAGCCGTCGCCGCTCGATCCCCCGCCGCCCCCGCCATACCAGCCGCCACCCCCGCCGCCACCGCCGCCGATGCCGGTCACCACCGACGAGCTGCCACCGTCGCCGCCGTAGCCCTGGGCGCCACCGCCGCCGCCACCGCCGGAGCACCCGGCGCTGCCACCCGACCCCCCGTAGCTCGGTCCGGCGCCGCCGCCGGCGCCGCCCGTGCACGACGAGCCGCCACCGCCGCCACCGCCACTGCCGGTGGCGCCCCCACCGGATCCGCCGGCCGCGCCCCCACCCGAGCAGAACCCGCTGCACCCGGCCACCGTCCCGTTGCCGCTGCAGCCGCCACCGCCGCCCGCTCCCGCGATCATCACGCCGCCGACCCACAGCTCGGTCCCGCCACCGCCGCTGCATCCGTTGTTCGAACTGCCCGAGCCGCCGGCTCCGCCGTCGGGATAGGTCCGCGACGTCGAGCCCGAGCCGGCTCCCCCCACCTTCACCGTCACCGTGGTCGACGCCGCACCACTGAGGCTCCACTGGCCGGTGATCTCACCGCCGTTGCCGCCGCCGCCGCCCTGGCCGCCCTTCAGGTCGATCGTGACCGACGTGATGGGGGACGGCACCGTCAGCGACTGGTCGCCGCCCGAGTAGGAGAACGAACAGGTGACCAGCGAGCCGCTGGACGAGCAGGCGGCGGGCAGCCCCCCGACGGACACCGTCTGCGCATGGATGGGAGCGGCGGGGGCAGCACCTGCCGTAGCCGGGGCCTGGACGGGTGCACCCACGACCGAGGCGACCGACGCAGCCGCGACCATCGACGCAAGGAAGGCATGGGAAGCGCGGCGGAGCCACCACGAGAAGCCGGTCCCCGAACCCCTACCCACGACAAAAACAATAACGCGTTCTTGGTGCCACGTGCCGGGTGACGCCCCCTGGGTGATCCGGGCCGGAGATCGGGGGTCAGCCGGGCGGCCGACGGCGCGAGGTAGCCGGGCGCGTCGTGGCCTGGCCCGGGGTGGCCGTTCCCTTGCCGGTCTCCGCGCCGCTGCCCGGAGGGGACGGGGCGCGCCGGGCGGCCCGGGCCCGGTCGGCCGTGGCCGACAGCGAGGCTCGTCGGGCGGCGGCGGCGCCCCCACCCACCACCGGACCCGTCCTCGGCGGTGGTGGCGCGGCACCGGGGACCGCTGCGCCCTCGGGAGCGCTGCGCCCGGTCACCGCCCACAGGAGCATGCGGGCCTGGGTGTCGACCAGCGCGGCGGTGCGGATCCCCCAGAATTCGAAGCCGTAGCGATGGGCGGCGACCTGGGCCAGCGTCGCCACCATGGTGCCTGCCACCGCCATGGCGTCGGCGCCGGCCGGTGACCCGGCGGGACCGCTCTCGGTCGTGATGACCCGGGCCAGGGTGACGGTCAGCGCGTTGAGTGCCCGTACCCGCAACCCCTGGAACCGCAGGTCGCCTTCGACGGTGGTCAGCTCGACCACCCGGAACACCGCCTTGTTCCGCTCCCAGTAGGCCATGAAGCCTTCGATCACGCCGACGGCCGTCGCCCACCCGGCCGCCTCGGACCAGTCACCCTCGACCAGCCCGGCCAGTTCGCTGGCCCCTTCGACAAGCTCCTCGGCAAGCACGGTGATCGCCGCCTCGACGTTCTCGAAGTACTGGTAGAAGGTGGCCGGCGAGGTCCCCGCCTGGCGGGCGATGTCGATGACCTTGACCGACCGCCACGGGGTGGCGACCAGCAGCTCGGCCGTGGTCTCGAGGAGCCGCTGGCGTGTCGCCCGCCCGCGCCGGCCGGGGACGCGCCCGTCGGTGGTAGCGATCGGCTCGGGGTCAGAGGCCATGCACGGTCATCGTACCGAGCAACGGTGACCCGGCGTCAGATCTCCGGCCGCATGGCCCGGCCGGCCGTCCTCCGGCCCCCGCCGGCGGGGGCCGGAGGTGCTCGGAGCTGGCCGCGTCAGACGGCCTGGTCCACCCGTCCGGCTTGGTCCACGTCCTCGGCGGTGGTCACGGTCGAGCGCACCACCCGCCCCGCGTGGAGCCGGAGGTCGAACTCCATGTACATGGTGCCCAGCATGGTGTCGGCCGCCAGCCGGTGGACGGGATCGACCGCCGACTGCGCCGGGTAGGTGACCGAGCCGGGACCGATGAACTGCAGCGGGTCGCCGAAGGCATCGGTGTGCACCCCGATGTCGTTGGTCCAGCGGACCAGCTCGCGCACCTCGGCGCCGCCTGGGGGAGCCGGCAGGTAGCGGAGCGAGAAGACCGGCGCGCCTTCCGGCATCAACGCCGACAGCATGCCGACGTCGAGCCGCTCGGCCGGCACCATGGTCACCGTCGCCAGAGGCGTCGACGACGGCCGGGCCAGCGTGGCGGTCGTCACGTCGAGCTCGGTGGTGATGGAGATGGAGGCCATCTTCTTCGGAGCGCCCAGCACCTCGCGTCCGGCGGCCATGGCGGCGTCGTTGGTCACGTAGATGTAGGGGATGTACATCCCGCGCTCGCCGTCGTCCGATTCGACCTGGAGGAAGGAGACGAACTCCGAGTAGGGGCCCAGCGTGCTGTTCCCGTAGTCGGCCACGAACACCATGCCGATGGGCGGGGCGTCGGGCAGGTGCAGCCCCTCGGGGACGAGGTCGCTCACGTCGCCGGCCACCGTGAAGGCGGCGGCGACAGCCCTGCAGTTCCAGTACTCGACGCCGCGCTGGGGGTTCATCTGGTAGAGCGGGGCGTCGAGGGGTGTTCCGTGTCGGGTCACCATCGGGCCATCACCTCCTCGAGGTCGTAGTCGGATGTCTCGTAGTGGGCCACGAGGTCGCGGGCGGCGTCGAAGGCCAGGACCTCGAGCGTCCCGTCCTCCACCAGCAGGCAGCGGGCGTCGCGCAGGAGCTTCTCGGTGAGCGACTCCCTGCTGAGGCCGAAGGCGCCGCAGACCTGGACGGCATCGTGGGCCACCTCGTAGGCCACCCGCTTGGCCAGGATCTGGGCAGCTCGGGAATGTCGGGGCGAGGAGCCGGTCGGCGGATGCGCGGGGTCGGCGAGCAACCCTCCCGGACCGGCCATCGACGTCCGGCGCACGTGGGCCAGCGCCTGGCGGGCATACGCACGCGCCGCCTCGATCTTCTCGAACATGGCGTACAGGGTCAGCTGGATGTTCTTGTGCTCGGTGATGGGGACGCCGCCCTGGACCCGACTACGGGCATAGGCCAGGGCTTCCTCGAACGCGGCCCGGGCGACACCCACGGCCACCGGGGCGATGGTGGTGCTCGTCACGCACAGGAGCTGGTCGCCGAAGACGGCGTACAGCGGGTCCGACCCGATCAGCACATTGGCGTCCGGGACGAACACGTCGTCGAAGAAGATCTCTCCCTGCGGGTCGTCCCGCACACCGAGCATGTCGGCGGGCGCGCCTTTGCGCACGCCGGGGACGTCCAGGGGCACCACGGCGAAGAAGCTGTGGTGCAGGTTCCCGTCGGGGCCCGCCTGGGCGTGGACGGCGGCGTGCGTGGCCACCGGCCCGGAGCTGACCCAGGCCGACTTCTGGCCCTGCAGTACCCAGCCGTACCCCTGGCGGGTGGCTACCAGCTGGCTGCGCATGGACGAGCGGTCGGCACCCTCCCGGAACCCGAGGAAGTCGCTCCCGTGATCGGGCTCGGTGATGGCCCAGCATCCGTGGAACCGACCCTCCTCGTCCTCCGCCCAGGGGACCAGCAGCGCTTGCTTGAGCTCGTCGCTCCCCAGGGCGGCGACGGAGGTGAACGGGAGCATGTCCGTGAGGAACGCGGTGGTGAGCCCCAAGCTGCCCCACCCCAGCTCCTCCAGCACGAGCGCCTGGGCCAGCGGCGAGAGGGGTTCGGGGGGGCCGCCGTACTCGGCCGGAAGGAAGAGGCGGTGGTAACCGAGCGACTTGAGGGTGCCCATGACCTCGAAGAAGGGCGAGCCGGGCGCGACCCGGTCGGCCGGCGCCATGGCGTCGAGGACCCGAGCCGCCGGGCGCAGGACCTCGGCTGCCACCCGGTGCGCCTCGGACTGCAGCATCCGGTCCTCGTCGCCCAGTTCCTCCAGCTCGAGGAACCCGACGCCCAGATCGGTCGACGAACCACCCATGACGACACGATACCCACAGTTATCTACTCACGGTAGGGCCGAAAGTCCCTACCGCTCGTCGGTCAGTTGTGATCCGTCGCACCGGCAGCTCGGGCACGCCGGTCATGGTTGACTCTCACCGTGGTTCGGCCGGACGGACACGGGAACGACGATCGCCCCGACGACGATCGCCCCGATGACGGGCCACCGTCTCTCGACCCCGTCGCCGCCGAGTTCTCGGCCCGGATCGGCGCGGCGGAGTCCCGACCGCTGCGCTGGCAGGCCCTCGTCACGCGGGTGGCTGTCGTGTTGGTGGCCGGGGTCGCCCTGTACCTCGTGCTGCCCAGTGTGACGGCCGTGCTCGGCCAGTGGCCCCGGCTGTCCACCCTCGACCCCGTGTGGCTGGCCCTCGCACTCGTCTTCGAGGTGGCCCACTTCGGCTGTACGTTCGCGCTCCAGCGTCTGGCCTTGCGCACCCGGGGCTGGTACGCCGTCATCACCGCCCAGTTGGCCGGGAACGCCGTCACCCTCGTCGTCCCCGGGGGTGCGGCGGCCGGCGCCGGCGTGCAGTTCCGGCTGCTGGCGAATGCCGGCATCGACGCCGGCACCGCCGTCGGCGGCCTGACCGCGTTCTCGCTCCTCGGCGTGGGCGGCCTGCTGGCACTCCCCCTCTTCGCGCTGCCGACCATCCTGGCCGGCACCCCGGTGAACGGGGGACTGGTGCGGGCCGCGCTGCTCGGGCTGGTCGGCTTCGTCGTCTTCGCCGCGCTGGCGGCCGGCGCCCTGTCCGCCGACCGGCCACTCGCCGCCGCCGGCCGGGCCGCGCAGCGGGTGCGCAACCGCGTGCGCCCGTCCAAGCCCCCCCTCCTCGACCTGGACCGGACCCTGGTCGAGGAGAGGAACGAGATCCGCACCGTCCTCGGAAACCGGTGGCGCGCTGCCGTGCTCCTGTCCACGGGGCGGCTCGGCTTCGACTTCCTCTGCCTCGTCGCCGCGCTCCAGGCGGCGGGCGCCCATGCACGTCCGGCACTGGTCCTGCTCACCTACGCGGTGGCGGGTGTGATCGGGCTCGTCCCGATCACACCCGGCGGACTCGGCATCGTCGAGGCCAGCTTGAGCGGGCTCCTGATCCTGGCAGGAGTCGACGCGGGGAGCGCGTTCCTCGCCACCCTGACCTACCGCCTGGCCTCCTACTGGATCCCCCTGGCGGCCGGGCCGGTGGCGTACATCGCGTACCGGCGACGCTACGGCTCGGCCCCGGCACGGGGAGCCACGCCATCCGCCGGGGGCGGGTGATCGCCAACCACCAGGGTGACTGGTTGCACGTCGCACGCCCGTCGGCCGAGTAGGGTCTGGAGTCATGGTGAGCAGGTCCGTACCGCGGACGCTCTCCCGCGCCCAGGAGGCGCGACGGCAACGGGTGATCGACGCCGCCACCTCCCTGGCACTCGAGGGCGGCTACGACGCCGTGCAGATGCGCGACGTCGCCGCCCGGGCCGACGTCGCCATGGGCACCGTCTACCGCTACTTCACCAGCAAGGATCACCTGTTGGCGGCGGCGCTGGTGAGCTGGGTGAGCCTCCTCGACGACCAACTCGCCAACCAGCCCCCGACCGGGGACACGCCGGCCGATCGGGTGATCGACGTGATGGACCGGGCCATGCGGGCGATGGGCCGCCAGCCGCGCCTGGTCGCAACCGTGTTCATCGCCCTCGCCTCCCCCGACCCCGCGGCCGTCGAGTGCCAGCAGCAGGTCGCCCTTCTGATGGAGGGGTTCATCACCCGGGCCATCGGCGAGCCCAAGCCGCCCGACATCGGCGCGCGGGCCCGGGTCCTGGGGCACGTCTGGTACTCGGCCCTCGTGGGATGGGTCAACGGGTGGAGCGACATGGACCGCGTCCGCGACGAGGTCAGCGTAGCGGTGAAGCTCCTGCTGCCCGAGGACCTCGCCGTTCCCGCGTGATCGGACCCCTGTGCCCGCCATCGAGGTACGCGGTCTCACCAAGCGCTTCGGCCCCGTCCTCGCCGTCGACGACCTCAGCTTCGACGTGCCCGCCGGCCGGATCACCGGGTTCCTCGGGCCGAACGGTGCCGGCAAGACCACGACCCTGCGCCTGCTCCTCAGCCTGGTCCACGCGACCGCAGGCACGGCGACGTTCGACGGCACCCCCTACGCCGAGCTGACCGACCCCCTCCGACGGGTGGGCGCCGTGCTCGAGGCGACGAGCTTCCATCCGGGGCGGCGCGCCATCCACCACCTCCGGATGGTCGCGTTGGCCGCCCGCCTGCCGCTGGAGCGGGCCGACGAGGTCCTCGAACTGGTGGGGCTGGCCGACGTGGCACGGCGGCGGGTCGGAGGGTTCTCCCTCGGCATGCGCCAGCGGCTCGAGCTGGCCACCGCCCTGTTGGGCGATCCCGAGGTCCTCATCCTCGACGAGCCGGCCAACGGGCTCGACCCGCAGGGGATCCTGTGGCTGCGAACCTTCCTCCGCCACCAGGCGACGACAGGACGTGCCGTGCTGATCTCGTCGCACCTCCTCTCCGAGATGGAGGAGACGGTCGATGACGTCGTCATCCTCTCGGGAGGGCACCTGGTGCTGCAGACCACCCTCTCCGCGCTCGCGGAACAGGCTGGCCGCCACGCGGGCATGCAGGTCCGTTCGCCCGAGGCCGACCGCCTCATGGAGGTGCTGGCTGGCACCGGCGTCAGCGCCCGACGGCTCGACCCGCAACGGGTAGTGGTGGAGGGGGCGACGCCCGAGTGGTTGGGACCGGTCCTCGCCGATCACCGCATCGTCTGCTACGAGCTGACCGAGGACCGGGGCAGCCTGGAGGACGTCTTCCTGTCGCTCACCTCGGGACCGCCCGGCACGGAGCAGGACGGGAGCGAGGGGCGTTCGTGATCGCCCTGGTGCGGGCGGAGTGGCTGAAGCTGCGCACGACCGCGGTGCCGTGGGTGCTCGGGGGCATCGCACTCGTCCTCGACGCCCTGCTGGTCCTCACCGTCTTCCTCACCCGGCCCTCGTTCAACGGCTCCCCCAGAGGCCCGGGACCACGACCCGGGTTCATCGTCCCGCACACGGTGACCCAATTGCGCGATCTGGTCGGCGCCGGCTTCGAGACGTACCTCCTCGCCATGCTCCTCGGCGCCCTGTGCATCACGACCGAGTTCCGGCACAAGACGGTGACGACGTCGTTTCTCGTCGTGCCCCGCCGTGCCGTCTTCGTGGCGGCCAAGCTCATCACCGCGGTGCTGGTGGGTGCGGCCCTGGCCGTCGTCGTCCTGGCCGCCACCGTCGGCGGGGGAGGTGCCGCCTTGGCCGCCAGGGGCGGGTCGTTCGTCGCTTTGCTCCACCAGGTCCCGGCGGTCGCCCCCGGGATGATCCTCGTCTTCGCCCTCTTCGCCGTCCTCGGTGTGGGGGTCGGCTCCCTGCTCACCAACCAGGTGGCGGCCATCACCGCTCTCCTCGGATGGTTCGTCGTCGCCCAGAGCATCCTCGTCGGCCTGGTCCACAGCGCCCTCCGCTGGGTCCCCACCGGTGCGGCCGAGGCCGCCGCCAACATCTCACAGCGGCAGAATGGATCGGTGGCCGGGTTCGGGCTGTTCGCGTGGTGGCAGGGCGCCCTGCTCATCCTCGCCTACGGCATCGCCTTCGCCGTCGCCGGTTGGGCGGTGATGACGCGACGCGACATCACCTGACGGGGGCGGCCGGCGCGCCGCGCCGCGCCCGACACGCACTGCCGGGTCCCCCACGATCCGAGCATCCGACCGGACGGTGGGCCTAGGAGCGCGGGTCACAACCCGCCAACGACCCGTGGACGTCGGCTGACCAGGACCCTGAAGCCCAGGCAGGGAGTTCGAGCCGGTCCCGCCGCCAGTAAAGAGCGTGTCCGCGGGCCCTCCTGGG
>JAJZAC010000083.1 GCA_021799615.1 Actinomycetes bacterium
CGGCCCGGCCCCCGGAGGGGCCGGGCCGGTTGGTGCGACGGTGCGGAGGCTCAGGCCTGGGCGCCGTAGGTGATGGGCTTGTTCAGCACCTTGTTGCCGAGCGAGCCGTGGAACTGGGCGTCGCCGAAGGAGAACACGCCGCCGTCGGAGGCGACCAGCCAGTAGCCCTCGCCGCTCGGGGTGGCCGTCATCGAGGTGATCGGCTGGTTCAGGGCCTTGCCTCCCATGGAGCCGTGGTAGACGGCGTCGCCGAAGGCGAACACGCCGCCGTCGGAGGCCACCAGCCAGTAGCCCTGGCCGTCGACGGTGGGGGCCATGCCCACGATGGGGGCGTTCAACGTCTTCCCCCCCGTCGATCCGTGGAAGGTGGCGTCGCCGAAGGAGAACACCCCGCCGTCGGTGGCCACCAGCCAGTAGCCCTTGCCGTCGGGGGTGGCGACGATCGCCTTGACCGGGGCGTTGAGGTTGGCCGGTGCGCTGCCCAGGTTGAGGGCGTCCCCGAAGGGGAACACCTGGCCGGCGCTGGAGACGAGCCAGTAGCCCATGCCGTCGGACGTCGCCGCCAGGCCCACGATGGGCGCGGCGGGAGAGTGGCCGGCGAGGGAACCGGCGAAGTGGGCGTCACCGAAGGCGAACACGCCACCGTCGGAGGCCACCAGCCAGTAGCCGCCGTCGTCCGCGGTCGGCGTCATGGCGGTCACCGGCGAGTTGAGCGTCATCCCGCCCGTGGAGCCGTGGTAGGTGGCGGCACCGAAGGAGAAGACGCCACCGTCCGAGCCCACCAGCCAGTAGCCCTGGGGGGCGTACTGGTAGGCGCCGATGTCACACGGTTGGCCCTTCGGGCGGGCCACACCCCGGGCGTCGGTCGCCGGGCAGGCGGTCGAGCTACCGGTGTTGATGGCCGGGCTGCCGGGCTGGAGGGACTGGGTCCACACCGGGCCGCCGTTGTTGCCGGGCGGGTTGACCATCGGGTTGGTCGACGACTGGTCACCCACGTCGGTGAACCCGCAGGAGGTGCCGTTGTCGATGTTGTGACCGCCCGAGACGATGGCGCCGGAGCCAGTCGTTTCGCAGTTCAGCGTGCCCGACGGCGACGTCATGATGGTGTTGGTCACCGTGGTCGTGTAGCCGCTGTCTTGGTAGTACCAGGCCGAACTGCCGCTCGGGCCCGACACGCTGTTGTTGGTGAACGTGTCGTTCAGCAGCGACTCGCTGGCGTAGGCGTAGACGCCGTAGGCGGCTGACCCGGTGGACGGCACCGTCGTCGACACGTCGGCGATAGTGGTGTTCACCAGGCTCGACTCGGAGTTGAAGTACTGGGAGCCGAAGTTCAACGCGCCACCGTAGACCTCGGGGCTCGTCTCCGCCGTGCTGCCGGGTGCCGAGGCGGTCCCGTTGACGATGGTGAGGCCGTCGGCGTTGATGTAGTCGTAGCTGTCGATGGCACCACCCTCGACGTAGTAGTCGGCGGTGGCCGAGAACCCGTCGATCTGCACCGCGTGGGCGGAGAAGCCCTCGTCGTTGTAGATGACGCCGCCGTAGATCTCGCCGGCACCGCCCGAGGCCACTGAGGTGGTCCCGGTGATGGAGACGTCGGACATCGACTTCTCGTAGCCGTCGTCGTAGATGGCGCCACCCCAGATTTCCGACGAGGTCATCGACGGGGTGGTGGCCGTGGCCAGGTCGGCGGTGTTCGACGTGTCCGAGACGGTCACACCGGTGAGCGGCGTGTAGTCGTCGTAGTAGAGCGCACCGCCGTAGATCTCGCTCCCGCCCGCGTACGAGGCGTGGTTGGTGGTGTGGGTGACACTGACCTGGCTGAGCGGCGATCCGTCGTAGTTGTAGTAGCCGCCGCCGTAGATGTACTCGGCGGTGTTGGACGTGTTCGCCATGGAGACGCCGTTCAGCGTGGCGTAGGAGTCGTTGTAGTAGGCGCCGCCCTCGATCTCACCGGTCGGGTTGTTGTTGACGGTGCCGGTGATCGAGGCGTTGGTGATGCCGATCGGGTACGAGTCGCTGTAGGCCCCGCCGCCATAGATGTACCCGTAGCCGCTGGTGGCGTTGTCGGTGACGGTCGTGCCGGTGATGGTCAGTCCGTTCACTGCGCTCGCATCACCGTCGTCGTAGTAGGCGCCGCCCTCGACGCCCTTGTTCGGGGCGCTGGTGGTGACCGTCGAGTTGCTGATGGTCACACCGTCCATGGTGAACGGGTCGCCGTCGTTGTAGACCGCGGCGCCGTAGGCGTAATCGCTCACCGTCGACGGGACGGTGATCGAGTTGCCGTCGAGGGTGACGTCGGTGAGGGTGGCGATGTACTCGTTTTCCAGGCCCGCTCCGTAGCCGCCGTAGGGCAGCGAGTTGCCGCTGATGGTCCCGCCCGTCACTTGGAGGATCTCGTCGTTGTAGATGCCGCCACCGCACTCGTCGGTGGAGGCGGCACTACCGGCGCTGTTGCCGTCGACGTGGTCGTTGACCAGGGTCAGGTTCCCCTCGTTGTCGATGCCGCCGCCGCAGGACGTCGCGGCAGAGTTCTTCGAGATGGTGGACCCCGAGATGTAGGAGTTGCCGTCGATGTACAGGCCGCCGCCGTCCTCGGACGTGTTGCCTGTGATCGTCGAGTTGGTCACCCACAGTGAGGCGCCGTAGTTGTCGTAGATGGTGCCGTAGTTGGTCGACGTGTTATCCGAGACGGTGACGCCGTCGAGCGACAGGCTGCCGGCATCCAGGTAGATGGCGGACCCCTCGGAACTGCCGGCGCTGGCGTTGGCGATGGTCAGCCCGGACATGGACACGCCCGGAGCCGCACCGGTGCCGGTGGTGATGTCGAAGGTCGAGTTCGCCCCGTTGCCGCTGGCGTCGACGGTGACCCCCGGACCGGTGATGGTCACCGAGTTGGTGATCTTCAGCGACGAGCCGAGTGTCAGTTTGATGGTGCCGAGACCCGACGCGAAGGCGATGGCGTCAGGGTTGGGGGCGTCGTTGTTGGCGGCTTCGATGGCGGCCCGCAGGCTGCAGTTGCCGGCCGAGTCGAGGCACGAGGTGCCCGACGGCGTCGCCAGGTCGGTGTCGTTCGTGGTGTTGACGACGTAGGTGTTGTGCACCGTCGCCACCGTCTTGGGTGTGGACGACAGGGCGGGCATGGCCACGTGCGGGCTCACCGCGTGGGGGCGCACTGGCCCTGCCGACGGCGTGACCGGGTGCGGGGCAGGTGCGGTGTGAGCTGCGTGGTGGGTCGTGCTGGCACCGGCAGCGGTGGAGACCGCGCCCGGTGCTGACAACACGGCGCCGGCCAGGGCGACAGCGCCGGCAGCCGACACCAGCCTCCTGACGAGCGATCCGGGTCGCATGTGGGTGCGAGCCGCCGTGGGTGTGCTGATCATGCCTGCGTTCCTCCTCCGTGCGATCACGCGGACGGGAAGCCCGGGATGCCCCGTGGCCCAGCAGCGCCGTTGCGATCGTGTCCAGTGTGGTGGTGCTATCCGACCGCTCCCGAGACATCCCCCGATATCGAGACCGAGTCGCAACTATCAGCCAACGTAGGCCGGTATCGCCCGGGCGTCAAGCAACGCGTTCCTGGTCAGTTGGTGCGGCGGAGCACGGCCGTGAGGTGGCCGGTGAGCGGATGGCCGACCGCAGCCATGGACAGCGAGACGGTGAGGGAGTCGCCGGTCAGCACGAAGGACCGGGTGACGGCGGTGACCTCCTTCGCCGTCGACGTATGGCCGACGGCGCGGCTCGACACCGTGATGCTGGTTCCCACCACCGTTCCCTCGTCGACCTCGGTGATGCCGCTGGGCTGGACGACGACGAGCTCGACCCGACCGGGCCCGCCGGGGCGCAGGTAGCCGACCTCGGCGTGCATCGGGAGCCCGGTGTCCGGTGCCCACGTGCGCTGGGCGTACGTGAGGAACCGGCCGCCGACATGGCCGACGCGCACCTCCTCGGCATAGCCGAAGCGCGCGACCGTCGGGTACTCGCCGGTCCCCTCGCCGCGCCACGTCCCGAGGAGGAACGCGACCGGCGCCAGATCGGGATGGGGGTCGTCCCCGGAGCGGTGAGGTGGTCGGATCGGCATGGCACCACCGTCGGCCCCACCCGGACCGGCTGTCAAACCTCTCCGGTCGGGCCCGCCGGCGGTCTTCGTCACCCGGTCGTCACGTTCGCCCGGCACCATGGGTCGGTGACCGCACGACCACCCCTGCTGACCCGTGCCGCCACCGGTGCGGTACTCTGCGCGCTCGTCCTGGCGGCGGGATGCGCCGGTCCCGGAGCGGCGCCGCCACCGTCGGCCGCGAGCGCACGGTCCGCGCCGGCGACCGCAGGCACGCCTCCGACGACCACGGTGCCGCCCACCACCACGACCACCGAGCAGCCCGGGTGGTCACCGGTCTCGACCGTCGGCGGCGCCATCGCGGTGGACGAGCGGTCCGTCGTCACGCCGAGCGGTGCGCAGGTGCAACTCGTCCGGTTCCGGGCCGGCCGAGCCCACTTCGACCTGCACGTCGGCAGCCTCGACCCCCCGTCCGGTGGCGTCGCCCTCGCCGCCGACGCCCAGAGCGCACTCAGCCCGTCCGAGCAGGGGACGCTGCTCGGCGCGTTCAACGGCGGGTTCGAGAGCTCGACGGGCGCCGGCGGGTTCGAGGTCGACGGGCACGTGCTCGTCCCGCTGGTGGCCGGCCGGGCCAGCTTCGTGATCGACGCGTCGGGTGTCGCCCACGTCGGCGTGTGGGGCAGCGGGCTGCCGCTCCCGGGCGAACAGGTGGTGAGCGTGCGCCAGAACCTCGGACCCCTCGTCCTCGGCGGCGCGCCGAGCCCCGACGTGGGTTCGGTGACGGCCTGGGGCGCCACCCTGGGCGGGGGGTCGGCCGTGGCCCGGAGCGCCGTCGGGGAGGACGCGGCCGGGGACATCGTCTACGCGGGATCGATGTCCGCCCTGCCCGCCGACATGGCGGCGGCCCTGGTCGACGCTGGGGTCACCACGGGGATGGAGCTGGACATCAACCCCGAGTGGGTGCAGGCCGTCGTCACCCCCGCGCCGGGGGGATCGCCGGTGGCGGCCGTCCCCGGGCAGAACCGGCCGGCCGACCAGTACGTGGTCGGCTGGACGCGCGACTTCGTCGCCGTCGTCGCGCCCTGAGGGCACCCCGGCCCCGGTGTGCGACGATGCACACCTGCTAGTCTCTCTGTCCAACGCGGACGTGGCTCAGTTGGTAGAGCATCACCTTGCCAAGGTGAGGGTCGCGGGTTCGAATCCCGTCGTCCGCTCCACGACGCCATCACGTGTGGTGGTGTCGCCCGCCGTCTCCGACCCGCCGGCAGCGGACCTCCGGTCCCGCCGACGCCCGTCAGGCCCCCAGTGAGGCCCGTAGGGCGGCGAACCGGGCCGCCCCGTCGACCTCCGGGCCCTCGGGCTCGTCGAGGTCCCGCATGAGCTCGGCCGGCACCTCGTCCAGGAACCGGCTGGGGTCGTTGGCCACCAGTTGGGTGCGCATCCGGCGCCGGCGGGCGCGTGACAGGTACAGGCGCTCCCGGGCCCGGGTGATGGCCACGTAGGCGAGACGCCGCTCCTCGGCCAGCTCGGGTCCCTCGAGGCACCGGCGGTCGGGGAACACCCCTTCCTCCATGCCCACGACGAAGACCACCGGGAACTCGAGGCCTTTGGACGCGTGCACGGTCATCAGCAGGAGCTGGGACCGGTCGTCGTCCCCCGAGTCGTCGGCCTCCATGACGAGCGAGGCGGCATCGAGGAGGTCCTCGATCGTGGCGTGGTCCGAAGCTACCGCCCGGAGCTGGCCCACGCTCTCCTCCCGGTAGGCGCGTTCGTCGGCGTCGGATGCGGCGGCCAGCAGGTGGTCGAGGTAGCCGGCGGCCACGACCACGTCGAGCGCGGCGGCGGGGCCCTCCTCGCCCCCGATGTCGCGGACCCGGTCGAGGAGGACGCAGAAGGCGTCCAGGCCCTCGGCCGCCCGGAGGGGGAGGTCCTCGATCTCGGCACGGCGCTCGAGGGCGGTGCCGAGGCCCACGTCGTAGCGGCGGGCGAACTCCCGGACCCGTTTGATGCTGGCGTCGCCCATGGCCCGCCGGGGCACGTTCACGCACCGGCGGAACGACAGCTCGTCGTCGCGGTTGATCGCCATCCGCAGGTAGGCGAGCAGGTCGCGGACCTCGCGCCGTTCGAAGAACGGGGTGCCGCCGACGGTGCGGCAGGGGACGCCGGCCCGCACCAGCTCGGCCTCGACGGGACGGGCCAGCGCCTTCGCCCGGCACAGCACGGCCAGGTCGCCGGGCCGGTAACCGCTGTCGACGAGCGAGCGGGCCTCGCCGGCCAGCCATGCCGCCTCGTCGGCGTCGTCGTCGGCGTGGCGCACGGCGACGGGCACGCCCCCCTCCGTGTCGGTCCACAGCCGCTTGTCCGGCCGCTCCTCGTTGCGGGCGATGACGGCGTTGGCGGCGTCGAGGATGACCCCGGTGGACCGGTAGTTGCGCTCGAGCAGCACGGTGGTGGCGTCGGGGTAGGTCTCGGTGAAGCGCATGATGTTCCCGACGTCGGCGGCACGGAACCCGTAGATCGACTGGTCGCCGTCCCCGACGCAGCACAGGTTGCGGTGCTCGGCGACCAGGGCGTCGACGATGGCGGCCTGGGCACGGTTGGTGTCCTGGAACTCGTCGACGAGCACGTGGTCGAAACGGGCCCGGTACCGGGCCAGGACCTCGGGCACGTCGTGCAGGAGGGTCACCAGGTGCACCAGGAGGTCGTCGAAGTCCACCGCGTCCGTCGCGGCGAGGCGCCGCTGGTACTCGGCGTACATGCGGGCATGGGCGTTGGCACGCGCGTCCCGGGTGCCGAGCGAGAACGAGCGCGGGTCGACCAGGCGGTTCTTGGCCGTACTGATGGCCGCCCGCGCCCCGGCGACGGGGACGGCGTTCACGTCGACGTCGAGATCGTCGGCGATGTCGCGCAGCAGGCGCCGGCAGTCCTCCTCGTCGAGGATGGTGAAGTGGCGGCTCAGGCCGACGTGGTGGGCGAACGGCCGGAGCAGGCGGACGCACGCGCTGTGGAACGTGGAGACCCACAGGTCGCCGGCCGCCGGTCCGAGAGAGGTGGCCAGCCGCTCGCGCATCTCGCGGGCCGCCTTGTTCGTGAACGTGATGGCGAGCACGCGCTCGGGGACCACGGCGCCGGTGGCGATGAGGTGGCCGATCCGGTTGGTGAGGACCCGCGTCTTTCCGGACCCGGCGCCGGCGACCACCAGGAGTGGACCGCCCCGGTGCTCCACCGCTGCCCGCTGCTCGGGGTTCAGCCCGGCGGTGAACGCGGCCGGGTCCAGGGCTCGTGGTCGCCGGTCGCCCGTTCGCCGTGGTCGTCCGGAAGCTGGTGGCATGGCGGCTCACCCTACCGTCGCCGCCCGCCCCCGCTCCCGCACGCGCTCCTGCTGCGCTGGCCGGCCGTGCCCCCTGGCCAGGACCCCCTGGCCAGGACTCCCCTGGCCCGAGTGCCTCAGTCCCGGCGACCCTGCCGGCGGACCTCGACGCCCTCGGCCGCCAGCAGTTCCTCGAGGCGCTCGCGTTCCCGTTCCGGCTGCTCGAAGTGGGCGGGGTCGGCGGCGATGCCCAGCCGGCGGCAGATCCGGACCAGCTGGGCATCGTAGGAGAGCTGCCGTGCGATCTCCGAGACCGCCGAACGGGCCAGCTCGGGGTCGCGGGCGAGGACCCGGCGCTTGGCCGCCAGCTCGACCACCAGCTCGTCCACGGGGGCGTCGTGCCCCCCGAGGTCGAGATCGGCCTCGTCGGCCAGGGCCATGGTCAGGAGTTGTGCGTACATGGACATCGTCGTTCGTAGCTGATCCTCGCCCGCCCCAGTACCGCCTGCCAGGGGCAAAGTACCCGGTGCCGCGATCGGATGTCGGCGCGTACCGTCCCGGTCGCCCGGTCCCCGGCCCGGCTCAGCGGCCCGGGGGCGCAGGACCGTCCAGCGGGACCGTCCACAGCACGGTGGTGCCGGCGCCCGGATCGCTCCGGACGGTGCAGGTTCCCCCGAGGTGCGACGCCCGTTCGGTGAGGTTGCCGAGCCCCTGGCCCACCGACCGGTCCCGGGGAAGCCCCCGGCCGTCGTCGGCCACCTCGAGGCGCAGGCTGCCGTCACCGGCCCGCAGGTGGATCGTGACCCGCGAGGCGGCCGCGTGCTTGGCCACATTGGCGAGCGCCTCGCGCACGACGGGGACCACCTCGACGGCCACCGCGTCGGGCACCAGGGCGTCGACGGGCCCTTCGAAGGTCAGGTGCGGGTCGAAGCCGAGCGGTCGGCGAGCTTCGCGGGCCAGGTCGAGGATCTCGTCGCGCAGGCCTCGACCGCCGGTCCGGCGAGGTGCCAGCCCGAAGATCACCGCGCGTAGCTCCCGGATGGACTCGTCGATCTCGTCGATCGACACGGCCAGGGCGGCGGCTGCCTCGGGGTGGCGGACCGACGCGGTCTGGAGGCTCAGCCCGGTGGCGAACAGTCGCTGGATGACCAGGTCGTGCAGGTCGCGGGCGATGCGGTCGTCCTCCTCGAGAACGCCGACGCGCCGTTCGGCCTCGGCGGACGCCTCCATCGCCGTGACGATGCGGGAACGCATGGTCTCCACCGCCCCGGCGACCTGGACGAACTCGGGAGGGCCCTCGACCTCCAGCGGGCGGTGGAGGTCGCCTCCGGCCACCGCCCCGACCTTCGCCACCAGGGACCGGAGTGGGCCGGTGAGCGAGCGCCGGAGGACGACGACGGCGACGCCGGCGACGACGAGGGCGCCGACCCCGGTGGCCAGGGTCACCCAGTCGGCCGTCTGCTGGGCGGCGGCGACCCGGTCCAGGGCGGCGGTGACCAATTCGTCGACGTGGTCGTGCAGGCGGACCATGTCCGCCTGCACCGAGGTGATCTCGGACCCCGAGGCGAGGGCGCGCCTGGTCGCCGCCGTTGGCGTGCCGACGGGGGTCGATGCCCGCGAGGCCATGGCCGGCGCCGCCACCTGCCGCTGCCAGGCGTCGATGCCCGCCTCGGCCGACGCCAGGCTGGCCAGTGCCACCGGGTGGCCGGCGAGGGATCGGGCCAGCGAGGCATCCAGCTGGTCGAGACGGCCGACGCCGGTCAGGTAGGCGGCACGAGAGCCGGGGTCACCGGTGATCAGGTACCCGGCCAGATCGGCCTGCTGCTGGGCGAACGCCACGGAGAGCTCGCCCGAATCGGCCTGGGCCAGGCGCAGTGTCGTCGAGACCTCGGTCTGGGTGCGGCGGAGCTCGACGTTGACGGTGACCGTCCCGACGGCGGCGACCAGCCCGAGGACGAGCAACAGGATGACCAGGACCTGCAGCTGCGCCACGAGCGTCAACTGGTGGCGGCGCGCCGGGCCCATGGCGCCAGTATCACCCACACCGACCGGGGGGGTGGCCCGCCGGTCCGACCGGCCGGGAGGGTGCTGCTGCGACCGGAGGCCCCGCGCCCGGTGGTCGCCGGCTACGACGGACCGGCTGGCGCCGAGTGGGCCGTGGGGTGGGCCGCCGGCGAGGCCCCGCGCCAGGCGCCGGTGGTCCCGTGCACGGCGGCGCTCACGCGGTGGCGTCGCGCCCGGACGCCTGGCGTTCGGCGAGGCGGGTGGCGAACACGGCCGCTTCCGTCCGCCGGTGCATGCCCAGCTTCGCCAGCAGGTTCGACACGTAGTTCTTCACCGTCTTCTCGGCCAGGAAGAGCGATTCGGCGATCTGCCGGTTGGTCTGCCCCTCGGCGATCAGCGCCAGGATCTTGCGCTCCTGGCCGGTGAGGGATGCGAGGCGCGGGTCCTCCTCGGGGCCCGACCGGATCCGGTCGAGCACCCGCTGGGCCAGATGCGGGTCGATGAGGCTCTGCCCCGCCGCCACCCGGCGGACGCTGTCGGCCAGGTCGTTGCCGCGCACCTCCTTCAACAGGTAGCCGGCGGCGCCGGCCATGATCGCGGCCAGCAACGCCTCGTCGTCGGCGTAGGAGGTGAGCATCAGGCACGCCAGTTCCGGTGTGGCCGACCGCAACTCGCGGCAGACCTCGATGCCGCTGCCGTCGGGCAGGCGCACGTCGAGGATGGCCACGTCGGGACGTGCCGCGGGAACCCGCCGGAGGGCGGTCTCCACGCTGTCGGCCTCGCCGACGACCTCGATGTCCTCCTCGACCTCGAACAGGGCACGCAGTCCGGTACGGACGACCTCGTGATCATCGAGCAGGAAGACCCGTACGGTCACCGCGCCATTGTGGCACGGACGGGCACCGGGACGCCCGCCGGACGAGCGCCGGGCCGGTCGTAGGATCGCTCCGGTGCCATTCCGCAGGATCGACGACCCGGGCCGCCTCCAGCGGCTGATCCAGGCTGTCATGGTCGTCGAGGCCGACCTCAGCCTCGACGCCATCCTCCGGCACCTCGTCGAGGAGGCCCGTGCGCTGACCGGGGCCCGGTACGGCGCGCTCGGGGTCCTCGACGCCGACGGCCGGGGTCTCGCCGCGTTCCTCGCCTCCGGGCTGAGCGGGGAGGAGGAGCGCGCCATCGGTGACCTCCCGACCGGCAAGGGGGTCCTCGGCCTGGTGATCGCCGATCCCGTCCCCCTCCGGATCGACGACCTGCCGTCGTACCCGGAGCGCGCCGGGTTCCCGCCCCATCACCCGCCCATGACCAGGTTCCTGGGCGTGCCCATCACGGTGCGCGGCGAGGTCTACGGGAACCTGTACCTGACCGACCGGGCCGACGGGCTGCCCTTCGACAGCGTGGACGAGGCCCTCGCCTCGACGCTGGGCGTGGCCGCCGGGATCGCCATCGAGAACGCCCGGATGCACGAGCGCCTGGCAGAGCTGACGCTGCTGGAGGACCGCGACCGCATCGCCCGCGACCTGCACGACACGGTGATCCAGCGGCTGTTCGCCGCCGG
>JAJZAC010000013.1 GCA_021799615.1 Actinomycetes bacterium
GAGCTCTTCTCCGGTCTTCTCCATGCCGGTGTGGAGGTAGCCGATGACCGGCTTGGTCCGGAGCACCGTCTCGCCGTCGAGCTCCAGCATGAGCCGGAGCACCCCGTGGGTGGACGGGTGCTGGGGGCCCATGTTGATGATCATCGTCTCGTCGTCGGACCGCTCGACGTCGATGTCCGACGGGTCGACGGCGACACCCTCGGGCAGGCGGAGGACGGCACCCACCTCGCGACGCAGCTCGCCGGCGCCGGTGGTGGACCGGGGGGTGAGCTCCTGGTCCCCCTCGGAGGTCTCCGCGGCCAGGAAGGGTGCCTCGGCAGCGTGGCCGGGGTTCGGGAAGAAGTCGTCTCCGTGCTCGGTCATCGGGGACCCGGTGCCTCCTTGAACTGCACCGGCACCCGCCCGACCCCGTAGTCCTTGCGGAGCGGGTGCCCCTCCCAGTCCTCGGGCATCAGGATCCGGGTCAGGTCGGGATGACCGGCGAACACGATGCCGAAGAGATCGAAGGCCTCCCGCTCCATGGCTTCGACCCCGGGGTAGAGGTCGAACAGCGTCGGGACTCGCGGGTCGGACGCGGGCACCTGGACACGCACGCGGACCCGACGGGCGGCACTGAGCGAGAGCAGGTTGACGACGACCTCGAAGCGCTCGGGCGACACGCCCTCGGGAAGGCGGCGGCCGGGATGGGTGAGGTAGTCCACGGCGCACAGGTCCGCACACATCTCGTACCCGTCGTCGCGGTACCCGGCGACCGTGGCCTGGTAGTGCTCCCGCGACGGGAAGGCGGTCTCCACCGCCCCGGTGGTCTGCGTCGGCACGGTCCCGTGGGCGGCGCTCACCTCGGCTCCCCGACCGACCGTGCGATCACCGGGTTGCGCTTCGGGGTGGCCAGGCGGACGGCCTCGGGACGCTCGGGGGTCCAGCCGACCTGGCCTCCGAGCCCGCCCCGCTCGTCCTCGGTGTCGGCACCCTCGTCCGAGGCGAGTGCCGGCACACGCCCGCCGGGCCGGCGGGTGATCTCGCCGGTGCGCACCTTCTCGTGGAGGGTGAGGATGGCGTGGATGAGCGTCTCGGGAGTCGGCGGACACCCGGGTGCGTAGACGTCGACGGGGACGACCTGGTCGACGCCCTGGACGATGGCGTAGTTGTTGAACATGCCGCCGCTCGACGCGCACACGCCCATCGACAGGACCCACTTGGGTTCCATCATCTGGTCGTAGACCTGGCGGAGGACCGGCGCCATCTTCTGCGATACGCGCCCGGCCACGATCATCAGGTCGGCCTGACGGGGTGAGGCGCGGAAGACCTCCATGCCGAAGCGGGCCAGGTCGAAGTCGGCCGCTCCCACCGACATCATCTCGATGGCGCAGCAGGCGAGGCCGAAGGTGGCCGGCCACATCGAGTACCGGCGGGCCCACTTGACCAGGTCCTCGAGCCGGCCGGTGAGGAAATTGTGCTGGAGGTCCTCGAGGCCCACGCCGACCCGCCCTAGGCCGCCTGCTCGGGGCCGGTGCCCGAGCGGTCGCTCTCGGCGGCCGCAGCGAGCCCGGCCGCGATCCGGGAGATGGTCGACTCCGAGGTGCGCGACGGCATGGCCCGCTCCAGGTGGGCCGCCGGGCCCCAGGTGAGGGCGCCGTTGCTCACCAGGAACAGGAACGAGACCAGCACCACGGCGGCGAAGACGACCACCTCGACCAGGCCGAACGAGCCCAACTGGTGGAAGACGACCGCCCACGGGTAGAGGAACACGATCTCGATGTCGAAGATGATGAAGATCATCGCCACCAGGTAGAAGCGCACCGGGAAGCGCGTCGGCGGCTCGATCCGGGGGACGATCCCGCACTCGTAGGGGGCGAGCTTGGCAGCGGTGGGCCGCTTGCGGGGTGCCATGAGCGCCGAGGCGATGAACGAGATCGCCGCGAACAGGAAGCCCAGCACCATCAGCACGAGGATCGGCAGGTAGTCGGCCACAGCACCGGTCGTTCTACCACGCTCGAACCGGGGCGGGCACATCGACGGACGGCCTGCGGACGTGGTGTCGGCGGGCGGGTGCGGTACGTGGTTCCCCGGGGCTGGTCAGCGCGCACGGAGGGTGGTTCCCCGGGGCTGGTCAGCGCGCACGGAGGGTGGTTCCCCGGAGCCACAGCGCAGCGCGACGTGCACCGGCGACGCCCGATCGTCCTACGATCGGAGGCGTGGAACCCACCGATCCCACCCCCGCACACGACCTCCACGACGTCCTCGTGGTGGGAGGCGGGCCGGCCGGCTCGTCGTGCGCCTACTGGCTGGCCGAGGCCGGCTGGGACGTCGTCCTCGTGGAGAAGAAGTCGTTCCCCCGGGAGAAGACGTGCGGGGACGGGTTGACCCCGCGCTCGGTGCGCCAATTGGCCGACATGGGGCTCGAGCACGCCCTGGCCGGTGCCCACCGCTTCGACGGCCTGCGGGCCCACGCCTACGGCAAGGTCCTCGAGCTGGCATGGCCCGAACACCCGTCGTTCCCCTCCTACGGCTACGTGATCACCAGGCACGACCTCGACCTGCTCGTGAACGAGCACGCGGCCAAGGCGGGTGCCACCGTGCTGCAGCACACCGAGGCCGTCACCCCCGTCATCGACGAGCGCCAGGGCGCGGTACCGGCGGGGACGCTGCCGGCCTGCATCGGCGCCGTGGTGCGCGACACCGAGACGGGCGCCCGGCGCGAGCTCCGGGCCCGCTACGTGGTGGTGGCCGACGGCGCCAACTCCCGCTTCGGCCGGGCGCTCGGAACCGGTCGGGACCGCCACCGCCCGATGGGGATGGCCCTGCGCGGGTACTACACCTCGCCCCGCCACGACGACCCGTTCATCGAATCGCACCTCGACATCCGCGACAGGTCCGGCGCGGTCGTCCCCGGCTACGGGTGGATCTTCCCCCTGGGCGACGGCCGGGTGAACGTGGGGGTCGGGCTCCTCTCGACCGACCGGCGGTGGAAGGGCGTCAACACCTCCCACCTGATGGACGCGTTCATCGACTGGGCCCCGCGCTCGTGGGGACTGTCGCCGGCCACGTCGCTCGGCCCACCGACCGGTGGCAAACTGCCCATGGGCCTCGCCGTCGGCCCGCGCGTCGGCCCCACCACCGTGGTGGCCGGTGACGCGGCGGGGTCGATCAATCCCTTCAACGGCGAGGGCATTGCCTACGGCTACGAGACCGGCCGTCTCGCCGCCGCGTCGGTCGGGGCCGCCCTGGCCGGCGGCGGGGCGGAGGCCATCGCCGGCTACGAGGCCGCGCTGGACGAGATGTACGGCCTCTACTACCGGGTGGCGAGGGCGTTCATCCGCCTGATCAGCCGGCCGGAGCTCATGCACCTGTGCGTCGGCACCGGCATGTACTCGGCGTCGATCATGACCTGGGTGCTACGGATCATGGCCAACCTGCTGCGACCGGACGAGATCGGACCGGCCGAGGCCGTCTACCGGACGGTTGCCGCGCTCACCCGGGCCCTGCCGGACCCCTGACCGAGCCCGGGCCCACAGGCGGCGGGGCCGGCGTCCTCAGGCGTGCTGGTTGGCGGCGACGTTGGCCAGCAGGGCGGCATAGGCCTGGTGGAACACCGTCACCGGGAACGACGGCCCGGCCGTGTTCGGCTGGAGGACCGCCTCCAACCGGCCCCCGAACACGAAGGCGTTGCCCAGGTGCTCCGTCGTCCCGCCCGGCATGGTGACGGTGGAGACGTAGCCGAAGGCCCGGACACCCGGCTCGGTCTGCAGGGTGACCGGGACGACCTGGACCGTGGTACCGGCCGTCACCGCTCCGTAGGCAGCCGTCTGGAACTGGGTGAGGCAGGTGACGAAGTTCGCTTTGGAGAAGATCCCGGCGTCGGAGGTGGAGTCGGTGGCCGACCGCACCACCTGGGTGATCGACTGGATGGTGGTGCTCGGGTCGCCGGGGGCGCCGAACAGCGGCGACGAGCTGCGGGCGGCGGTGTCGGGCTGGGTCCCGGTGCCGAACAGCCCGGCGATCGACGTGCCCGGCACACCCAGGCACGAGGCGAACGCCGGCATGGCCTGCAGCGCGCCCTGCCGGTAGGCCGAGCTGACCTGTGGTCCCGTCGCCGTCGTGACCGGCGCCCACCCCGCAGGCAGGTCGGACGCGGTGATGTTGACCTTGGAGGCAAGGGCAATGTCGTTGCCGGCCGACGGTGCCGACGTGGGGGGTGGCGTCGCCGAGGTGGTACCGCTGTTGCGGGTCGCCAGGAGGCCGATGCCGGCCCCGACCACGACCACGAGGAGGACCACGAGGACGATCAGGCGGGTCCGGTTGCTCTTCGGGGCCGGCTCCTGGGCGGCAGGGAACGCGCCGCCGGCGAGGAGGTCGCCCGGCGGCGGGAACCCCGGGCCGGCCGGCGCCACCACGCCGGGGGGGCTCAGGTCGAACGCACCGGAGCCGGTCACGGCCGGGGCGGCCGGGGCGGCCGGCGGCACGATCACCTCGGCACCGGCAGCGACTCCGGCGGCTTCCGACGGGCCCTTCGCCTTGCGGCCGAACCGGGGCCGGCGCTCGGCCGTCGGGGCGTCCGCGACCACCGGCGCGACGAACCCGCCGGACAGCATCCCCTCGGGAGCGGGCTCCGGAGCCGGCGCCGGACCGGCGGTCCCTGCGGGACCAGCCGCCCCGTAGCGGGCCAGCCACTGGGGAAGGGCCTGGTCCAGGTAGGCAGCCTGTCCCGGCGAGACGGCCCCCGACGGCAGGAGGAACCGCACCGTCTGGCCCGCTGCCGTCAGCTCCATGACCACCGCGGGCGTGCCGTCGGGCATGTGGGATTGCTCGTTGCAGGCCGCCGACTCCAGTCCGCTCCATGCCAGCAACCGCTCGGTACCCGGCTGGGGTCCCTGGACGGTGATGCCGTCAGCGGTGAAGAGGAGGCTGAGCCCGGGCGTCGTGGCGACACCGCGGGACTCGTCGCCCGCCAGGGCGATCCCGGACAGCAACATCCCCTCGGGTGGCAGTTCCATCGATCCGACCGTCATCCTCGCTCCTCTGCGCGTCGTCCGCGGGTGGCCACGGGTGGCGTCCCGCCCGGTCGCGACCCCCACGGGGCCGTGCCGGCTGCGATCGTCATCGCGCCAGCTTTGCAAACCCGGAGGCGAAAGTGCGGGACGGTCGCCCGCCTCACCCGTCCAGCACGCTGGCGAGGGCCCCGCCTGCCTGCTCGGCCACGACGGCGAGGAGCGCCGGATCGTGTGCCATCGACGGGAACATGACCTCGTAGGCGCCGGGTGCCAGCGCCACACCACGATCGAGGAGGGCGTGGAAGAAGCGCCGGTAGACGCCGGTGCCGGCCGCACGGACGGCGTCGTCGTAGTCGGAGACCGGGCGGGCGTCGTCGCCCGCGGGGACGAAGAACACGCCGACCAGGGGGCCGCTGACCGGCACCTGCACGGCGACGGGCGAGCCGGCGGCCGCCGCGGCCAGGTGCGCCCGCAGCTCGCCGGCGAAGGCGGTCGCCCGGGCGGCCAGGGCGTCGTATGCCGGCTCGTCCATGGCCTCGAGCACGGCCAGGCCCGCCGCGGTGGCGAGCGGGTTTCCCGAGAGCGTTCCCGCCTGGTAGACGGGCCCGTCCGGTGCCAGCACCTGCAGCACGTCGGCCCGCCCACCGAAGGCGCCCACCGGCAGGCCGCCACCGATCACCTTGCCGAAGCACCACAGGTCGGGGGTCACGCCGGTGGCACCCGACGCGCCCGCCGGTCCCAGGCGGAACCCGGTGATCACCTCGTCGAAGACGAGCAGGGCCCCGGCCTCGTCGCATGCCGCCCGCAGCCCCTCGAGGAACCCCGGAACCGGGGCCACCAGCCCCATGTTGGCCGCCACCGGCTCGACGATGACGCAGGCCACGTCGTCGCCGACCTCGGGGACGACGTTGTACGGCGCGACCACCGTGTCTGCCACGGCGGCGGCGGTCACCCCGGCCGATCCGGGCAACCCCAGGGTCGCCACCCCGCTGCCCCCACCGGCGAGCAGGCCGTCCGAATGACCGTGGTAGCAGCCGGCGAACTTCACCACCCGCTCCCGGCCGGTGAACCCCCGAGCGACCCGCACCGCGCTCATCGCAGCCTCGGTCCCCGACGAGACCAGCCGCACCTGCTCGCATCCCGGCACCCGCGAGCAGATCGCCTCGGCCAGGAGGACCTCGCCTTCGGTCGGGGCCCCGAACGTGGTGCCGCCGGCCACCGCCCGCCGCACCGCGTCCACCACGGCGGGATGGGCGTGCCCGAGGATGGAGGCGCCGTAGGACTGCACCAGGTCGACGTACCGGTTCCCGTCGACGTCCCACACGTAGGCTCCCTCGCCTCGTGCCACCACGTAGGGCTCGCCGCCCACCGATCGGAACGACCGGACCGGCGAGTTGACGCCGCCGGGGATGACGGCCCGGGCCCGCTCCCACCAGGCGTGCCCGGAGACCGCGGCGCGCGCCGGGCGATCGGCCGCGTCGGATGCAGGCGTCACGACAGCCGCTCGGCCAGTTCGGCGGCGAAATAGGTGATGACCATGTCGGCCCCGGCCCGTCGGATGGCCGTCACGTGCTCCAGCGCCACGGCCGTCCCGTCCAGCCAGCCCCGCTCGGCGGCCGCCTTCACCATGGCGTACTCGCCGCTCACGTGGTACGCGGCCAGCGGCACGTCGACGGCGGCCCGGACGTCGGCCACCACGTCGAGGTAGGACAGAGCCGGCTTCACCATCACCATGTCCGCTCCCTCGGTCAGGTCGAGGGTCACCTCGACCACTCCCTCGCGCCGGTTGCGGGGGTCCTGCTGGTAGCCGCACCGGTCCCCGCCACCGGCGATGGTGACGTCCACGGCGTCGCGGAACGGACCGTAGAGCGCGGACGCGTACTTCGCTGCGTAGGCCAGGATCGCCGTCGACGCGAACCCGGCCTCGTCGAGGCCCGCCCGGATCGCCGCCACCTGCCCGTCCATCATCCCGCTGGGCGCTACCACGTCGGCTCCCGCCGCCGCGTGCGCCCGTGCGGCCGCGACGTAGAGCGGGAGGGTGGCGTCGTTGTCGACGTCGCGACCGGTGGCGTCGAGCACCCCGCAGTGCCCGTGGTCGGTGAACTCGTCGAGGCAGCAGTCCGTCATGACCACCACGTGGTCGCCGGCGGCCTGTCGGGCCACCGCCACCGCCCGGGGGACGATGCCGGCCGGGTCGGTTCCGGCCGAACCGGTGGCGTCCTTGTCCCCGGGCCGGGGGAGCCCGAAGAGGAGCACCCCGGGAACGCCCAGGCGGACCAGGCGGGCCACTTCGTCGCCGAGCGAGTCCAGGGTGTGCTGGACCACGCCGGGAAGCGAGGAGATGGGCCGGGGGGCGGCGATCCCGTCGGCCACGAAGAGGGGGGCAACCAGGTCGTCGACCGACAGGCGGGTCTCGGCCACCAGGCGGCGCATCGCCGGGGTCCGGCGGAGGCGGCGCATCCGGCGGGCCGGGAAGGCGCCGGGCGGGTCCGGAGCGGTCGGGGGGGAGGTGGTCACGCCCGGGAAGCCTAGGCCGGGCCCGGCCCCTGACCACCGCCGCCACCGGCGCCCGGGCGGAATGCCGTCCGCGCGGCCACCAGCGCGCCCACCAGCCCGTCGAGATCGTGCCGCCCGGCCTCTGCGGCAACGTCCAGGCCCGCCCGCCGGGCGGCCGCCGAGGTCTGCGGTCCGATGGTGACGACCACCGGTGGCACCGCGTCCCGCCCGGCCGCCTCGATGAGGCCGGCGACGGTCGACGACGACGTGAAGGCGACGGCGTCGGCCGTCCGGGCCCGCTCGAGGACGCGCCGGTCGGGCCGGGAACGGACCGTCTGGTAGGCGACGACGTCGTCGACCAGGTACCCGGCAGCGCGCAGCCGTTCGGCCAGGTCCCCGTCGACGCGCGCCGCCCGGGGGAAGAGCACGTGCGGGCCACGCCAACCCGGATCGGACGGACCCGGGGGGAAGACGCCCGCCAGGCTCGCTGCGGTCCCCTCGGGCGCCACCAGGTCGACCTCGTGGCCGGCTCGGGCGATGGCACCGGCGGTGGCCTGCCCCACCGCCGCCCACCGGGTGGCGGCGGGAACCGGGCGGTCGTCGAGCGCGTCGACCAGCCGACCGACCGCGTTCTGCGAGGTGCACGCCACCCAGTCGTAGGCACCACCGACCAGTCGGGCGGCAGCCGCCCGCAGGGCGGCCCCTCGGTCGGCGGGCTCGCCGATCTCGATGACGGGGACCTCGACGACCCTCGCCCCCAGGTCCCGGACCCGCGCTGCCAGCGACGACGCCTGGGGACGGGCGCGGGTCACCACCACGGTCCAACCCGAGAGCGGGCCGGGTGCCGCCGCCGTCACGCCACCGGACCGCCGGGCCACCAGCGTCCCACCTCGCCCAGCAGGCGACGAGCGACCTCGGCGCCGACGGCGGCAGGGTCGGCGCCGGTCATCGTCTCCCGGACCACGGTGTGGCCGCCGGCGTCGGCCAGGACGCCGAGGACGGACACTCCCCCTCCCTCGCCTCCTCCCGGTCGGACCGTCGCCGTGGCGCCCACCGGCAGGGTGCAGCCACCACCCAGCTGGGCCAGGAACGCCCGTTCGGCCACCAGCTCCCGGTGGGACGGCTCGTCATCCAGTCGGGCAAGGGCGTCGAGCACGGGTGCGTCGGCGCCGCGGCACTCGAGCGCGAGCGCGCCCTGGCCGACCTGGGGGACCATCGCCTCGACGTCGAGCACGTCGTGGAGCCCGGGACCCTCCGGGCGCCAGGACAACCGGTCGAGGGCGGCCTGGGCCACGAGCACCGCGGCCACCCCGCCCGTTCCGACCCGGGCCAGGCGCGTGCCGAGGTTGCCCCGTAGTGGGACGAAGCCGAGGTCGGGCCGGAGGGCGGCCAGCTGCACCCGACGCCGGGCGGAGCCCGTCGCCACCGTCGAGCCCGGGGGAAGGGTGGCGACCGTGGCGCCGACCAGTGCGTCCCGCCGGTCGCCGCGGACGGGTACGGCCGCCAGCACGAGACCGGGTACGGAGGTCGAGGCCGGCAGGTCCTTGGCCGAGTGCACGGCGACGTCGGCACGGCCGTCGAGGACCGCCTGCTGGACCTCCTTCACGAAGATCCCCTGCCCGCCCACCTCCTCCAGCGGCACGTCGCGGTCACGGTCGCCGGTCGTCTCCACCACGACGACCTCGCTCGCCCGGCCGGTCAGGTCGGCGAGGAGCCCGGCAACGTGGGCGGCCTGCCAACGCGCCAACGGCGATCCGCGAGTGGCCAGGCGGAGGGGAGCCGGCGCCACGTCAGAGCGAGAACAGCGCCCGCAGCGCCTCGACGAGGCGTTCGCCCCGCGGGGTCCCAGCCGCCTCCTTCAGGGCCACCGTCGGCTGGTGCAGTAGCGAGGCCACCATGGCCCTTGTGACCTCGTCGACCTGCGCCCACTGCTCGTCGGTCAGGTCGCCCCGCTTCTCCCGCTGGCGCTGCAGCTCGGCCACCCTGGCCGCTTCGGCCTGCCCCCGGAGTGCGGCGATGACCGGTGCCGCTCCCCGGGCGCGGGCGGCGACCCGGTAGCGCTCCAGCTCGCCGGCGACGATGCGCCGAGCCTGCTCGACCTCGCCCCGACGGCCGGAGAGCGCGTCGTCCACCGAGCGCCGGAGATCGTCGATGTCGAGCAGGTCCACGCCGGCGATCCCGGCCACCGCCGGCTCGACGTTGCGGGGGACCCCCAGGTCCACCACGATCATCGGCCGGGACGGGTCCCGGCCCTCCACGGCGGCGGCGACGGAGGCGGCGTCGACGACCGGCGCGGTGGAGGCGACGGAGGCGACGACGACATCGGCACCGGCCAGCACGGCGGGCAGGTCGGACAGGTCGGCGGCGGCGACCGTCCCACCGAACCCGGCAGGAACCCCCTGCACGTGGGCATGGGCCCGGGACGGCGTCCGGTTGACGACGGTGACCGTCCGGGGATGGCCCCACCCGGAGCCCGAACCGCCGGTGAGCGCAGCCAGCACGCCGCTTCCCATCTCGCCGGCGCCGATCACCACCGCGGCGAGGCCCCCGAGATCACCGCCGGCACGCCGAGCGGCGAGCGCCACGGCACCGTGCGACATCGACGTCACCCCCCGGGCGATGGACGTCTCCGACCGCACCCGCTTGCCCGCCTCGACGGCGTGGCGGAACAGGGCACCGAGCACCGGCCCCGAGGCGTCGGACCGCTGGCTCCGTTCCCAGGCCCGGCGCACCTGACCGAGCACCTCGGTCTCGCCCAGTACGGCCGACTCCAGCCCGGCGGCCACCGAGAAGAGGTGGTCGGCCACGTCGTCGTCGAACCGGAGCACCGCGTGCTCCTCCAGCCGCTCCGCCGGCACGCCCACCAGGTCGGCCAGCGTCTCGTGGATCTCGGCGACACCCTGGTGGAACCGGTCGACGACCGCGTACACCTCGACGCGCTGGCAGGTGGAGACGACGACGGCCTCGGCCAGGTTCCCACGGTCGCGCAGGCGGGCCAGCACCTTCGGGAGGGCGTCGTCGCCGAGGGCCACCCGCTCGAAGAGATCGAGAGGTGCGAGGCGCTGTTCGAGGCCCACGACGACGACGGACACTGCTCTGCTGCGGCTCCCCTGTGCTCGGCGCGTGACGCCGCCCCGCCCCGGGAGGCGGGACGTGGCCGGATAGCAAGCATGCCGGGCCGGGGGCCCGATCGCCAGTCGGTGCCGGCGTCAGCTCCCCTTCGAGGTGAGCCCGACCGAGCGGATCATCGGCATGTCGGCTCGGGCCGGGTCGGTGACACCACCGTCGCCTTCCTCGACCGTCGCCTCGCCCGGGGGGGCGGAGGCCGACGTGGCCAGGCGGGCCTGGTAGAAGCTCATGACCTGGAGCTCGATGCTGAGGTCGACGTAGCGCAGGAGCACGTCGCCCGGGACGGTGAGAACGCGGGGGGCGAAGTTGAGGAGGGAGCGGATGCCCACGCCCACCAGGCGATCGGCCACGTCCTGCGCGGCGCCGGCGGGGGTGGCCACCACGCCGATGGTCGGGCGGTCCTGCGCGGCCACGTCGGCCAGCTCGTCCAGGTGGCGGACGGCGAGTGCGCCCACCCGCTCCCCGACGACATGGGAGTCGGTGTCGAACAGGGCCACCACCCGGAACCCCCGGGCCGAGAACCCCTGGGAATTGGCCAGGGCCCGGCCCAGGTTGCCGATACCCACGATGACCACCGGCCAGTCCCGGTCGAGCCCCAGCGCCCGGTCGATCTGCTCGACGAGGAAGGCGGCGTCGTAGCCGGCACCCCGGGTGCCGAACGAACCCAGCAGCGACAGGTCCTTGCGAACTTTGGCCGCGTTGACCCGGGCGAGGGACGCCAGGAGCTCGGAGGACACGGTGGTGGTGCCTGAACGCACCAGCTCCTCGAGGATGCGCTGGTAGACGGGAAGCCGGATCACCGTGGCCTCCGGGATCCGCCGGGAGGCGGCCGGGCCGGGTGCCACCGGGCCGGGCGGTCCCTCGGGCGGCTTCGGCAACGGGGTCATCATCGCGGATCGTACCCAGCCGGGGCGAGCACCACCCACCGCGTCGTCCCGACCGACGCGGGCCGGACACCCAGCAGGTCGGCGGCGGAGTCCTCGGCCAGGACCAGCGCCCACCTGCCGTCGGCATCGGCCAGCAAGCCGAGCTCGCCACGCTCGAGGTGCCCGAAGCCCCGCACGCATCTCACCCGGATCCGCCCGGGTGCGCCTGGCACCGGCGGCTCCACCCCAACGTCGAACGCATCGGGCCAGGGACCGCCCCAGGGGCTCTCGCTCCCCGCCTCCAGGTCGAGCTGGACGTTGCCGAACCGGTCGATCCACCGGGCTGGCACCCGCAGCTCGCCGCGGCCATCAGGCTTCGGGGCCGCGGGGCCGTCCGGTCCCCGCTCGACCAGCTCGACCAGCCCGGCCGGGTCGGCCGGCGGACCGATCGCCGCGGGATCGCCCCCGACGCACAGGTGCGCCGCCGCCGGGGCGAAGACGTCCCGACCATCGAAGGTGGACACGCCGGGCAGATCCCGCACCTCGTCGATCCGACCCAGCCGCCGGGCCGCCGGGACCAGGAGCCCGTTGTCCGGCCCCACCAGCCAGGCCGGTCCCGGGCCGGCGAACCCGGTGGACGCGCCAGTCGCCGACCGGCCGACACGGACGGCGACGCCGCGCCGTTCCGTACCCACGCCGGGATCGACCACGGCCAGCACCACACCATCCCCGAGGTACGGTGCGGCCCGCTCGAGGGTCCGCGCCCCGCCGGCCACGTCGAAGGGCGCGATGCCGTGGGCCAGGTCGACCACGGCGATGCCGGGGACGAGGCGGTGCAGCACCGCCCGTACGATGCCGGCGAACCCGTCACCGTCGCCGAAGTCGGACAGGAAGAAGACGGTCGGCACCTGCGGGCCTCCGGGCTCCGCCGCGCCTCCTCCCACCGTCCCGTGCACCGACACTCGTCCCCGTTCACCCACCACGTCCGCCCCACCCGAGCGTAGGCGCGACAACCCGGGGGTCGGGGCTTCCAACATCCGCCGGCCCGCGGATGGGAACGACCAGATCGACATGGCACAGCGTCCAGGCCGGGTGTCGTCCGCTCCCGGCGATGGTCCAACAGACGTTGACCTTGACCGGTCGCCGGGCGAGGCGACGAGGCCGAGCGACAGGTGCCACCCCCTGGAACCCGACGAGGCCGAGCCTCACACCGACGAGCGCTCTCCACCCGCACCGGGGACGCCGAGGCCGTGGGCCGCAGAAGCCGTCCTCCTCCCGGCACACCCGAACTGGGTCCCGCTCGCAGTTCCAGTACGTGCCGGCGACACGATCCACGTGACCCGCAGGACCGACCGCCAGGATCTCGACGCCGGGACCCGGACACGCCTGGGCCTCGGGCCTGCCAGACAGCCGGTCAGCGACCGAGCTGGCGGGACCGTTCGGTGGCGGCGGCCACCGCCTCGATGAAGGCCGAGCGGACCGCCTTGAACTCGAGGGTGCGGATCCCGGCCGCCGTGGTCCCCGCCGGCGAAGTCACCGCCGCCCGGAGCTCGCCGGGGGCATCACCCGACTCGGCGAGGAGGCGGGCCGAGCCGACGAGGGTGCCGACCACCAGGTCGCGGCTGATCTCGGCGGGCAGGCCGGCCATCACCCCGGCGTCGATCAGGGCCTCGGCCACCAGGAACAGGTACGCAGGCCCGGAGCCCGAGAGCCCGGTGACGACATCGAGGTAGCGTTCGGGCAGGCGGACCACCGATCCTACGGAGGCCAGCACCGACTCCGCCCAGTCGAGGTCGGCCGACACCGCCGTCTCCCCGCCCGAGATCGCCGAGACGCCGGCGCCGATCAGCGCCGGCGTGTTCGGCATGGCCCGCACCACCGCGACCCCGGGCGGGAGAGCGGCAGCGAGGCGGGCCGTGGACAGGCCGGCTGCGACCGAGAGCAGGCGGGGCGGCGGGGCGGACGCCAGCAGGCGGCAGGCCGCCTCGGCCACGTCGGGCTTCACCGCCAGCACCACGCCGTCGGCCGCCACCGGCTCGGTCACGACCACGACCCCGGGATGTGCGGCGGCGATGCGGTCCCGCGCACCGGCATCGGTGTCGAGTACGGCAAGGGACCCGGGATCGGCCCAACTGCCGTTGAGCAACCCCCCCAGGAGGGCGGCACCCATCCGGCCCCCGCCGACCAGGAGCAGCTTCGTGGACATCTCCCGAAGCTACCAGTGCCTCCGGTGCCCGCCCGCGCCCGTGTCAGCCGGCAGGCGGCCGTCGCCGGTACCGACCGGCGAACCCGAGCGCCATCGCCGTCGGGAAGTACGCGTCGCAATAGGCCAGCGACGCGCCCACGATCCGGTCGAGCTCCCCGTCGTCCACCCGGTCGTAGGGCACCCTGCCGACCAGGTAGATCGCGTCCTCGGGGCCGATGGCGAACGCCATCCCGTACAGGCCGGCATTGCGGCGAAGCAGGTAGGCGTAGGTCCCCTCCGGGTCCGTCTCCGGCGCCGGCATGAACTGGCACTCGTAGTGAAGGGTCCGCTGGCGGAGCGTCAGCCAGACGGTGACATGCTCCCGCTCGTCGCTCCGCAGGCGCAGGTACCAACGGGGCGCCCCGGTGACCGGATCGCCGTCCGTCGGCCGGTCGGCGGCCACCAGCGGTCCGGCTCCGGCCAGCTCACGGGCCGCCCACCGGTCGATGACGCCGGTGACCGCGGCGGTTGCCTCGTCGTCGGCGACACCGGCGCTGCCGGTCACGGGCACTGGACGAGCCGGCCGACGGTCAGCTCGTCGTAGATGCCTCGCAGCAGCGTCGCTCCCTGGCGCCATGTGTACCGTCGGGCGCGCAGCACGGCACCGGTCGCCAGACGCTCGGCGAGCAGCGGTTCGGCCAGCACCTGGCGGACCCACGCCGCGTAGGACTCGGCAGCGCCGTCGTCGACCAGGAACCCGGTTCGGCCGTGGTCGACCAGGGTGCGCAACCCGCCGACGTCCGACGCCACGACGGGCGTCCCGCACGCCGCGGCCTCCAACGCCACCAGTCCGAACGACTCCGATCGGCTCGGCACCAGGCATACGTCGGCGGCGCGGTAGTAGGTGGACAGGAGCTCGTGAGGCTGGGGAGGGACGAAGGCGACCTTCCGGCCCAGGCCGAGCTGGTCCACCAGCGACTCCAGCCGGTCGACCTCGGCGGCGCCGTGCGGCCCGCTGGGCCCACCGACCACCAGCAGGCGGGCGTCGGGGTACTCGCCCGCCAGCGCAGCCAGCGTGCGCACCGCCGTCTCCGCCCCTTTCAGCGGCTGGATCCGGCCGACGAAGAGGAGGAGCGGGCCGTCGGCGCCGACGCCGACGGCACGGCGGGCCTGGGGTCGGAAGCCGGGCCCGAAGAACGCATGGTCGACACCGGGCGCCACGATGCGGATCCGCGTCGGATCGGCATGGTAGAGGGACTCGATCTGCTCGGCCTCGACCGTGCACGAGGCGAGGACCGTGTCGGAGCACCGGATGATCGCCGCTTCGGCTTCGGCGCGTCGGCTGGAGTCGTGGGACGCCATCTCCTCGGGGCTCTCCTCCGCCTTCACCCGGTCCAGTGTGTGGAAGGTGCAGACGAGCGGGAGGTCGAGCTCGTGCTTCAGCTCGTGGCCGGCCAGGCCGCTCAGCCAGTAGTTGGCGTGGATGGCGTCGAACCCGGGATCGTCGACCGGGTCGCCGCCGGCCGCCGACATGGTCTTCAGCACGCCTTCGGCGAACTCGCCGACGACCGCGGGTAGGGCCTCCTTGGCCATGGGCGCACGTGGGCCTGCGGCCACGTGGTGGACGCGCAGCCCGGGCTCCACATCGACGACGTCCGGCAGATCCGGGTCGGAGGCGCGGGTGAAGACGTCGCAGGCGACACCGGTCCGGGCCAGCGCGGCGGAGAGCTCACGGACGTAGACGTTCATGCCCCCACCGTCGCCCGTACCGGGCTGGGCCAAGGGCGAGGTGTGGAGGGAGAGCACCGCCAGTCGTCGCATGCGGGGCCGAGCCTACCGGCGGGGTCCGCCAGCCCGGCCTCGGTCCGGTCCGATACGGAGCGCCCGTCCCCGGCCGGTCCGGTGGAGGTCCAGGTCAGCCAGGTCCCGATGCGGCGTCCGCCGACGCCGGGGAGCCTCCTGGGGTATCGCCGTTGCGGCCCGGGGACCCGATCACCCCGCCGTGCTCGGCGTCTGCCGGGCCGGACTCGTCGGGCTCGTTCTCGTGGCGGAACGACAGGTAGATGCGCATCAGGGCCTGCTTCTGTTCCTCGGTCAGGTGGGCGTCGGCGAAGATGTGCCTCGCCAGGTCGGTATCGCCGGTCGGCTTCTCCAGGATGCCGGCCTGGACGTAGAGGGTCTCGGCCGAGATACGCAGCGCCTTGGCGATCTGCTGGAGGATCTCGGCCGACGGCCGCCGCAGGCCGCGTTCGATCTGGCTCAGATAGGGGTTCGAGATCCCGGCCAGCTCGGACAAGCGCCGCAGCGAGAGGCGTGCGGTACTGCGCTGCTCCCTGATGAACGACCCGAGCTCGTTGAACCGGTCCGGCAGCTCCTTCACGAACTGGGCCCCGTCACCGCGGGCGTGATGGGGCCCGCCACGCGTCACCGCTCCCCCACTGGCAACCGACGCGCCGCGGCAGCCACGGTCCCAGCTGCCGGACGCCCGCCGGTCGGGGCGCGGGGTGGGCTCACCATGACCGGCCGGTCACGACAGGAGCCCCTCCACGGTGGCGCTCCCGGTCTTGTACCGCCGGACGATCTCCGCCTGGAGGCTGTCGATCCGCTCATGGAGCAACCGGCGATCGGCCGAGACCGCCGCCTCCAGCTCGGACAGTCGGGATGCGATCCCCTGGAGGGTGGCCTCGTCCTGCTCGGCCAGGCGCCCGACGCCGTCGGCGTCGAGGATCGCGTCGAGGCGGGCCGTGAGGTCTTCGCGTTCGGTGTCCGGCGCCAGCAGCATCGGCAGCCGGCCGGGTCCCGGAGGGCGGTGGGGACCGGCGGCGAGGATCTGCGGGAGCTCCTCCACCATCGCCGCCAGATCGTCGGCCGCCGTCTGCGGATCGCCGTTCCGGCGGTGGTCGAGCGCCCGGAGGACGATGTCGAGGCGCCCCTGGGACAGGCGGCGGACGTAGGACAGGCCGACTTCCGCCTCTTGGCAGGCACCCCGCATCCGGCGGATCTCCTCCAGCGGCTTCTCCCCGATGCCGTCAAGGTACCCGGGGACGAGGAGTGCTTCGAGCTCGGCGGATCCGGCGGCCATCGAGGACGAGCGTACCCCCGCCGCCGGCAGGCGACGGCCACCTTCCGGCCGAGTCACCCGGGAACGTCGGCGGCACACCGGGACAACCGCCCGGTCCGGTGGGAGGGCCCGTACCGGTAGACGGCCACGCCGACCACGTCGGACCGCGGCACCGGCCCGAAGTCCCGGCTGTCCGTGCTCGCCTCGGGGCGGTCGCCCAGGACCACCACGCCGGCACCGGACACGCCGGCCACCCGCTTTACCAGGACGCGCTCGCGGCGACGCGGGTCACGCACGACGACCACCGCTCCCGGTCGGACCAGTCGGCCCCAGGCCCAGGCCGGCCGACCGAGGACGGCCAACCGGTCGCCGGGGAGGAGGCCGGGCGCCATGGAGGTGCCGGCGACCTCGACCCGGCGGAGCGCCAGTGGCATGAGGATGCCGGCGACCAGCACCAGCGGCACGGACGCCGCCAACCACGGGCACGCCACTCGCCTCAACCCGGCCACCTCCCGCCGGCGCCGGACACGATCTCGCAGGTCCTCGATAAGGTGTCGTCGGGGTAGCCCATATCCCTTCCGTAGTACATCGCCCGTGCCCGGGCCGCCTCGAGCGGCGCGGCCGCACGGGCCCCGACCAGGTGGCGGGCGGCCATGCTCCCTCGCAGGGCGAGCGGGGCCAGACCGACCGCCAGAACACCGAACGGGACCCACCGTCCCCGAGGAACCAGAGACCAAGGAGCCCGACTATGCGCATCGCCGACCACCTGTTGGCCACACTCGACCGGGTATCCGCCCCGATGACCGTCCGTGCCCACTGCGACCTGCCGTGCGGCGTGTACGACCCGGCCCAGGCCCGCATCGAGGCGGAGTCGGTCAAGGCGACCATGGAGAAGTTCAACGCCTCGAGCGACGAGACCTTCAAGGTGCGGGCCACGATCATCAAGGAGCAGCGGGCCGACCTGGTCAAGCAGCACTTGTGGATCCTGTGGACCGACTACTTCAAGCCCGAGCACCTCGAGGCCTACCCGCAGCTGCACGACCTGTTCTGGCGGGCGACAAAGACGGCCGGCGAGTCGAAGAAGACGAACGACGTCGCCGTAGCCGACCGCCTGCTCTCGGAGATCGCCGACATCGACACCATCTTCTGGGCGACGAAGAAGGGCTGAACCGGCACGAGGTCCGGCGAGGGGGCTCCTGGGGACGTGTCCCCGGGGGCCCCGCCCCGGCCGGTCCGCCCGGCGGAACCGGACCACCCGGGCCGTCAGCCAGCCACGATCGGATCGGCGCCGCCATGCTCGTGGCGGCAGGCCCCGCAGTGGGCCGCAGCCGGGTCGTGCTCGAGGATGGCGGCGTCCACGCCGGCGCCGCAGGACACACAGCGCCCATAGGCGCCATCGTCCAGGCGCCCGAGTGCCGCCTCGACCGCGGCCAGCGCCGCTTCGGCCCGATCCAGTTCGTCGAGCAGGGTCTCGGGCGCCGGGACCGGGCCCGCCTCCGTGCTCCCCAGGTCGGGTGATGCCGGGCCACCGTCGGTCGAGGTCATCGTGGCGATGGTAGCCGGACGGCCAGCCGTGGGATCGTAGGGTTGACACATGGACGCATCCGCACCGCTGCCGATCGAACCGGTCGGTGCCGCACTCCCCGTCCCCTGTGTCGACGGGAGCGAGCGCCGGGCGATCGAGCTGGACCAGGCCGCATCGACCCAGGCGCACCCTGCCGTGCTCCGGGCGGTCGAGGAGTTCCTGCCCTGGTACTCGAGCGTCCACCGTGGCGCCGGGTTCCGCTCGCGTCGCTCGACCACCGCCTACGAAGAGGCGCGACGCGCCATCCTCCGGTTCGCCGGACGCGATCCTGACGGTGACGACGTCGCCATCATCTGCCGCAACACCACCGAGGCCATCAACCACCTGGCGTACCGGCTCCGCCTCGGCCCCGGCGCCGTCGTGGCCACGACGGTGGTCGAGCACCACGCCAACCTGCTCCCGTGGGGGCGGGTGGCAGCGACGCGGCACGTGGAATGCGGCCCGGACGGCACCTTCACCGTGGACGACGTGGTGCGGGTGTTGGACGACGGCGCGCCACCGGCGCTGCTCGCCGTCACGGGAGCGTCCAACGTCACCGGCTGGATCCCGCCCGTCGACGACATCATCGCTGCCGCCCACCAGCGGGGGATCCCGGTCCTCGTCGACGCGGCGCAGCTCGCGCCGCACCGGCCCCTCCCGCTCGCTGCCGACTTCGTGGCGTTCAGCGGCCACAAGATCTACGCACCCTTCGGGGCCGGTGCGCTCATCGGTCCCCGGACCGCCTTCGAGGACGGCGATCCGTTCCTGGCCGGCGGCGGGGCCGTGGACCTGGTCGACCTGGAGGAGGTCGTCTGGACGGCACCGCCCGAACGCGAGGAGGCCGGCTCACCCAACGTCGTGGGGGCCGTCGCCCTCCATGCCGCCCTCGACGCGATCGCCGGGATCGGCTGGCCGGCCATCATCGAGCACGAACGGGCCCTGTCCCGCCGCCTGAGGTCCGGCCTGGCCGCCATCGACGGCGTCCGGTTGCTCGGGCCCGATCCGACCGGGCCGGACACGCTCGCCCAGGCCACCTTCGTCGTCGACGGCATGGACCACGCCCTCGTGGCGGCCCGGCTCAGCGCCGAGCACGCCATCGCCGTCAGGCACGGGTGCTTCTGCGCCCACCCGTACATCGTCCGTCTGCTCGGGCTCGGGCCGGAGGACGTCGCCGCCTACCGTGCCCGGGTGCGCCGCGGCGACCACTCGGCCATGCCGGGAGCGGTCCGGGCAAGCGCCGGGCTCGGGACGTCGCCAGCCGACATCGACGCTCTCCTCGCCGCCGTCGGGGAGCTGGCGGCCGGCACGCCGGCTCCCGTTCCCTACGAGCAGGACCCCGCCAGCGGGGACTACTTCCCGGTCACCGACGTTCCCGGTTGGGCTGACGCCGCCGGCGAGCTGGGTGGCTCGTGCGTACCGGGATGATGACCCGCAGTCGGCACCGCCGGACGCAGGTGGTCGGAGCGGGGTGCCGGGTCCTGGGGGACCGCGCCACGTCCCGGGCCCGGACACCCACCCTGGTCGCCATGCCGGCACTGGCGCTCGCCCTGGCCGGGGTGGCGCTCGGCGGGTGCGCTGCGTCGGGCGTGGCTGCCGAGCCGCCGGGGACCGTCGCCTACGTCGCCGTCCACACCGGTCTGGCCGACCCGGGCGACACGGTCGCCACGCTGTCGACGAGCACCTCGCGGACACTGCCACCGGTCGTCGCCGCGTCACTGCCGTCCGCCCTCGCCGTCACGCCCGACGGCAGGCAGGTGCTGGTGGCCGACAAAGGAGCCCAGCAGGTGACCGTGGTGGACGTATCGACCGGCCGCGTCGTCGCGCGGGTCGGGGTCGGTCTGGAGCCCGACGCCATCGCCGTCACCCCCGACGGGTCGACCGCCCTGGTCGCCGACTTCTCCGCCGGGACCGTCACGCCGATCTCACTGGCCACCATGCGCGCCGGGGCCGCCGTCCCTGCCGGACCCGAGCCCGACGCCATCGCCGTCACCCCCGACGGGTCGACCGCCCTGGTCGCCGACTTCTCCGCCGGGACCGTCACGCCGATCTCACTGGCCACCATGCGCGCCGGGGCCGCCGTCCCTGCCGGACCCGAGCCCGACGCCATCGCCGTCACCCCCGACGGGTCGACCGCCCTGGTGGCGTCGTTCCAGGACAGCACGGTCGTTCCCATCTCCCTCCCGTCGCTCGCACCCGGCGCCCCGATCGCCATCGGCGGGAACCCGACGGCCATCGTCGCCGGCGTCCGGGGTGGGGGGCCGGCCGCCTACGTCGCCGCCGGCGCCTCCGTGATCCCTCTCGACCTTCCCGGACCTACGGCGGGCCGGGCCACGGACGTGGGCACGCCGGTGGAGGGGATCGCGTTGGACGGGGGCGGCACCACGGTGTGGGTGACGACGACGGCCGGCTGGGCGGCGCCGGTGGACACGGCGACGGGAGCCGTCGGCACGCGGGTCCACGTGGGGGGGCAACCGGGGGACATCGTGATCCCGCAACCGGGGCGCTGACGGGCGCAGGTCCGTGGCGACAGGTCATGGCCAGCGTCGCCGAGCAGGTGCCGGCGCGCTCACACACGGGGCCGGCTCCTCGTGCGCCGGGACCTGATGCGGGTCGACCGGCCGGGTAGCGTGCCAGTGGGCCGTTAGCTCATCGGGTAGAGCAGGGGACTTTTAATCCCAAGGTGCCGGGATCGAGACCCGGACGGCCCACGGTGTTTGTCCAGGCCCACTGCCAGAGGCCGGCCGCGTCGGCAGTGACGCCCTCCACCGACGCCGCCGGGGTGGCCGTGAGCTCGACCATGACCGCCCCCGGGTGGCCGGTTGCCGTACGCCCCGCACGTCGCCGGGCGCGAGGCGCTCCTGTCCGGTGACGATCACCCTCGGACCCCGGCTCGGTCCGGCGGTCCCCGGCACGGCAGCGGAGCTGCCGGTGCCCGGAGCTGCCCGTGCCCGCTAGCCTGCCCGTCGATGCCCCCTCATCGCGTCGGTGGCCTCGCACGGGCCCGGCAGCTGGTCGACTCGGCCCGCTGCGTGACGGTGCTCACCGGCGCCGGCATCTCCACCGACTCGGGCATTCCCGACTTCCGCGGCCCGCAGGGCGTGTGGACCAAGGATCCCGCCGCCGAACGGCTCTCCACCCTCCGCGCGTACCTGGACGATCCCGAGGTGCGCCGCCACGCATGGAGGGTCCGGCTGGCGTCCCCCGCCTGGACCGCCCGTCCCAACGCCGGCCACCGTGCCCTCGTGGATCTCGAGCGATCCGGGAAGCTCGACGTCCTGGTGACGCAGAACATCGATGGGCTCCACCAGCTGGCCGGCAACGAACCCGGCCGGGTCATCGAGATCCACGGGACGCTGCGTGATGTCGTGTGTCTGTCGTGCGGTGATCGAGGGCCGACCGAGCCGACGCTCGCCCGGGTACGGGCCGGGGAGGAGGACCCGGCCTGCCTCCGGTGCGGGGGCATTCTCAAGTCGGCCACCATCAGCTTCGGGCAGTCGCTCGTCGAGGCCGACCTGGCTCGTGCCGAGGCGGCGGCCCGCCGGTGCGACCTGCTGGTCGCAGCCGGGACCAGCCTGGCCGTCTACCCGGCGGCGGGACTCGTCCCGCTCGCGGTCGCGCACGGTGCGGCGTTGATCGTCGCCAACGCAGAGCCGACCCCCTTCGACCGGATGGCCGACGCCGTCGTGCGGGAACCGCTGAGCGAGGCACTGCCGTCGATCCTGGGTACCCCGCCGGCCGCATCCGCCTCGCTGGCGGTCGATCCCGTCCGGACATCGGCGGGCGGGCCGGGGCCCCCTCACCCGCACGAGCAACCGGCCGCCACCACCGCTCGGCCTGGCCCAACCCGGGCACCGGACACCGGGCCCGATCTACGCTGCCACGGCGCCCCGGCCCCGGCTCGACAGGGCACGATCCCGACCACGACACGAGGAGCGACACCATGGCCACGACCGTCATGATCACCGGCGCAGGCTCGGGTTTCGGCAGGGGGGCGAGCCTGGCGCTGGCCGGACGTGGCCATCGGGTGATCGCCACCACCGAGACGGACGAGCAGGCGGAGGCCCTCCGCGTCGAGGCGCCCGAGCTCACAGTCGAGAAGCTGGACATCACGACCGGCGACGTCGACCGGGCCGCCTCGTGGGACATCGACGTGCTGATCAACAACGCCGGTGCCGGCCAGACCGGGCCCATGGCCGACGTGCCGCTCGACCGGGTGCGGCGCCTGTTCGAGGTCAACGTCTTCGGGACGCTGGCGGTGACCCAGGCCGTGCTGCCGAAGATGGTTGCCCGTGGCTCGGGCCGGATCATCATCATGTCGTCCATCGCCGGGGTGATCTCGGGCCCGGCGTTCGGTCCCTACTCGATGACCAAGCATGCGCTCGAGGCGATGGGCAAGGCCATGCGGAGCGAGCTGGCCGGTCAGGGCATCGACGTCACCCTGGTCAACCCCGGCCCCTACCTCACCGGTTTCAACGACCGGATGGCCGACTCGATGTGGGAGTGGTTCGGGCAGGGGTCCCTCAACGCGCCGGCGACCCCGCTGTTCGAGATGATGCGGCAGTTCGTCACCGAGGGGCAGCGGGACCCGGTGGAGGTGGTGGACCGGTTGGTCGAGCTGGTCGAGGCGGAGACGACCGAGGAGAACAACTTCGTGCCGCCGGAGATCCGCCAACAGCTCGGCGCCTGACACTCTGCGCCGGCGGGCCGGGTGGAGCCCGGACGGGCAACCTCCCGGCCCCATCGGGCCGGTGGGCCGGGGCACCCTAGACTTGGAGCACCGTGTTGGAACCCGACGACCACGCGCACTCGATCACCGTCGGCATCGTCGACGACCACGCCCTGGTGCGTGCCGGCCTGCGGGAGCTGGTGGAGTCGGAGCCTCGCCTACGCGTCGTGGGAGAGGCCGACGACACCGAGTCCGCCATCGCCATGCTGACCACCTGCCGTCCCCAGGTGGCGCTGGTCGACCTGGAGCTCCCCGGAGGTGGGGGGATCGCCGTGCTCCAGGCGGCGGCCGAACGTGTCCCCGACACCCGCTGCCTGGTCGTGAGCGCCTACTCCGACTACGCCTACATCTCCGCTGCGCTCGACGCCGCCGCCGCCGGCTACTTGCTGAAGACGGCCAACCGCACCGAGCTCGCCGAGGCGATCGTGGCCGTTTCCAAGGGCACGACTGTCCTCGACCGCGAGGTGGCGCAGCGCCTGCAGCGCCGCTGGCGTGACGAGCGCGAGCCCACCGTCTCCCTGACGCCACGCGAGGTGGAGGTCCTGTCGCTCATCGCCCGCGGTTCGGCGAACAAGGAGATCGCAGCCGAACTGGGGTTGGGCATCCGTACCATCGAGGGCTACGTCAGCAACGTGTTGGCGAAGCTGGGTGCCAGCTCGCGCACCGAAGCCGCACTGTGGGCCCACGAACATCGCATCGTCGGCGGGGGACCGGGCACCCTCGCTCCCCCTCGCCGGTGAGCACCATCCACCCGGAACCGGCCAGCGCCGGTGCCGCCGACCCGCCCGACGTGTCCGTCGCAGGCTCGCCGGGCATGACCGCCACGCTCCCCGGACCCGGACCGGTTCCCCAGCCCCACGAGGCGACGGCCCGGGAGCTCCCCGCCGGGGATGCGACCGGCTGGCGCTCAGCACTCGCCTCCGTGCGGGCCGCCGACGTGCTGCGCCGGGCGCTCCACCCCCCCGTCACCGACCCCGCCTTCTGGGTCGTCCAGGCGACCGTGGTGGCTCTTACCGCCGCCCACCTGGTCCTCGACCACTCGGGCATCGTCAACTCGTCGGCGGTCGCCAGCCTTCCCGTGGCCACCCTTTTCATCCCCGTCGCCTACGCCGCCCTCCGCTTCGGCCTCCACGGATCGGCAGCGACCGCCCTGTGGGCCACCCTCCTGTGGATCCCCGACCTCGCCATCCCGCACCACCATGGCGACCCAGGGGCCGACCTGGTGAGCCTCCTGCTCATCGACACCGTCGCCATCATCGTCGGCCAGCGCATCGAGCGCGAGAGCCTGGCCCGGTCTGCGGCGGCGGTAGCGCTGTCACGACGGCGGGCCACCGAAGCCCGCTTCCGCCAATTGTTCGCCGCGACCCGGGCTCCCATCCTCCTCTTCGACGTGACCGGCCGCGTCCTCGACGCCAACCCGGCCGCCTGGTCCGTCTTCGGGAGCTCCGTCCTCGAAGGGACCATGGACAGCCTGCTGGGGTTCTCACCCGCCGCGCTGGCCGGCGCCGCCAGCTCCGGGCGCGTCGACCTCGAGGTCGACGGCCAGCCCGCGGAGTTCCGCTACCTGAGCAGCCTGTCGACCGGCGAGGGCGGGGCCCAGTTCCAGGTTCTCCTCCAGGACGTGACCGTCGAACGGCGAGCGTGGCGCGACGTCCAGGCCTATGCGGCCGCGCTCCTCGGCGCCCAAGAGGAGGAGCGGGCACGGCTGGCCCGCGAACTGCACGACGACCCGCTCCAGACCCTGTTGCACGTGGCCCGGCGGCTGGAACTGGTGGGCATGCAGCCGGGCGTCAGCGCCGAGGCCGCTCATCGGCTGGAGCAGGCGCATGCCGATCTGCTCGACACGGCCCGCCGGCTGCGCGACCTGGCTCAGGGGCTCCGCCCTCCGGCACTCGACCGCCTGGGTCTGGCCGCCGCCCTGCACGGCCTGACCGCCGACGAGGAACACGACGCCCCGGGCGATCTCCGGCTCGATTTCACCGTCCGCGGCACGGAACGACGGCTGGTGCCCGAATGCGAGCTCGGCCTGTACCGCATCGCCCAGGAGGCTCTGCACAATGCACTCGAGCACGCCACGCCGACGTGGGTGCAGGTCTCGCTCGAGTACGAGGCGTCGCTCGTCCACCTGACCGTGGCCAACGACGGCGCTGGCTTCGATCCCGACGTGGCCCCCGACCACAGCCAACTCGGCCTGCGGGGGATGCGGGAGCGGGCCGGGCTCCTGGGCGGCACCCTCGCCATCGACTCGTCGCCCGGGGGTCGCACGCGCGTGACGGCCACCGTACCCCTGCGCGTTGCCGGCAGCACGGTGGCCGGTTCGGAACCCTGCGAGCCGGCAGACACGGGCGCCGCTCCGGGGCTCGCCGGCGCCGGAGGCTAGACCCCGGCGGGAGCGCCCGGCCTGGTGCCCCGCACCGACGGCAGGCGGACACGCCCGGCCCGGTGCACGCCGGCCGCTGCCTGCCGGGGCACCCCCTGCCACAGGGCGAGCGCCAGCAGGACCAGCAGGGGCCCGGAGTTCGGATCGGTGCCGCTCCCTGTCAGGATCCCACCGAGATCCTGGCCCACCACCCAGAAGACGAGCGAGACGGCGATCCCGGCGGCCAGCACCATGTTGGACCGACGCCAGAGGATCCCCACGCCGATGACGGCTTCCACCGTAGCCACGATGACAGCGGCGGTGATCCCCTGCGTGCCGATGAGACGGGCGGCGCCGTCGGACAGCGACGCGAGCACGTGCGGCTCGCCAGCCGCCGTGCTGCGGATCGCCGAGCTGATCGAACCGTCCGGCCGGTCAGCCGGCAGCACCTGGTAGACGGCACTGCCGACCCAGATCGCCGCCCACATGGCCCGACCACCCCACGACCCCACCACGCTCTCGGCGGCAACCGGGGATACCCGGTCCGGCGACGTACCCGGCCGGCGGGGCCAGACGAGCAGGGCCACCAGTGCGTAGAGGAGCACGGCGCCCGGGGCGCCCGTGATCAGGCTGGCGCTCCCGCTGAAGATACCGCCGAACGCCTCGCCGAACCACCAGACCGCGAGCGACCAGGCGATCGACCCCGCCAGCGCCGGCTTGACGGCCCGGTTGGCCAGCAGGCACACCCCGATGGCCAATTGCACGAGGGCGAAGAGCACGTTCCACTGTGCGATGTGGGGAGCCAGGTCCATGGCGACATGGGTCACGCTGTGGAACACCCACCACGGTTCGCCCTGGCCTGTTCCGGCCAGCGTGTCCGTGGCGAACGACCTCGAGAACATCGACGGCTGGAGTTGGAGAAGGCCGTCGACGAACCAGACGGCGCCGAGGCCGACCGCGATCGCCCGGCGCGTCGGCCGGCGGCGGAACCTGCCCACCGGACGGCCCGACCCGCCATCGGCCCCGTCACCGACCCGGCCCCGGGCCTCGCCGCCGTCTTCACGCTCGAACCGCCGGCCGGTCGCCACCAGTGCAGCCGTCATCTCGTCCTCCCTTCTTCCCACCGGCAGGTGCGCCGGCGCACTCCCCACGAGCGGGCGCACATGCGTCCCGACCGGTCGCCCGTCACGCCGAGACCGTGACGCTGCCCTTCATGTAGCCGGGATGGCTCATCACCCAATCGCCGCAGGGGACCGAGCAGTACCAGGAGAACGTGCCGGCCGCCGATGGCGTAAAGGTGAAGGTTGTACTGGACTCGGGATTGACCGAGGCGTTCACGTTGATGTCCGGCGCCGTGAACGTGTGGGGCATGGCGTCGTGGTTGACGATCGTCACCGTGACCGCCTGGCCCACCTTGACGGTGAAGAGCACCTGGGCCCCGACACCTCCCGAGCCCACGTAGGCCGGCTCGGAACCCTCAGGTGTGTTGACGTCGTTGATCTGCAGCTTGATGTCCGTTGACGAACCGCCCGAGCCCGCGGACGGCTTGGGCTGCGTGACCATCCACGGTGCATTTCCGGTGAGCTTGGCCACGTCCGGCTGCGCGCTCGGGGTGTTGCTGCACGCGGCGAGCAGCACCGCACCCGCCCCCAGCGCCGCCGCCACGACGCCGACGTGCCGCAACGTCGACCGGACCGTCCCTCTCGCCGACCCGTATCGGACGGCGTACCGTGTGCCCTCGTCCGATCCGGAAGTCGACGTTCCTGCCTGTGCAGCTCCACTGCTCATCGTCCAACCTCTCCCTTCGCGTCCGGTCATCGATCGCTTCGCCATCTGCCGCCCGGCCCTCACTGCCGGCCCAGCTTCGGCATCCGCAGCACCACCAGGAACAGGCTCCCGAGCAGCAGGATCCAGACGATGGCCACGATGGTGAGGAGGGTGGTCACCACCCAGTGGCCGGTGGTCGTCAGCGGGCGCTGGTACTCGTAGACGCTCTTCGGCAGCCCGGGCGGGTCGATGGTGACCTTGTAGGAGGCAGACGCGGTCCCGGCGACCGACCCGCCAGGGCCGGCGACCTGGGCGACGAACTGCTCCTCGCCCGTCCACGTCGGCTCGTAGACGAACTGGGCGACACCCGAGGTGGTGGTCGCGGCCTGGCCGATCTGCATCTGCCCGCTCCCGTTGAACTCGTTGACCATCACGTAGAAGGTCACGGGCGTTCCGGAGGGAACGGGAGCGGATGGCGTACCGACGGTCGCCGTCAGGTCGAGGGCCGACTTCCCCGCTTGCGGTTGCGTGACGGCCAGAGCCACCGGGGTCGAGGGCGCGGCCTGGCTGGCAGCGGCCGACGCCATGGCGGACTGGACTGCGGCAGACTGCGAGGCAGCCGGTTGTGCCGGCGTGGCCGCACCCGCTGCCTTGGCACCGCCACCGACGAGGGCGACGAGCCCGACGGCGACCGCAGCGACAACCACCGCGGTGGTGGCACCCCGCGGCCGGCGCAGCCACGTGAGCGGGCGCCGGCCGGCGGGGGCAGGGGCACCCGACGTCGCCATGGCCCCGACGGGCACCTTGACCTCGGCACCCACGGTGCCGTCGGCGATGGCTTTCTCGGTCTCGGTCGAGACCTGCTCGAACGACCCGATCGGTCCCGCCTCCTCCATCTCGTCGATGGACATCACCGGGACGAACCGGAACAGGAGCATCATCAGCAATGGGATCGCTGCCACACCGGCCAGGGTGATGGTGATCGACACCCAGGTGAAGTGGTAGGTGCCCCACTTGCCGGCGACGAGTGGCTGGGCCACCGGCGGGAGCACGATGACGATCCGCTTGATCCACAGCGAGATCACGACACCGACGCCGGCCACCGTCATTCCGGTGACGTTGCGGGTCTTGCGCACCGCCACCAGGACGATGGGGAGGATCTCGCCGAAGAGCACGTAGATCCAGAAAGCCGGGGCCCACCGGCCGACCACCGTCTCACGGATCCAGCCGGCTGTGATGCCGGTGTAGCCCTCGGAGATCAGGTCAGCGAAGGTCAGGTAGGCGTACACCAGGCCGAGGGCGGCCATCAGGTAGCCGAGGCGGACGAAGTGCCGCTCGGTGATGAACCGCTGGAGCCGGTAGCCCTTGCGGAAGGCGGCTGCTGTGACCACCACCAGCGCCGTACCCGAGTACAGGGCGGCCACCACGAAGTACGGCGGGAACACCGTCTCCATCCAGCCCGGGCGGCTGGTGACGGCGAAGGCCCACGACAGCACCGAGTGGACCGACACCGCCAGGGGCACGATCAGCAGGGCGACGATGGTCATCGCACCGTGCAGGAGACGGCGCTGCCGGGCGTTGCCCAGCCAGCCGAAGGACAGGAACCGGTAGGCGGCCCGGCGGATGCCGCCGTCGGCCGAGCCCAACGTCCGTTGCACGATGGCCAGATCGGGGATGAGCGGCAGGTAGAAGAAGATGATCGTGGCCACTGTGTAGGTGGCGATGGCCAGGAAGTCCCACACCAGCGGCGACGACATGTTCGGGTAGGCCACGATGTTGAGGAAGCGCTCCGGGCGGCCGAGGTGGGGGAAGATGAACGCCCCGCCGATGACCACGGTCACGAGCGCCATCCCTTCGGCAAGCCGGGTAAGGGGTGCCCGCCAGCTCTGACCGGTCAGGCGCAGGATGGCGGAGATCACCGCGCCGCCGTAGCTGACGCCGATGAAGGCGATGACGTCGACGATGTAGACGGCCCAGAAGGCCTGGTCGTTGTAGCCGGCCGATCCCAGGCCGTGCTTCAGCTGGTAGATCCAGGCCGCGACGCCGGCCAACACCACCAGGGTCAGGACGCCGATTCCCGCCTTCCACAGCGTGCTCGGCTTCTCCTGCATGGGCCGCATGGCTGCGGCGCGTACCGCCTTCGACCACTCTGGATTGGCGTTGTGGCCACCGTGGTCGCCAAGGTCGGGCACGATGACCGGCCCCCCGTTTCCCATGCCTGTATCGCTCACTGTCGCCTCCGCGTATCCACTCGTTCCCGTCCGCCCGCTTGCCTGTCCGTCGTCCATCGCCCGACCGTTCTCTGTCGTCTCCGTCATGGCGATCAGCTCGAGGAGCTCGTGGTGTCCTGGGACACGTCGGCGTCGAGGTCCTGGCCGTGGCCGAGGATGTACCAGACCCTCGGATGTGTGTTCTGCTCGGGCTTGAAGGTCACCGCGTCGTTGTCGTCGAGGAACTTCGAGAGCTTCACGGTGTTGCCCATCGAGTTCACGGCGACGTCGGTGATGATGTCGGCGTTGTAGATGGCGCCCATCGGGCAGCCGGCCGCGCACTCGCTCATGAGGCCGTTGTTGAGGTTCCCCACACAGAAGGTGCACTTGCCCACCGTCCCGAGGCGCTGGGGAACCGGGAACTGGGCGTCCTGCGGCATGCCCGTGTCGGGGTACGTGGTGCCCGAGTTCCAGTTGAAGTAGCGGGCCTCGTAGGGGCAGGCGGCCATGCACATCCGGCAGCCGATGCACCGGGTCTCGTTGACCAGCACCACGCCCTGGTCCTGCCGGTAGGTGGCGTGCACCGGGCACACGTGGAGGCACGGGGGGTTCTCGCACTGCATGCACGGCCGGGGGAAGGGGAACTCCTTCCCCGTGCTGCTGGTCAGGGTGAACACGTCGATCCACCTCTGGTCCTGGGTCAACGAGTGCGCCTTCTGGCACGCCGCCGTGCACGACTTGCACCCGTTGCAGCTGCGGAGGTCGATCACCATGGCCCACTGGTGCGTGGCCGGTGCCGACGGGTCGGCCATCGAGGCGGCGGCACCCCCGCTCACCGAGCCGCCCTTGGTGGTGCCGTTGTTCGCCGTGCCGGCCGCGTAGGCCCGGTACGTCAGCAGTTCGGCACCGGCGCCGGCCACCGCCGCCGTCCCGGCCCCGATACCCAGGAGGCGGAGGAACGACCGGCGCGACACCGACGAGGCGTCACCGCCCTCGTCGACGTCCGGAACCAGGCACGTGCCACTCGAACAGGACGAACCGGACGAACAGGACCCGCCCGGGTTCGTGTCGAGCACCGGCACCGAGAGCACCGTGCTCCCCTCACTCCCGTCCGGATCGTGCAGATGCGGATCGATCAACCAGCTCACAGCAGTTCTCCCTCGTGTCTCACGCCAAGTTGGACGGCGACCGGGGCGCGTTTGCCCTCGGCCCGATCAGGTGAACGAGACATGGCCCTCCATCCAGCCGTCGGTGTTCATGGCACCGCCCATGCCCGTCTCCCCACTGCCGCACGGCGCCGCACACAGCCAGTTGAACGATCCCTTCTTCATCACCCGGAAGGTGAACGTGACGGTCACCGGGTGGCTGGACGACTGGGCGGCAGGGATGGGCACGTTGACGAGCAGACCGGGGATGGTGAACGTATGGGCCACCTGGTCGTTCGGAATGCTGTGCACGGGCGTGCCGTCGACCAGCTCGGTTCCCCCGGTGGTCGCTCCGTAGGTGGCGTCACCACCCCACACCTGGCCCCAGGGGGACGCGGGGGGCAGCGGCGCCGTGCCGTCGTCGTAGCTGACGATGGTCAGCACCACGGTGGCGCCGGCCGGGGCGGTGAAGCTGGAGGGGGAGTAGCGGGGCCACCCCGACCGGCCGTCCATCTTTCCCGTCTGGATCTCCATGGAGCGATGGACGGTGACGGCGCTCGCCGTGAGTGCGCCACCCGACGACGAGCCGCCGTTGGCGGATCCCGACGAGCACGCCGTCACCGACAGGGCCAGCACCGCGCCGGCGGCCAGCACGGCCGCGCCTCGGGCCCGGGACCTCGGTCCCGGAGCCCCGTGCCGGCGGGCGGTCCGGCGGGCGGGGTCGTCCCCCGCTCGCCGGTCACCCATGTTCTGGTCGCCTACCGGTTGCATTCCCTACTCCTCCTTCGCCCTACGAGATGTGCGGTGAATCGACGGGTGTCACCCATCCACGGCGGTCATGCCACGGTGAGGGTGCCCTCCATGTAGCCCATGGTCGCCATCGGGCCACCCATGCCGTCCGAGCCGCTACCGCAGGGAGCCATGCACTTCCACGTGAAGGTTCCCGACTTCGATGCCGTGAAGGTGAAGGTGACGACCAGCGGCTTCTGCTCGCTGTTGGCCGCAGCGGTCGGCGCCACGCCGAACGGGACGTTGATGCCGAGCTGGGGCACGGTGAACGTGTGGGCCACGTCGGAGGCGGCGACGGTGGTAACCGGCTGGCCGCCCTCGGTCAGGTCGGTGACGCCGGCGGCCTTGGTGTAGATGGCCATGTTGGCCGGCAGCGGGGCGGTACCCGTGTCGTAGCTGTAGATGGTCATGTCGACCGTGGCGCCCTTCGGCACGGTCATGTCCGACGGCTGGTACATGGGCCATCCACTGTGGTTGACCATCCCGCCGTCCATGACGACCGTGGCCAGGTGCACGGTGACGGGGGGAGGGGCGGTCGTGGTGTTGCTGGCGCTGCTGTTCGAGCTGCAGGCGGTCAGCGCCCCGCCAGCGGCCAGGGCGCCGGCGGCGACCAACATCCAGCGCCGGCCACGGCCCGCCCGGCTGCGGCCATCCTCAGCAGACATCGCATCTCCCCGAGTTGTCGTTTCCATTCGGACCCAACCTCCTTGGCTCTGCGCGGCACGTGATGCACCACGCTGGTCCGGTACCCGATCGCCCCAACGGCGCTGGCGGCACCTCCAGCGATTCTGCGGACAGCAGGCGCCGTAGGGCAGCGAGCTACCACCGTGGATTCGCCCCGTAATTCCTCGGTACGGTCGTCCGGGGATTGCCGGCGCCAACGCGCAGGGCGGGAATCAGGCGTCAGGAACGTGCACGGTGACCACCGTGCCACCGCCGGGCCCCGGTGCGATCCCGAGGCGGGCGCCGATGGCCTCGGCACGCTCCCGCATGCCGAGAATCCCCAGGCCAGGCGTAGACCCTGCAGCGATGCCCCGCCCGTCGTCGGCGATGGTGGCGCTGCACCCCGTGGGAGAGAAGGCGAGGCAGACCGACACCCGCTGCCCGCCGGCATGGCGCTCGGCGTTGCGGAGTGCCTCCTGGACGATGCGGAAGACGGCCAGCTCGACCGGAGCACGGAGGCGCCGGGGGGTACCCTCCAGCGCGAAGCTGCGCTCGGTGGGCGCGCCGGGCTCCTCGAGGAGGGCCCGCACCGCGGCGACCAGGCCGAGGTCGTCGAGGACGGGCGGGCGTAGTCCGCGTGCCAGGGCTCGCAGCTCGGCGATCACGTCGAGGGCTTCCTGGCGGGCCGAGCGGATGGGCTCGGCCAGCGACGCACCCTCGGCGCGGGGTGCTCCGGCCGATCGCTCGGCGGACAGCAGGCGCTGGGACAGGTGGACCAGACGCTGCACCGGCTCGTCATGGAGCTCCTGCGAGATCCGCCGGCGCTCCTCCTCCTGCACCCTGACCAGGTCGTTGGCGTACGCCCGGGCGCTACGCCCCTCGCGCGCCTCGGCGGTGACGTCGTGCAGGACGACCTGGACGGTGCCTTCCTCCGCCTCGCCCGCGCCGGGGACCACCGTCGACTGGACCCGGAACTCCCGGGCCGCCTCGCCGGTGCCCACCGTGAGCAGGCGAGCCGCCGGTGCGTCGCCGGCGGGCGGGTCGCGCCAATCTGGCCCGAGTCCGAGCTGGGACGCGGTCCTGCCACCGACACCGGCACCGAAGAGACGGCGGGCCGCCGGGTTGGCCAGGAGCACCGTCCCGGCCGGGTCCAGGAGCAGGGTGGGTGAGGCGTGGGCGTCGAGGAGGCTCCGATACCGGCGCTCGGCGGCCTGGTGCTCGGCATCGGCACGCTCGGCGGCCGACCGAGCCGCCCGCTCGCGCTCGATCCGCACCCCCACCAGCACGGCGACCGCCGTGATGAGCGTCAGCTCCAGGACGTCGGCGAACGGCTGCCCCTCGTCGTTGGGCAACAGCAGGTCGGGCATCCACAGCACCCAGGCCCACAGGGCGGTGGCCACCGACGGGCCCAGGCCGAACCTGGCCGCCGCGTAGCCCACCGGGACCAGCAGCAGTCCCACCGTCTCCGACGCGGGGAACGGGGTCGTCCGCAAGATGCCGACCTGGTCACCGACCAGGTGGAAGCTGGCGATGAGGACGAGGACGGCCTGGACGAGCCAGAAGCGCGGGTCGCGCAGTGGCGGGTGGAGCGCGTCGCGCCAGGCCCGGGCGATCATCCGTCGGGCGACCCCGAAGCCGGTGCCACACCGTGGCGAGCCGCCCACAGCGCCGCTTCGGTCCGCGACCCCACACCCAGCTTGCCGAGCAGCTCGGTCACGTACCCTTCGACCGTCCGGACGTTCAGCCCGAGCTCCTCGGCCGTGCGGCGGTTGGTCCACCCGCTGGCCAGGCAGGTCAGCACCTGGAGCTCCCGGGTGGTGAAGCCGGCGAGAGGAGGTGGGTCGGTCCGAAGGGCCGGATGGGAGAGCAGGTGGACGAGGCTCTGGTCGAGCACGATCGCCCCGGCGGCGACCGCCCGCACGGCACCGGCCAGCTCGTCGCTGGTGGCCGTCTTGAGCAGGTAGCCCGACGCACCCCGGGTCACCGCCTCGGTCACGTACGCCGGGTCGTCGAAGGCGCTGACGATCAGCACCCGGACCGGGGTGGTGCCACGCTGGGTCGCCGCCAGGACGTCGAGCCCGCTCCCGTCGCCCAGACGGAAGTCCACCAGTGCGACCTGGGGGGACTCGGCCTCGATCACGGTCGTCGCCCCCGCCACCGACGAGGCCACCCCAACGACCTCGAGGTCGGGGTGCTGCGTCAGGAGCTCGCAGATACCCTCCCGGACCAGGGCGTGGTCGTCCACCACCACCACCCGGACCGGGTCGCCCGGCGACCGGCCCACACCCGACGGCTCCCGAGAATCCACGGCTCGACCTTATGCTCGGCCGAGGCCGGCAGGGAGCGAGGTTCCACGGGTATCACCCCCGAGTTCCCACGGGTTTCACGCTGCCGCCGGCAGCCGGATCAGCAGATCCTTGACAGAGCGGAGCAACGTGCCAGTTCAGCAGCGCGGCGCCACCGATGGTCGTCGGGTGCGAAACGGGCCTGGCCGGCCGTTGCTCCCGGGCACCGGACCGTGGGACCACGGGCTGATCCGGCGATGGGCGAGGAGGTGCACGATGGCATGGTTGACAGGGTTCCTCCTGGCGCTCGTGGCGATCGCCCTGGTCGCCGTCGTCGCCGAGTGGGTGGCGTTGGCCGTGTCGGCCGTCGTGCTCGCCACCCGCCGCGGCGCCCGAGGTCACGCCGATCCCGCAACGCCGCGGAACCTCGAGCGCTCCCTCGCCCCCGGAGACCTCCAGGAGCTCCGGGACCGGTTCGCCGAGCTGCTGGCCGGCGAGCCGGCTCCCTCCGTACCGCCCCACCCCCCGACGACCGGCTGACGTCGGCGCCCTGCGATGCCACCCCCGGCGTCAGCCGGGAGCTCGCCGCACGTGCTGGAAGACGACCACCCGCCGCTCCTCGAAGCCGAGGCGGCGGTACAGGCGCACGGCATCGACGTTGTCCACGGCGACGTGGAGGAAGGGGGTCTCCCCCCGTGCCGAGACGGCGGCAGCCACCGAACGCACCAGGCGCGTGGCCAGCCCCTTCCCCCGCACCGCCGGAAGGGTGGCGACTGCGCTGATCTCCGCGTGGCCCGGCGGACGCATGCGCTCGCCGGCCATGGCCACCAGGCGGCCGGCGAACCGGATACCCACGTAGCCGCCGAGGGTGACGGTCTCGGGCAGGAACGGGCCCGGCCGGGTACGTTCGATCAGGGCAAGCATGTCGGGAACGTCAGCCACTCCGAGGGCGACGGCCTCCGGGTCGACCTCGGGGACGACACCGGTGCCGACCAGTTGCAGCGCCTGCCCCTCCCGCACCACCTCCCAGCCGGCAGGGACGTCGAGCCGGTCCCCTGACAAGCCCACTGTTCCTCCCGGTCCGACCAGGCGGGCCAGGTCCGACCACGCGCCGCTGGCACCCGCCGGATCCCCGTCGGACGACCCCGGCCGTATCGCTCCGAACGGTGCGACGATCTGGCGGTAGCGGACGGCGACCCCGCTGGCAGCGGCGAAGGAGCGTTGCGGTCCGGTCAGTGCATGCCACACCGCGTGGTCGAGCACCCGGTCGACGGCAGGCGTCACCCCCGCCTCCGCGCCGCTGGTCACCGCCGGCCCCGAGCCCGTGTCCCGGGCCGGGGGCCGGTCGTCCCGGCAGGCGACCTCACCGTTCGGAGGCGACGGCCGGTGCCCGCGGCTCCCTTCCCACCGGGGCCGGCATCGCGCGGGTACGCCGCCCAGGAGCCAACGCGTCGTCCCCGCCCCCGCTTACCATCGGCGAACGCGCCAGGGTCACGGCACCGGCGCAGAGCAGTGCCAGGGCCAGCACTTCGCCGGCCACCGCCGGCGGTGCGGTGCGGATCCGGTCGCCGAAGGCGGCGATGCCGATGGTGATGCTGGCCAGCGGGTTCACTGTGACCATCGCCGCGCGTGATGCGGCGATGGGGCCGGCGTGGAGGGACGCCTGGAGAAGGAAGAACCCGACGGCACCCGTGGCGCCCAGGGCGTAGGGCTGCCAGGCGGTGAGGACGTGCCCCCAGCCGTGGGTGATGATCTCGGTGGTCGCCTTGGTCGCCGACGCGTTGTAGGCGAACAGCGATGCGGCGGCCGTCCCCAATGCGGTCGCTCGCCACCAGCGAGGCCCCCGCCCGGCTGCGCCGGCCAGGAGCACCGCCACCGAGACAGCGGCACCCGTCACCACCAGCCACGCGCCCGTCGACGGCTGCCGGGCCGACGCGTGCGGTGCGGCCACGACCAGGAACGCGGCCAGCCCCACCACGATGCCGACGGCGCCTGCCCATTCGGCACCCCCCGGCCGCTGGCCGAAGAAGATGGCCAGGATGGTGACGAGGAACAGGAGGTCCAGCGTCAGGATCGGTTGGACCTCGGTGAGGTCACCAAAGCGGAGCGCGATCGCCTGCAGGGCGAATTGGCCGAGGAGCAGGGCGAACCCGACGAGCCACACACCCCGGCGCAGGGCGTGGGCCAGCAGCCCCAGCCGCATGGTGGCGCCGGTCGGTGCCGATTCGACCCCCAGGCGCTGGAGCACCGCCGCCGTCGCACTGACCAGTGCCGCGGTGGCAGCCAGCAGGTAGACCATCGACCGAGCGTACTGCCGCCTGATCGCCGGGTCACGGGCGAAGGTAGCGTGAGCGACCGTGGTCGGCGACCGTGACGATGACGACGTGGACGGGCGGGACGTGACTGGCGCCGGTGGGGAGGCCGGCCACGGGGACGCGAGCGGAACGAGGGGCGGCGACGGGGCGAGCGACGTCGGCGACGACGTCGGGCGGCCCGCCGGCACCACCGGCGTCGACCGCGGCTCGTCCGTCGAGGCCGACGACGACGCAGCGAGCCGGGCCGGCAGCCAGGGGGGCGGGCCCGGCATGGACCGCCGGAAGTTCCTGACGGGCGCGGCGGTCGCGGGCGGTGCCCTGGTGGCCGGAGCCGGCATCTACGGGATCACCCGGGTCGCGTCCGGCGGTCCGACCTCGAGGAGGCCTCCGGCGCGCCCCCGCACGATGGCGTCGTCGACGACCACGACGACGGTTCCCGGAGCGCGCCTTGCGCCCACTGCGTCGGGTGTGCTGCTGCCGATCTCTCCCGCCATCGTGGCCGAGAACGCCAAGCCGGGTCATGCCTGGTGGGTCACGACCGCGCAGCAGGCCGGCGACATCGAGGGGTTCGCCGACCGGGTCAGTGCCGTGTCCGGCGACGCCGTCACCCTCTACGTGAGCACCAAGGCCACCCACTTCCACGTCGAGGCCTACCGCATGGGCTACTACCAGGGCATCGGGGCCAGGCTGGTGTGGCAGTCCGACGAGGTGGCCGGCATCCGCCAGCCGTCGCCGACCCTGGTGGCGCCGACCAACACCATCGAGTGCCAGTGGTCGCCGTCACTAACGTTCACCGTGGACGCCACATGGCCGCCCGGCGCCTACCTGTTGAAGCTGGTCGGCGCCACGAGCGAGCAACAGTTCGTCCCCCTGTGCATCCGCGACGACACGTCGCGCGCGGCGGTGGTGATCCAGCACAGCGTCACCACCTGGCAGGCCTACAACCGCTGGGGCGGCTACAGCCTCTACTTCGGCAACTCCGGTGGACGTCTGTCGTTCGTTCACGCGCCGGGGGCCGCAGGGAGTTTCGCCGACCGGGCGCGGATCGTCTCGTTCGACCGCCCCTACGATCACGACTGGGCCTCGGGTGCCGCCGACTTCGTCGGCAACGAGCTCCCGGTCCTCTACCAGGCCGAACGCCTCGGCCTCGACGTGACCTACTGGACCGACGTCGACTTCCACGCCCGGCCGCAGCTGCTCGCCAACCACCGGGCCCTCGTCAGCCTGGGGCACGACGAGTACTGGTCACTGCAGATGCGCGACGGCGCCCGCCAGGCGCTCGATGCCGGCACGAACCTGGCGTTCCTCGGCGCCAACGCCTCCTACCGGCAGATCCGGATGCAGCCCTCGGCGCTCGGGCCCGATCGGCTGCAGGTCTGCTACAAGTCGGCAACCGAGGACCCCATGTACGGGGTCGACGACGCCATCGTCACCGTGAACTGGCCGCAGCCTCCGGTGTCGCGCCCGGAGTGCCGATTGATCGGCAGCACCTACCAGGACATCGGCGCCCGGGCCGACCTGGTGGTCCGTGACCCCAGCTCGTGGCTCTTCGCAGGAACGGGGCTGGCGGCGGGCCAGCACCTGCCGCTCGTCGTCCAGGGCGAGTTCGACCGCTACGTCCCCGGCCAGGAGGGACCCACCAATGTCGACATCCTGGCGCACTCCCTCGTGGCCAACCGGGGCGGCAACTACTCCGACATCACGTGGTACACGACACCGTCGGGCGGCGGCGTCTTCGCCTCGGGCACGGCCACCTGGGTCGGCTCCATCACCGGCAGCTCGGCCATTCCGGGGAACGTCCTGCCACCGGCCAGCCCGGCGGTGACAGGGCCGCTCCAGCGGGCGATGGAGAACCTCTACGCGGTGATCGCCACCGGCCCGGCGAGCGCCAGCCAGCCGTCGTCGGGCACGTGGCGGTCTGCCTACCGGTCGTCCGGGTCGATCCCCGCGGGTACACCAAGCAACGCCGACTAGCCGGGCCGGCCGGAACGCACGTGCTGGCGGGCCGCCCGGGCGAGCGATACGCCGAGGACGGCGGCGACCAGCATGGGCAGCAGCACGGCGGCGACCAGGCGGGCGCCCCGGTCGACGCTCAGCGCCGCTGCCGCACCGACCACGACCACGACCCCGACGAAGAGCTCAGGGGTCTCGCCGACGAGGAACTCCCACCAGAAGGCCCCGAAGGCGACGACGGCCCGCACCAGGGCGGACCGGGAACGCGCACGAGGCGGTGGCGAGCCCGGCACCCGGCTCACGGCCCCGCCACCGGTGCGTCAGCGCCTCGGCTAGCCGGAACATGGGCTCGCCGGCCCTCGGGTCCGGCCCGTCGCAGGACAGCGACAGCCGCCCAGGCGGCGGCGCCGTAGCAGGCCACCAGCAGCGGGATCGAGAGGTCGGAACCGGGCCAACGGACGCCGACCCCCTCGCCCGACCAGAACGTGCCGAACGACACCAGCATGAGGCCGACACCCAGCTTCATGGCATTCTCCGGCACCGCCGAGAGCTGGCGGGCGACGGCCAGCCCGGCAACCGCCACGACGGCGGCGGCCGCGCCGGCGGCGGCGGCGGCCTGCCCCAGGTCGTGGGAGGCGGAGCCGAGGGTGACGACGATGACCACCACCTCGAGCCCTTCGAGGAGGACGCCCTTGAAGGCGACGACGAACCCGGTCCGGTCCCGGCGGGGACGCGCACCGGCGATCCGGAGTGCCTCGACCTCGCGCCGGAAAATGGCGTCCTCGTCGTGCATGGCCTTCAGCCCGGCCGACCGGAGCAGCGCCTTGCGCAGCCACTGCAGCCCGAAGACGAGGAGCAGGCCGCCGACCACGAGGCGCAGGGTCCCGAGCGGGACGTAGCGGACGAGTGCCGGCCCGAGGGCGGCGACGGGCACGCCCAGGGCGACGAGCGCGGCAGCCGCCCCCGAGAGCGCCGTCCGGTAGCCGCGGGTGACGCCGACAGCGAGGACGATGGTCAGCGCCTCGACCATCTCCACGGCGCTGGCCAGGAACACCGCCACCACAAGCACGGCGCTGCTCGAATGGACTGCTACTGCCGCTTCCATACCGTCACCTCCCCGGCGTTCGCGCCGGCTGCCGGTCCACCGGCTCCCGCTACCAGGCTCCCACGCGGCTGCGACGGAGCGGTCTCGGCCACCTGGAGCCGGGCCACGACCGTCCCCGCTTCCCGCTCGACGGCCCACCGGCCGCCGCAACCCGCGCCGCGGACGAGCCGCCAGCCGAGACCGGCTCGCACCGGCGGCCCAGGAAGCACGATGCCGCGGTTCCCGAGCACCTCCGCCGCCCTGGCGAGCACCAGCGCGTCGTAGGGCTGGCACAGGGGGGACCCGGGGTCTCCGGGCAGGCACCAACGCGCCTCGGCGATCTCGGTCCCCGCCCGTGGGCACGGCTCCGCACCGGGATCGACGGGCTCCATCAGCCAGTAGCGGATCGCTCGCCACGTGTCACCGTGACGGACGTGGACGTCTCCCAGGAGCTCGGCGAGCCGGCAGTCGAGGCCCGCCTCCTCCACGACTTCGCGACGAGCCGTGTCCGAAGGCACCTCCCCCGGTTCGGCCTTGCCTTTCGGGAGCTCCCATCGCCCCGTCACCCGGTGGTGGACCAGCACGACCTCGACCACGCCGCCACGGCGCGTGCGCCACAGCACGCCACCACCGCCCACCCCGGTCACGCCGGTCGGACGGCGGCGAGCGACGACTCGCCGGACCGGGTCGTCCCGCCCTCCCCCAGGGACCCGGGTGCGTTCCCCGCAGCAAGGGGGCGCCGCGGTCGGGCATGGCTGGCCCGTCGCCGAAGGCGATGCACCCCGCGGGATCGATCCGTAGCGAGACCCGGGTGGCCCGTTCGATCCGCCAGGGGTGGAAGATCCCCGTCAACCGGTG
>JAJZAC010000014.1 GCA_021799615.1 Actinomycetes bacterium
CGGTGGTTCAGGCCGGGTCGTCGACCGACCGGGAGCGGGCCGGCGGCCGGGGCACCGGTGGCCATTGTGGGGTGGCGATGGCCGGGCCTGTCGCCTCGGGGTCGCGGCCGGCGGCCAGCCGCCGGGCGAGGAGGACCACGCCCACGCCGCACGCCGCCACCACCGCCACCCGACACCACGTCCGCATGCACTGCAGCGTACGCCCACCGATCCGCCGGATGCCGGGTCACGTGGTGGGCCGGGCGTCGCCGGTCCCCGGGTGCCCCGGCTGCGACACCGGGCGTCGCCGTGTCACACCGTTGACCGCGGACAGTGTCAGGGCTGTCGCTACGCGTGTGACCAGGGAACTTTCCTCTTTCCTACCCGTTGACCCCCTGTCGGCTCGGGCGTACATTCACGCTCGGAGGCGGAACGACGTCATGTCGGATTGTCCGTCTGGGCAGAGAACACGGGACGCAGTTCCCAGGCCGTAGGGGCCCTTCGGGGTTGGCCGGAGCTGCAGACGGGGGCGCTGGTGAGGTTCGGAAGCAACGCCATTGGGCATCGCCCGGTCACCATGCCGTATTCGGCGCGCCGGTGGACCGGGGAGCGAGCCAGCTGGCGGCAGCCGAAGGGGGGGATGCCACAGACGCAGCGAACGTAGTCACACACTGCGCAAGCAGACGCTGCGGGCTATGGCCCTGTCGCGACACAGGTCCCAGCAGTGGCTGCCACCAGCCGGTTCAGTTCGATCCTACCGCCTCACGCCTGCGGCGACACCGTGGGGGAGGGCACCGGGGACCGCCGGTCGGGAGCGCAGGGCGGCGAGTGACCGTGAACGTCACCTGCCCACGCCGCACGGGTACACCACTCAGCAAGCAGGCGCCGCGCCGGGCAGTCCGGCGGGCTCCGACAACGTCAGGAGAACTGTTCCATGAAGCACGTATTCCTCAAGCGGGCAGCATCGCTGAGCGCAGCCACTGCGCTCGCCGGTGCCGGCCTGGCCGGCGTGGTTGGCCTCGGCGCCACCGCAGCCGGTGCTGCCAACGTGTCGTCGTCGACGACGGTCAACGTGGTCTTCGCCGTGCCGATCTTCGGCGGCTGGGGCCAGCAGGCGGTGACGATCGGCACGAGTGCACCGGCCTCGGTCACCCAGGGGTCGACCTTCAGCGAGACCTTCACCCCGGCCCCGACCGCCGTCCCGAGCACCGATGCCGTCGGCTCGATCACGGCCACCGTGGCTTCGATCCAGAACATCAACACCATCATCCCGCTCCCGGCCAACGCATCCTTCGTGTCGGACACGGTGGGTGGCTCCGGCAGCTACACAGGCCCTTCGAGCGGCAGCTTCACGCTGACGGCCACCGAGTGCACCGCCTCGGGCCAGACCGGGTGCACGGCCACGGCGAACTCGTCGACCTTCGTCGACGACACCACCCTGCCGTACCTCGAGCTGAGCAGCGGGTCGACCACGCTGCCGGCCGGCACCACGGTGACGTTCCCGACGGTGACGGTGACCCTGAAGGCGACCGGCGCCGCCGGCTCGACGATCGTGCCCGAGCTCACCGAGTTCGACACCACGGCCAACGTCACCTCGCCGGCTACCATGGCCTCGACGCTGAACGCATGGCCGGCAGCCGTCCTCACCTCCTCCCAGGAGGCGTCGGGCACGCCGACCCCGGCGTTCAAGTCCTACCCGCTGGCCACCACCACCATCACGTCTGCCAGCACCGCCCCGGGCGCGCCGACCATCGGCACGGCCACGGCCAACGCCAACGGCTCCGTGACGGTCACCTGGACGGCTCCCGCCTCTGACGGTGGTTCGGCCATCACCGGCTACACGGTCCACGTGACCGGCCCCGGTGGCCCCTTCACCGGGACGTCGGCCGGCGGCTCGGCCACCAGTGCCACCATCGGCGGCCTGACCCCGAAGACGAGCTACTCGTTCACGGTGACGGCCACCAACGCCGTGGGCACCAGCTCGGCATCCGGTTCCGTGTCGGCCACCACGGCCGCCGGCACCCCGGCGCCGATCGGGACCATCGGCGGCATCGGCCTCGCTCTGGTGATCGGTGCCGGCCTCGTCGTCTACCAGCGGCGCCGGCTGGGCGCCCGCGCCGGTGCCTGAGGCACCGGTGCTGACGGATCGACACTGATCCGGACATGACGCCGTCCCTGTCGCCCGCGACCTCCGGTCCGTCCCCCACGGGGACGGGACCGGGGGCGCGGGCGGACGGTGTCGCACCACCTGCTGCACTGGCGACCGGCGGCACTGCACCGGTCGCACCCGAAACGGCCGCACCGGGAACGGCGGCGCCGATGCCGCCCGCGGTGCCCGGCGGGCACGCGGTGCCCTCGGCCAAGGCCGCGTTCGGCTTCCCCCTCACCGTGCTCGGGGCGGCCGTCCTGCTCGGCGTGGTCTTCGGACCCCGCCCCGTCATCACCGGTGCGGGGATCGCACTCGAGGCGCTGTTCTGCGCCTACTTCCTGCGTCACCTCTCCTTCGCCGCCACCGCCCTGCGGGCCGCCCCCGAGGACGTGGTCGTCCCACCGGTCGACACCGGCTTCCGTCCCTCCGTCTCGGTGCTGGTCGCCTGCCACAACGAGGAGGCCGTGGCCGGGCGCCTGGTCGGCGCCCTTCTCGCCCTCGACTACCCGCGCGACCGCCTCGAGTGGTTCGTCGTCGACGACGGGTCGACCGACCGCACTGCCGCGATCCTCGACGCCGCCGCCCCCGACCAGCCCGGCTTCCACGTGGTCCACCGACCTCCCGGTGCCGGCGGGGGGAAATCGGGCGCGCTCAACGCCGCGCTGGCCCACGCCACCGGCGAGGTGGTCGTCGTCTTCGACGCCGACCACCGCCCCCGTGCCGACGTGCTGCTGCGGCTCGTCCGACACTTCGAGGACCCCCAGGTGGCCGCGGTCCAGGGTCGGTGCCAGATCGCCAACCTCGACGACTCGCCCCTGGCCACCCTGGTGGGCATCGACTACATGGCCGGCTACTTCGTCAACGAGTACGGCCGCCAGGCCGTGAGCCGGTTGCCCGCCTACGGCGGGGCCAACTGCGCCGTGCGGGCCTCGGAGCTCCGGCGTCTGGGGGGGTGGAACCCCCACTCGGTCACCGAGGACACCGACCTCACCCTCCGCCTCGTCCTGGCCGGCAGCCGCGTCCGGTACGACGTGACCGCCGTCGACGACGAGGAGGGCGTCCTCACCTTCGACCGGTACTGGAGCCAGCGGGAGCGATGGGCCCGCGGTCACCAGCAGGCGTGGCGCGACTACCGCCGGGCGGTGTGGGCCTCGGACCGGCTGACCGCCGGCGAGAAGGTGGAGACGACGATGTTCCTCTTCGCCTTCCACCTCCCGGTGGTCTCGACGTTCGGCCTGGCCCTGCTGCTGGCGTGGTTCGCCGGCTACGGGCCGCCGACCGACCCGGTGGCCCTGGCCGTCTACTCGACGTTCCTCTTCCTCGGCCCCATGGTGGAGCTGGGAGCCGGCCTGATCCTGGCCCGGGCCGACCGCCACCTGGCGCTCTCCCTGGTGTGGTTCCTCCCCATGTTCCTGATCTCCATGGCCGTGTGCACGTGGGCGTGGGTGCAGTGGGCCGTCGGCCGCTCCTACTCGTGGGCCAAGACCAAGCGGGCCGGCGATCCGCTCCAGCTGGCCGGCGGCCGCGTGACGGTCGGCGCCAGCGCCTCGGCGCCGGCCCCGGGCGCGGAGGCACCGGCATGAGGGTTCTGGCCATCGGAGCCCATCCCGACGACATCGAGCTCGGTTGTGGTGGCGCGTTGCTCGAGCACCGCGACGCCGGTCACGACCTGACCATGCTGGTCATGACCGAGGGGAGCCGCGGTCCCCAGGGGATGGTGACCCGCATCGAGGAACAGGTGGACGTGGCCCGGGTCCTCGGAGCCAGGCTGGTGTGGGGCGGGTTCGTGGACGGCGCCGTACCGCCCGGGCACGAGTCCGTGGCCGTGATCGAAGCTGCCATCGGCGACGGCGTGGACGTCGTCTACACCCACACCACCGAGGACACCCACCAGGACCACCGGGCCACGGCCCAGGCCACCTTCGCCGCCACCCGGCGGACGCCGAGGGTCCTGTGCTTCGAGACACCGTCGTCGGTCGGCTTCACCCCCACGCTCTTCGTCGACATCGACGGCCGGGTCGAGGCCAAGCTGGACCTGTTGCGCATCCACCTCTCCCAGGTCCTCGCGGGCGGCCCCGTCGACCTCGAGGCGGTCGAGGCCCAGGCCCGGTTCCGGGGGTCCCAGGCGCGCGCCCGCAACGCCGAGGCCTTCTCGGTCCACCGCCTCCTGTGGGAGCCGACCACGATCGCCTCCCATCCCCGCCGCGAGGCGGCCGCCGCGGCGGAGGAACTGTCCACCGGACCCACCGGGCCCGCCGCCTCCACCACCGCGCCGCCGGTGCTCCCGGAGGAGACGCGGTGACCCTGTCCTCGTTCGACGCCGGCTACGCCCCCGGTGCATGGGCGTCGTCTCGGACCCGGCGCCGGGGGGCCACCGGCGCGGCGCGGATCTCCGTCCCGGTACACATCGCGCTGGTGACGGTGGGGATCGGCGTCGCCTTCGCCCTCTTCGAGGTCCCGTTCCGCCACCTCGAGGTGCTGGCCGCCACCGGGCTGTGCCACCTGTTCGGCTTCACGGGCATCCGCGACCCGGTCCAGTCGTACATGCTCGTCCAACCGTCGGTCCACGCGCCCTTCTGGGTGGAGATTGCCCCGACGTGCTCGTCGCTGGCCTCGATCCTGTCGTTCGTGGGGCTGGCCAGTTTCGTCGCGCCGCGGGCCCGACGCGAGATCTCGTCGCTTCGGTTCTGGGGCGCCGTCTCGCTGGCCGTGACCGTGCTGTTCGTCGGGAACCTGTTGCGGATCGTGTTCTCCATGCTGGTGGGCCTGATGGCCGGGCGGATCAGCCTGGTGCTGTTCCACGACTGGGTCGGCAGCGTGTTCGGGTTCGCCTCGCTCCTCGCCGGCTGGGTCCTGCTCCTGTGGTTGATCCTCCCGGCCGATCGACGGCGGCGCCGGTGGTGGTCGGCCGCCCCGGCGGCCGGCGGTCCGCGTCGGGTGGTGCAGCGGTGAGCGCCCTCGGGTACCTGGTGGTGGCGCTGAGCCTCCTGGCCCTGGTCGGGGGGCTGTCGTGGTCCCGGGTGGGCCGCACCCGCACCCGCCGCGACCTCCAACGCGCCCTCGAGCATCCGGAATCGGCGGTCCGGGTGGCCGCGCTCGAGGTGCTGGGCAGCCAGGGCATCGGCACCTTCGCCGAGTTCCTGGTGGGTCGGGCGGCGGTGGAGCACGACGACGCCGTCCTGCGGGTGCTGGCCTCGGTGGTGGCGCGCAACCAGTGGGAACCGGTCCGCAGCCCGGCCATGGCCGACCTCCGCCTGTGGGCGCAGCGGTACTTTGCCGAGGGGGAGCCCGAGCCCGGGACCGCGCCGGGGACCGAGCCCGGGGCCCAGCCGGGGGCCGCTGCCGTCACCCCACCGCCCGTCGCCCCGCCCTCGGGACCGCCAATCTGGGCGCAACCTGCGGTAACGGGTAGTCAAGCCCCGGCGGCCCAGGTACCCTATCCGGAGGAGGTCAGACGCGAGGCCGAGGCAGACAGCCTGGTCGGCGCGTTCGTTCCTTACAACTTCGCTGTCGCGTACCCGGGCGCCGTCGAGCCCCTGGCAGCAACAGTTCCGGGCCCCCCGTCGCCGTCCGCCCCCCTGCCCCTCGTGGTGGTCGGCGTCGGGGGTCCGGCAGGTGTGGGCATCGTCCAGGCCCTCCAGGTCGCCGGGCACCGGGTCCTGGCCACCGACCCCGATCCGTTCGCCGCCGCGTTGCGGATCGCCGCCGAGTCGATCGTCACGCCGCACCCCAGCCACCCGTCGTTCGTGGGCATCCTGTGCCAGCTGGTCGACACCATGCCGGCCGCCGCCGTCGTGTGCGTGGACGCCGAGACCCTCCGGGTACTGGCCGTGACCGGCGGCCCGCTGACCCGGCGCGGTGCCTGCACCTGGTTCCCCGAGCCCCATGCCGCCGCCGTCACCCGTGACCGGGCCACGGCGGCCCGCATCATGGCCGCGGTGGGGGTCCCGTCCGACTTCGGTGCCGCCGGGCTGCTCGGCGGCGCCGGCGACCTCGACCCGGGGATCGTGGCCGCCGGTGGCCGGGCCTTTGCCGTCGACGCTCTCGTCGACCGGAGCGGCGTCCTCGTCGGTGCCGTCTCGTCGTGGCGGCCCGTCGGTCGCGACGGACTGCCGGTGGTCGGCGCCACGTTCCACGAGCCGTCGATCCCCAATCTGGTGTCCGCCGCGCTGGCCGCCGTCGGCCTGCGGGGCCCGGCCACCGTCACCGGCCGGGTCGACCCGGGGGGGAGCGTGGTGCTCACGGGGATCGATCCCGGCTACTCGAGCGCCTTCCCCCTCGCGGTTGCTGCCGGCGCCGACCTCGCCGGCCAGTACCTCCAGGGGCTCATCGGCTGGCCCGTCCGGCCCGATCTCCTCACCTACCACGACGACGTGTCGATGCTCCCCGGCACCGAGCGCACGCTCGGCCGGGGAGCCACGCCCGCTGCCGGTGCCGACGACCTGGGCATCGGCGGGGGCGGGAGTGGCGAGGCGTCCGGGAGCTGAGCCGGCGGAGGCGCCGGCCCGACGCGGCGAGCCGTGCCGTGCCCCCCGGGGCGGCGGCTCAGGCGCCGGCGGGCGTGGTGGTGGGGAGCCAGGCCGGCCGGCGCGACTCGTAGGCCGTGATCTCGTCCTCGTGGCGGAGGGTGAGGCCGATGTCGTCCCACCCGTTCACCAACCGCATACGGGTGAAGTCGTCGAGGGGGAACGTGGCGGCGATGCCGGCCCCCGGTGCCTCGACGGTGCCCCGCTCGACGTCGATGGTGATCTCGAGGGAGGCGTCGGCCTCGACGGCGTCGAGGAGTGCCCTCCCCACGGCCTCGTCGACCTGGACGGGGACCAGTCCCGCCTTGGTGCAGTTGTTCCGGAAGATGTCCCCGAACCTGGGTGAGACGACGGCCTCGAACCCGTAGTCCTGCAACGCCCACACCGCGTGCTCCCTCGACGATCCGGTGCCGAAGTTGGGCCCGGCCACCAGGATGGTGGCCCCGGCGTACTCCTCGCGGTTGAGGACGAAGTCCCGGTCGTCACGCCATTCCGAGAAGAGCCCGGCCCCGAAGCCGGTGCGCTCGACCCGCTTCAGCCAGTCCGAGGGGATGATCTGGTCGGTGTCGACGTCGGAGCGGTCCAGAGGGACGGCCCGGCCGGTCACCACCGGTACCGGCCTCACCGGTCCAGGTCCTCGGGCCGGGCGAAGCGGCCGGCCACGGCGGTGGCCGCGGCGACGGCGGGCGAGACCAGGTGGGTGCGCCCGCCGCGCCCCTGGCGCCCCTCGAAGTTGCGGTTCGAGGTGGACGCGGCGCGCTCGCCGGGAGCGAGCTTGTCGGGGTTCATGGCCAGGCACATCGAGCAGCCCGGCTCCCGCCACTCGAACCCGGCGTCCCGGAACACGGCGTCGAGCCCCTCGGCCTCGGCCTGGGCCTTCACCCGGTGGGATCCGGGGACGACCAGGGCACGCATGCCCGAGCGCACGTGGCGCCCCTGGAGCACCCCGGCGGCGGAACGCAGGTCCTCGATGCGGCCGTTGGTGCACGACCCGATGAACACCGTGTCGACCGCGACGTCCCGCAGGGGCGTGCCGGGGGTGAGGGCCATGTACTCGAGCGCCCGGGCTGCCGCCTCGCGCTGCACCGGGTCGCCGAAGCTGTCGGGGTCGGGGACGGACCCGTCGATGGGGAGGACCTGGCCCGGGTTGGTGCCCCAGGTGACGTGGGGCACCAGGCCGGCGGCGTCGAGCGCCACCGCGGTGTCGAAGGTGGCGCCGGGGTCGGTGGCCAGGCTGCGCCAGTCGGCCACCGCCTCGTCCCAGGCCGCGCCCTTCGGGGCATGGTCGCGCCCCTCGAGGTAGGCGAACGTGGTGTCGTCCGGGGCGATCATGCCGGCGCGGGCCCCGGCCTCGATCGACATGTTGCACACCGTCATCCGCCCCTCCATCGACAGGCCGGTGATCGCTGATCCCCGGTACTCGATGACATGGCCGATCCCGCCCCCGGTGCCGATGCGGCCGATCACGGCCAGGACGACGTCCTTCGCCGTCACCCCGGCGGGAAGCGTGCCGTCGACCGTCACCGACATGGTGGCCGGGCGCTGCTGGGGCAGGGTCTGGGTGGCCAGCACGTGCTCGACCTCGCTGGTCCCGATCCCGAAGGCCAGGGCCCCGAAGGCACCGTGGGTCGACGTGTGGGAGTCGCCGCAGACGATGGTCATGCCCGGCTGCGTCAGCCCCTGCTCCGGCCCGATGATGTGGACGATGCCCTGGTTGGCGTGGCCCATCGGGTAGCAGGTGATCCCGAACTCGGCGCAGTTCGCCGTCAGCACCTCGAGCTGGCGGGCCGAGACGGGATCGGCGATCGGCTCGTCCACGTGGGCGGTGGGGACGTTGTGGTCGGCGGTGGCGATGGTCAGGTCGGGGCGGTGGACCGTCCGCCCGGCCAGCCGCAACCCGTCGAAGGCCTGCGGCGAGGTGACCTCGTGGACGAGGTGGAGGTCGATGAAGAGGAGGTCCGGTTCGTCGCCACCGCCCTGGTGGACGACGTGGCGGTCCCAGACCTTCTCCGAGAGGGTGCGGGGTGCAGTCACGGCGGTCAGCTTCCCACGGCGACGACGACGACACGCAACGTGCCGCCGGGGGCGGCGTACTCGACGGTGTCGCCGGCGGCCCTGCCGAGGAGGGCCCGGCCCAGGGGTGAGCCGGGGGAGACCACGGTCAGGTCCCCGGGCTTCTCCTCGATGGAGCCGACGAAGAACCGCTGGGTGTCGTCCTCGTCGTCGTCCTCGTAGCGGAGGATGACCACGGTGCCGGCGGCGATCCGGCCGTCGGACCCGCCGCCGTCGACGATCTCGGCGTGCTTCAGCAGGGCCTGCAGCTGGCGGATGCGGGCCTCCATCTTCCCCTGGGCGTCCTTGGCCGCGTGGTAGTCGCCGTTCTCGGACAGGTCACCGAGCGCCCGGGCCGCCTCGATGGCGGCGGCGATCTCCACCCGGCCACGGGTGGTCAGGTCCTCGAGCTCGGCCACCAGCCGTTCGTGGGTCTCGCTGGTCAGTCGGGTGGGGGTGCCATCGCTCACGGGTTCCCAGGGTACCGGCTGGGGCGACCGGCGACGCCGTGCCCGCGGGCGACGCCGGGCCCGCGGGCGACGCCGGGCCCAACGGTACGCTCGGTCCGTGCATATCGGCCCGACGGGCGACCCCGCCCCGCCGCCCCACCCGCCGGCAGTCCGGCGCCCGGGGCGGGACGAGCGTCTGGCTGAGGTGGTCGAGGCGGCCGTGGCCCTCTTCGGCGAGCACGGCTACGACCAGGTCTCGATGGACGAGGTGGCCGGGATCGTCGGGGTGTCCAAGCCCGTCGTCTACGACCTGGTCGGCTCAAAGGACCAGTTGTTCCGGCTGGCCATGACCCGTCAGGCGGCCGAACTGGCCACGAGGGTCACCCAGGCGGCGGCGGCGGCCGCGCCCGACGACCGCCTGCGGGCGGCGGTCGAGGCCTTCTTCGCGTTCGTGGCCGACCACCGGGCGGTATGGCGCCGCCTGATGGCGCAGGGTGCCGGCCCGGCGACGGCCGAGATCGTCGCCGCCCGCCGGCGGCAGGCCGAGATCGTGGCCGAGCTGTTCGGCGCCGACATCGTGGAGGTGGCCGGGATCCCCGATCCGGCGCACGCGGTGGCCACCATGGCCAACGGCGCCCTCGAGGCGCTGGCCAACTGGTGGCTCGACCACGAGGGGGTGACCATGACCGCCGTCGTCGACCTCTCGATCGCCCTGCTCACCCCGGGCATCGCCGCCCTCGCCCCGCCGGGTGGGCACTGACCCCGCCGGGCACCCGGCGGAACCGGTGGGGGAGCGTCGCGAGCCGGCCCGGGGCCTCCCGGGGCCACCCGGCTCCCCGGTAGACTGGCCCGATGCGCATCGCCGTCGGGTCGGACCACGCCGGATATGAGTTGAAGGAGCTCCTCGCCGCCCACCTGGCCGATGCCGGGCACGAGGTGGAGGACCTCGGGACCGACAGCGCCGAGATCTCCGTCGACTACCCCGACTTCGGGGCCGCGGTGGGCGCGGTCGTCGCCGCCGGCCGGGCCGAGCTCGGCGTCTGCACCTGCGGGACGGGGATGGGGATCGCCATGGCCGCCAACAAGATCCCCGGGATCCGCGCCGCCGTCGTCCACGACGTCACCACGGCCCGCCTGGCCCGGGAGCACAACGACGCCAACGTCGTGTGCATGGGGGGCCGCACCACCGGCACCCAGACGGCGCTCGACGCCATCGACGCCTTCCTGGCCACCTCGTTCGAGGCGGGCCGGCACCTCCGCCGCATCGACGAGCTGGCACGGCTCGACTCCGAGGAAAGGGCACCCATCCGGCCATGAACCCCGACCACGCCGCGTCCCCGTTCGACGAGTGGCTCGCCGGCGACCCCGAGGTCGCCCGGCTCCTGGGCGAGGAGGCCGACCGCCAGGCGACGACCCTGCAGCTGATCGCCTCGGAGAACTTCACCTCGACGGCCGTGCTGGCCGCGTCGGGCTCCGTGCTCACCAACAAGTACGCCGAGGGCTATCCGGGCCGGCGCTACTACGGCGGCAACCAGGTCATCGACGAGGTGGAGGACCTGGCACGGGACCGCTGCACGGCGCTCTTCGGGGCCGACCACGCCAACGTGCAGCCCCATGCGGGAGCCAACGCCAACCTCGCCGTCTACCAGGCCCTCCTCGAGCCGGGCGACACCATCCTGGCCATGCGGCTCGACCACGGCGGCCACCTCACCCACGGCTCGCCCGCCTCGATCACCTCCAAGGTCTGGCGGTTCGTCTCCTACGGCGTCTCGGCCGCCACGGGCGACCCCGACAAGCCGGGCGAGGTCATCGACTTCGACAACGTCGCCGACCTGGCCCGCCGCGAGCGGCCCAAGCTGATCGTGGCCGGTTCGACGGCCTACGCCCGCATCATCGACCCGCTGCCCTTCCGGGAGATCGCCGACGAGGTGGGCGCCCGCTTCCTCTTCGACGCGGCCCACCCGGCCGGCCTCATCGCCGGCGGGGTCCACCCCTCGCCCGTGGGGGTGGCCGACGTGGTCACCTTCACCACCCACAAGACCCTGCGCGGCCCCCGGGGCGGTGCCATCCTGTGCAACGAGGAACATGCCAAGGCGATCGACTCGGCCGTGTTCCCCGGGCTGCAGGGCGGACCGCTGGAGCACGTGGTGGCGGCGAAGGCCGTCGCCTTCGGCGAGGCGGCCCGGCCCGAGTTCCGCCAGTACGCGGCGGCGGTGGTGTCGAACGCCGCCGCCCTGGCCTCGGCGCTGGTCGACGAGGGGTTCCGGCTGGTATCGGGGGGCACGGAGAACCACCAGGTGCTGGTGGACCTGCGGGCGTTCGACGACGAGCTCACCGGCAAGGTCGCCCAAGAGGTCCTCGACCGGGCCGGGATCACCTGCAACCGCAACACCATCCCCGACGATCCCCGGTCGGCCTTCGTCACCTCGGGGCTGCGCCTCGGGTCGGCGGCCCAGACCACGGCCGGCATGGGGACGGGCGAGTTCCGGCGGATCGGCTCGCTGATCGGCCGCACCCTGCGGGGGCGCGACGACGAAGCCACCGTGGCCGCGGTGCGGGCCGAGGTGCGCGAGCTGTGCGCGGCGTTCCCGCCGTACCCGGCGCTGACCCGGACCTGACCCCGGCCCACCCGTGTCGTCCGCCGGCATCCCCTACGGGTGGTACGTGGTCGTGCTGGCGGTCGCCGCCCTGGCAACCTGGGGGCTGACCTACCCGGTCCGGGCACTGGCCGTCCGGGTCGGCTACGTGGCCCAGCCCGACGCCCGCAAGGTGCACCAGCAGGTCACGCCGGAGGCGGGGGGCGTGGCCATGTTCCTCGGGCTGCTGGTGGCGGTGTCGTTCGCCGCCTTCGTCCCCGCCCTCGACCGCCAGTTCGCCGGGACGTCGGAGCCGCTGGGCCTGGTGCTGGGCGCGGCGGCCATCTTCGTGGTGGGGGTCATCGACGACCTGCGGGACATGTCGGCCCCGGCCAAGATGGCCGGCCAGGTCCTCGCCGCCACGATCCTCTACTTCCTCGGGGTGACCTGGTTCCAGTTCAAGGTGCCCCTGGCCGGGTTCGTCGTCCTGTCGCCCGACGTCACCCCGCTACTGACGGCGGTGTGGGTGATCGCCATCACCAACGCCGTCAACCTCATCGACGGTCTGGACGGCCTGGCCGCCGGCGTGGTGGCCATCGCCTCGGGCGCCCTGGCCGTCTACGGGCTCCACCTCCAGCACTTCGGCAACCTGCCCACCGATACCCTCGGGCCGCTGGTCGCCGTCATCACCTGCGGGATCTGCCTCGGGTTCCTCCCCCACAACTTCCATCCGGCCAGGATCTTCATGGGGGACGCCGGAGCGCTGCTGATCGGGTTGCTGATGGCCGCGGCCACCATGCTGATCGGCGGGAGGTCGGCCGGTGCCACCGGCGGCCGCAGCGGCGAGACCTACTTCTTCTTCGCTCCGCTGTTCATCCCCTTCTTCATCCTCGGCGTGCCCCTGGTCGACATGGCGTTCGCCCTGGTGCGGCGCACGGCCAGCCGCACGGGCTTCTCCACCCCGGACAAGAACCACCTGCACCACCGGCTGCTCCGCCTCGGCCACGGCCACCGCCGGAGCGTGCTGATCCTGTGGGCGTGGACGGCCGTCCTCTCGGGGTTCGTCCTGTTCCCGCTGTACGTGTCGAGCGTGAACGCCTTTATCCCCTTCGGCGCCCTGGCACTGGCCGTGGCGCTGTTCACCCTGTTCCATCCGTCGCTGCGCCGCCGGGACGAGGACGAGCCGGACGAGCCGGACGTGCCGAGGGGACCGGTCGCGAACATCGTCCGGCACGAGGGTCCCGGCGCCGGGGCCGGCGCGGCGTGAGGGCCCCGACCGCCGGACCGGCGCGGCGCGCCCGAGCGTGACGGTGGCGCTCCCGGCCGCCCGGCCAGGCCGTGAACGGCCGGTTTCCGCCGTTTTGCCGCCGCGTGTCCCAGGTGCGATGATGTCGCCCGTGAATCGCAGCAACCGCGCCCGGGCCGTCAGCGCCGCACCGGCGGTTCGGCAGCCGGGCGCGGCCATCTCGCCTGCTGCGTGAGCCCGGAGCCTCCCCGTGACGCACCTCCCCGCCACCTCGACCGCCGCGGCCCGGACGCCCCATGACGGGCGACGGCGCGAGCCCGCCGCCGGACCCGGACCGGCCCGAGCCCGAGGGGCCGGGGGTCTCCGACTTCCTGGCCCTCGGCATGGGGGTCGCCCTGTGCATCGTGCTGGCGGCCGGGGGCGGGTACCTGCTCGACGCCACGCTCGGCACCTCGCCGCTCTTCACCTTCGCCGGCCTGGCCTTCGGGATCGCCTGTGCGGTGCTGCTGACCGTGGCGAAGGTCCGGCGCAACCTGTGACGCCGCCGACGGGCACGGGGGTCTGAGGCGGTGTTCGCCCACTTCGCCCTGCCCGATCTCGGGACCGTCGCCCGCCGCACGACGACGGCCGCCCTCGTCCTCGGCGTAGCCGCCCTCGTCGCCGGCTTCGGCCTCGGCCACTGGCTCCTCGGCCTCGGCGGCGCCGTGGGGATCGGTCTCGGCACCCTCAACTTCCACATGGCCGGGGCGGCCGTGATCAAGGTCAGCGCGGCCGGGGGCGAGAACACCAAGCGTCCCATCGCCATGAACACCCTGTTCCGGATGGGCGTGGTGACGGTCGTGGCCTTCGGGCTGTTCTTCCTGTCGGCCCCCCTGGGCTTCGGGGTCCTGGGCGGTGTGGCCCTGTTCCAGATCATGCTGCTCGCCAACGTGGCCCGGGCCATGACGAAGTTCGGCCCGATGGTCGACCCGGCCGAGGCGCCGGTCATCGACGCCGACGCCGTCGACACCGGCGGCACCGTTCCCGCACCGACCGACCCGTCCCGAAGGAGCGCCTGACCGATGGGAGCCGTCCTCTCCGCCGCCCACCCGCCGGCGACGTCGATGCTGGCCGACATCTCGGTCGGCGACCACATCCAGCGCACGGTGGGCGGGCTCCAGCTCAACATGGACACCGTCTGGGCCACGGTGGCGGCCGGCGCCGTCACCATCCTCCTCGGGCTGCTGCTGCGCCGGCGGGCGACGAGCGGCGTCCCCGGCAAGTTCCAGCTGGCGTGGGAGACGGCGGTCACCGCGGTGCGGACCCAGATCGAGGGGTCCATCGGCCCCCGGGGCAGGCGGATCGTGCCCCTGGCCCTCACCCTCTTCGTCTTCATCCTCGTCTGCAACCTCTTCGGTGTGCTGGGGCTGGGCGCCACCTACGACTTCCTCATCCCGCCCACGGCCGACATCAACCTGCCGCTGGCCATGGCCCTCTTCGTCATCGTGCTGGTGCACGTCGCCTCCATCCGCTCCCGCGGCATCGGCGGTTACGTCAAGCACTACCTGACCCAGCCGTTCCCCATCTGGCTGATGCCGGCCAACCTGTTCATCAACGTGGTCGAGGAGATCGCCAAGCCGATCACCCTCGCCCTCCGGCTCTTCGGCAACCTGCTCTCCGGCGGGCTCATGCTGTCGCTGCTCGCCTACCTCGTGGTCTGGAAGATCGGCGTCATCCCGGTCGGCGGCATCCTCGCCCTGGTCTTCAACCCGGTCTGGAAGCTCTTCGACGTCCTCATCGGCGTCATCCAGGCGTTCATCTTCGCCCTCCTCACCATCCTGTACTTCGACGTCGCCATGAGCGACGTCCACTGATCGCCGTACCCACCGACACCTCGCACCCGCGAACAGACAAAGGAGAAGGACCAACATGGCAAGCACCGATGCAATGGCAAACGCCGTGAAGCTGGCCGGCGCCATGGTCGGAGGCGGTCTGGCCCTCGGCGGCGGCGCCGTCGGTGCCGGCGTGGGCGACGGCCTGGCCGGCAGCCAGACGATCGCCGGCGTGGCCCGCCAGCCCGAGGCCCAGGGCCGCCTGTTCACCATCATGTTCCTCACCGTCGGTCTGGTGGAGGCCATGTACTTCATCAACCTGGCCTTCACCGCGCTCTTCGTCTTCTCCCTCTACAAGAAGTAGGAGACGGCGGAACCCGAGACCGGGCACCGTGCACCGACCCGTGAGACCGATCCTGCGAGGAACCCGCGCATGACCATCGCCACCAGCAACTTCCTCGTCCCGAATGGGACGCTCATCGTCGAGCTGATCGCCTTCCTGATCGTGCTCGGCGTCATCGCCAAGTGGGTGCTGCCCATCCTCGACTCGATGATGACCGAGCGCCAGGAGCAGATCCGCTCGGAGCTGGCCGCGGCCGACGCGGCAAAGGCCGACGCCGACGCGGCCGACGCCGAGCGGCGCTCGGTGCTCGACGCCGCACGCCGCCAGGCCCGCGAGATCGTCGACCAGGCCAACCGGACGGCCGACCAGGTGACCACGGCGGCCCAGACCCGTGCCCAGGCCGAGTACGAGCGGATCGTCCAGGCGGCCGACGCCGAGGTGGCGGTGGCCCGCCAGGCGGCGGTCGAGCAGGTGACCGCGCAGGTGGGCGCCATCGTGGTGGCGGCCGCCGAGCGTGTCGTCGGCCGGGAGATCCGGGCTTCCGACCACCAGGACCTGATCGACGAGGCGGTGGCCGCGGTCCGGGCCGGCGCCGAAGCCGGCGAGGCGGCGGCCGGCGCCCCGGGTGCCGGCCGGTGAACCCAGCCCTCCAGGGGTACCTGGCCGCGGTCGGCGAGCAGTTGGCCGATGCGGGCGTGCTGGCCGACGCCGCCGCCGAGGTGGAGGCGGTCGCCGAGACCATCGAGGACCACGCCGACCTGATGACGGTCCTCTCGGACATCTCGGTGCCGGCGGCGTCGCGCCGCGCCGTGCTGGCCGACCTGCTGGCCGGCAAGGTGCGTGCCGAGGTGGCCGACCTGGTGGCGCGGGCGTCGTCGGTGCTGCCCGCCGCCGAGCTCACCGCCGCCCTGCACTGGCTGGCCACCCAGTTGCGCCTGGTGGCCGAGCACGCCGAGGAGCGGGTCGCCCATCCCACGGCCGAGGACGTCCTCGGCCTGTTCGCCTCGCGTCAGCGGGTGGCCGGGTACGCGGCGGCGGTGCTCGCCGACGTGCCCACCGAGGAGCTGTCGGAGGTCGAGGACGAGCTGTTCCGCTTCGCCCGCACGATCGAGTCGCACCGGGCGCTCCGGGTGGCCCTGGGTGACCGGGACCTGCCGGTGGGCGTCCGCCTGGGCGTGGTCGACGACCTGCTGGCCGACCGGGCCTCGCCGTCCACCGGGCGTCTGGTCCGCTACGTGGTCCGCGGCGGGCGGGCCCGCGACATCGTGGGCACGTTGGACATGCTGGTCGAGGAGGTGGCCCGCGCCCGCGGCTGGCGGGTGGCCCGGGTCCGCACCGCCGACGGCATCGACGACGCACGACGGTCGGCGCTGGTGGAGGCGCTCACCCGCCTGGCCGGCGCGCCGGTGGAGCTCCAGGTGACCTCCGAGCCGTCGCTGCTGGCCGGCGTGGTGGTGGAGGTGGGCGACCTGTTCATCGACGGGAGCGCCCGTCACCGGATCGAAGAGCTGAGAGAGCACGTCCTCGCCACCCAGGCGTCGACGTTCGTCCCGCACGAAAGGGAAGAGGACTGATGGCAGAGCTGACCATCTCCGCCGACGAGATCACCGCGGCCCTGCGCCGCCACGTCGAGGAGTACACGCCCGAGGTCGGGGCCGAGCAGGTCGGCCGGATCGTCGAGGTCGGCGACGGCATCGCCCGGGTGACCGGGCTGCCCGGTGCGGCCGTGAACGAGATCCTCGAGTTCGAAGACGGGACCGTGGGTCTCGCCCTCAACCTGGACGAGGACTCGATCGGCGCCGTCATCCTGGGCGACGACACCCACCTGGAGGAGGAGCAGCTGGTCCGGGCGACGGGCAACATCCTCTCCATGCCGGTGGGCGACGCCCTGCTCGGCCGGGTGGTGAACGCCCTGGGCGAGCCGATCGACGGCAAGGGCCCGGTGGTCACCGAGCACAGCCGCCGCATGGAGGTCCAGGCGCCCGGCATCGTCGACCGCCAGCCGGTCGGCGAACCGCTGCAGACGGGCATCAAGGCCATCGACTCCATGACCCCCATCGGCCGGGGGCAGCGGGAGCTGATCATCGGCGACCGCAAGACGGGCAAGACCACGGTGGCCATCGACACGATTATCAACCAGCGGGGCCAGGGCGTGAAGTGCATCTACGTCGCCATCGGCCTGAAGGGATCGTCCGTCTCGCAGACGGTGGCCACCCTCGCCGCCCACGGCGCCATGGAGTACACGGTGGTGGTGCTGGCATCGGCGTCCGACCCGGCACCGTTCAAGTACCTGGCCCCCTACGCCGGGTGCGCCATCGGCCAGCACTGGATGGAGAACGGCGAGCACGCCCTCATCGTCTACGACGACCTCTCCAAGCAGGCCGAGGCCTACCGGCAGCTGTCGCTGCTGCTGCGCCGGCCACCGGGGCGCGAGGCGTACCCCGGCGACGTCTTCTACCTCCACAGCCGCCTCCTCGAGCGGGCGGCCAAGCTGTCCGACGCCCGGGGCGGCGGTTCGCTCACCGCCCTCCCGATCATCGAGACGAAGGCCAACGACGTCTCCGCCTACATCCCGACCAACGTGATCTCCATCACCGACGGCCAGGTGTTCCTGGAGAGCGAGCTCTTCTACGCCGGCATCCGGCCCGCCATCAACGTGGGCATCTCCGTGAGCCGGGTCGGGAGCTCGGCCCAGATCAAGGCCATGAAGGAGGTGTCCGGCACCCTGAAGCTGGACCTGGCGCAGTTCCGCGAGCTGGAGGCGTTCGCCACCTTCGGCTCCGAGCTGGACAAGGTGTCCCAGGCCCAGCTGGACCGCGGCTACCGCCTGACCGAGCTGCTGAAGCAGGGGCTGAACGCCCCGGTGCCGGTGGAGGAACAGGTCATCGTCATCTTCGCCGGGTCGCGCGGCTACGTCGACTCGGTGCCGGTGTCCGAGGTCCAGCGCTACGAAGGGGAGCTGCGGGAGCACTTCCGGGCCAACCACGCCGACCTGCTCGAGACCATCCGGTCGACGGGCAGGCTCCCCGAGGGCGATGCCCTGGAGAAGGCGATGGCCGCGTTCACCGAGAGCTTCGACACCGGGCAGGACTGACCCATGGCAGGCGGCAAGGAACGGCTGCTCCGTCGCAGGATCCGGAGCATCCAGTCGACGAAGAAGATCACCAAGGCGATGGAGCTCATCGCCGCCTCGCAGATCGTCAAGGCCCAGGGCCGGATCGCCGCCTCGCGGCCCTACCGCGACGGCATGGCCCGGGTCGTCCTCGAGACGGCCGTCGGCGACCCCACCGCCGCCGGGCGGCTGCTGGGCGAACCGGAGCAGGTCGCCCGCGAGCTGGTGGTGGTGATCGTGGCCGACCGCGGCCTGTGCGGCGGCTACAACACCTCGGTCCTGCGGGCCGCCGAGCGGCTGCTGGCCGAGGGCAGGGCCACCGGGGTCGAGCAGCGCCTCGTCACCGTGGGCAAGAAGGCCCAGAACTACTTCAACTTCCGCCGCCAGCCGGTGGAGCGCTCGTTCACCGGCATCAGCGAGAAGCCGACGTTCGTCGACGCCCGCGCCGTGGCCACCATGGCGGTGGCGCCGTTCGTGGCCGGCGAGGTCGACCGGGTCCGGCTGGTCTCCACCCGGTTCCTCTCGGCCGGCTCGCAGGTCGTCGAGGCCCGCCAGCTCCTGCCGCTGGTCGACCCCCGTGCTGCGGCCGGCGGCGAGGCCGGACCGGGAACGGGAGAGGAGGTGCGGGCCGGCTACACGGAGTTCGAGCCCGACGCCGCCACCCTGCTCGAGACCCTGGCGCCGGTGGCCGCCGAGACCGAGATCTTCGGCGCGCTGCTCGAGGCGTCCGCCTCCGAGGTGACCGCCCGCCAGCGGGCCATGGCCGCCGCCTCGGAGAACGCCGAAGAGCTCATCAAGAAGTACTCCCGGATCATGAACCGGGCCCGCCAGGACACCATCACCACCGAGATCATGGAGATCGTCGGTGGCGCCGAGGCCCTGCGGGCCGCCGCCGCCGGCGAGGACGCCGGCCTGGCCATCGCACTCGAGGCGTGACCCCGCCCGAGATGACCCCGCCCGAGACCACCGCACCGAGCCGGACCGCACCGACGACCACGCAAGCCACAGGAGCACGACGATCATGACGACCACCGCCCCCGAGCCCACCGCCACCCCCACCGCCCCGCTGCTGCACGGCCGGGTCGTGGCCATCGCCGGTCCGGTCATCGACGTGGAGTTCCCGCCCCACGCCCTCCCCGAGATCAACACCGCCCTCGAGGTGGACATCGAGCTCGACGGGAAGACGACCACCGTCACCGCCGAGGTGGCCCAGCAGATCGGCGACGGCCGGGTGCGCTGCATCTGCCTGAAGCCGACCGACGGCCTCGTGCGCGGCGCCCCGGTGCGCAACCTGGGCCACGGCCTCCAGGTCCCGGTGGGCGACGCCGTGCTCGGTCACGTGTTCAACGTGCTGGGCCTACCCCTCGACACCGACTCGATCGGCGAGGCGGAGGACCACTGGGAGATCCACCGTGACGCACCAGCGTTCGACACCCTGGAGCCCCGTGCCGTCATGTTCGAGACGGGCATCAAGGTCATCGACCTGCTCGAGCCCTACGTGCAGGGTGGCAAGATCGGCCTGTTCGGCGGGGCCGGCGTGGGCAAGACCGTCCTCATCCAGGAGATGATCAACCGCGTCGCCCTCAACCACGGCGGTGTGTCCGTGTTCGCCGGGGTGGGCGAGCGGACGCGCGAGGGAACCGACCTGTGGCTCGAGATGCAGGAGTCGGGCGTCATCGAGAAGGCCGCGCTCGTCTACGGGCAGATGGACGAGCCCCCCGGGGTGCGCCTGCGGGTGGCCCTGGCCGCGCTCACCATGGCCGAGTACTTCCGGGACGTGAAGAACCAGGACGTGCTCCTCTTCGTCGACAACATCTTCCGCTTCGTCCAGGCCGGCTCCGAGGTCTCCACCCTCCTCGGGCGCATGCCGTCGGCCGTCGGCTACCAGCCCACACTCGCCGACGAGATGGGCGAGCTCCAGGAGCGCATCACCTCGACCCGGGGGCGTTCGATCACCTCGCTGCAGGCCGTCTACGTGCCCGCCGACGACTACACGGACCCGGCCCCGTTCACCACGTTCACCCACCTCGACGCCACCACCGAGCTGTCGCGCGACATCGCCTCGCTCGGCATCTACCCGGCGGTGGACCCGCTGTCCTCGACGTCGAACATCCTCGCCCCCGAGATCGTGGGCGAGCGCCACTACACGGTGGCCCGCCGGGTCCAGGGCGTTCTGCAGCGCTACAAGGAGCTCCAGGACATCATCGCCATCCTCGGCCTCGACGAGCTGTCCGAGGAGGACCGGGTCACCGTGGCCCGTGCCCGCAAGATCCAGCGGTTCCTCTCCCAGCCGTTCAACGTGGGCGAGGTCTTCACCGGCCTGAAGGGGGTCACCGTGCCCATCGAGGAGACGGTGGAGTCGTTCGAGGCACTGGTGAACGGGGACCTCGACGACGTCCCCGAGCAGGCGTTCCTGAACGTCGGCGGTGCCGAGGCCGCGCTGGCCAAGGCCCACACCTTGGAGAACCAGTGACCGGGCCCGGGCCGGGACGGCGAGGAGGCGGCCGTGGCTGAGGAGCAGGGGTACGCGGTCACCCTGGTCACCCCCGAGCGGGTCCTGGTCGAGGCGCGGGCGACCCAGGTCGTCCTGCGGACGGCCGACGGTGACGCCACCTTCCTCGACGGCCACACCCCCCTGGTGGGGGCGATCGTCCCCGGGGCGGTGCGGATCACCGGCGACGAGGGCACCGAGCGCACCTTCGCCGTGCACGGCGGCTTCGTCCAGGTGGAGAAAGGCGTCGTCGACGACGGCACCCGGGTGACGATCCTGTCACCGGTGGCCGAGCCGGCCGACGAGATCGACGTGCCCCGCGCCCAGGCCGCCCTGGCCGGCGCCGAAGCCCGGGTGGCCGAGCTCGGCGGCCCGGCCGGTGGCGCCCCCCACGGGGCCGACGGCGAGGCGGGTGTCGATCCCGAGCTCGTCGACGCGCAGGCGGCCGTCGAGCGGGCGCGCGTCCGCCTCGAGGTGGCCGGCGTCACCGAGCACGCCTGATCGTCCCCCGGCCCGCCGGCTCCGGTGGCCGGACCGCCCACCGGGTCCGGGTGGCCGGGCTCAGGTGAAGGAGACCGAGCTGAACTCGGCCAGCTTCTCCAGCTTGTGGTGGGCGTCCACCAGGCGGACCGTGCCGGAGCGGGACCGCATGACGAGTGACTGCGTGGAGGCGCCGAACTGGTCGTAGCGCACCCCGTGCAGCAGCTCGCCGTCGGTGACCCCGGTCGCCGCGAAGAAGCAGTTGTCCCCGTCCACCAGGGTGTCGGTCGTCAACACGGCACCGAGGTCGTAGCCGGCGCCGAGCGCCGCCTGCCGTTCGGTCTCGTCACGGGGCCACAGGCGCCCCTGGATCTCGCCACCCATGCTCTTCAGGGCGGCGGCGGCGATGACCCCCTCGGGCGTGCCGCCCACGCCGAAGAGGATGTCCACGCCCGACTCGGGCCAGGCGGTGGCGATGGCGGCGGCCACGTCGCCGTCGGTGATGAGCCGGATCCGGGCCCCGGCGTCGCGGATCTCGGCGATGATGTCGGCGTGCCGCGGCCGGTCGAGCACGATGGCGGTGACGTCGCGCACCGACGTCCCCTTCGCCTTGGCCACCGCCTGGAGGTTCTCGGTCACCGGCCGGGTGATGTCCACCAACCCGGCGGCCCGCCGGCCGACGGCCAGCTTCTCCATGTAGACGCACGGCCCGGGGTTGAACATCGTGCCCCGTTCGGAGACGGCGATGACGGCCAGCGCCCCGCCCCGGCCCATGGCCGTCGGCGTCGTGCCGTCGATCGGGTCGACGGCGATGTCCGTCGCCGGGGGTGAGCCGTCGCCGATGCGCTCCCCGTTGAACAGCATGGGGGCGTGGTCCTTCTCCCCTTCGCCGATGACGACGACGCCGTCCATCGCCACCGACGAGAGGACGACCCGCATCGCCTCGACGGCGGCGCCGTCGGCGCCGTCCTTGTCGCCCCGACCGACCCAGCGGGAGGCGGCCAGGGCCGCCGCCTCGGTGACCCGGACGAGCTCCATGGCCAGGTTGCGGTCGGGTGCCTGCGACGTCGTGCTCACCGGGCCGACGATAGTTGTTCCCGCCGGCCCCGGTCGGTGCCGGTCACCGTGGGTGGCCGCCAGGACCGGTACCGGCGCGGGCCGACCTGGGCGCCTGCACCGAGGGTGCCGGGCCGCCCCGGTTGCGCGGCGGGGTGGTGGGGGCGGTCCATACTGGTCGGGTGGAGCCCGTCCCGCCGACCGACCCCAGCGGAGCCGACGGGGGCGGCACCTTCGTCGTCGCGCCGGGTGCGCCGCTGTCGGGCACGGTGACGGCGGGCGGCGCCAAGAACGCCGTCCTCAAGCTGATGGCCGCCTGCCTGCTGGCCGAGGGGCGGTTCGTCCTGACCAACGTCCCCGACATCACCGACGTGGCCATCATGGCCGAGGTGCTGGGGGCGATGGGGGTGACCGTCCACCGCCGGGGCGGTCACCAGCTGGTGATCGACACGCCGGCCGAGCTCGTGCCCGAGGCGCCCTACGCCCTGGTGGAGAAGATGCGGGCCTCGATCGTCGTCCTCGGGCCCCTGCTGGCCCGGATGGGCCGGGCGAAGGTGTCGATGCCGGGCGGCGACGACTTCGGCCACCGGCCCATCGACATGCACCTGGCGGCCTTGTCGGCCATGGGCACGACGTTCACCGCCGCCCACGGCGACGTCGAGGGCTCGGTGCAGGCCACCGTGGCCGGCCGGCCCCGCCTGGTCGGCACCCGGATCGTCCTCGACTACCCGAGCCACACCGCCACCGACAACGTGCTGATGGCGGCGGTGCTGGCCAAGGGGACGACGGTGGTCGAGAACGCCGCCCGGGAGCCCGAGGTGCGGGACCTCGCCGACTTCCTGTGCGCCATGGGGGCGCGGATCCGCGGCGCGGGGACCTCCACCATCGAGATCGAGGGCGTGGCGTCGCTGCACCCGGCCGACCACACGGTCATCCCCGACCGGGTGGTGGCCGCGACCTACCTGGCCGCGGCCGGCCTGGCCGGCGGCGAGGTCGTGGTGGAGGACGCCCGGCCCGACCACATGGAGATGCTGGTCCGCAAGTTGGCGTCCACCGGGCTGTCGGTGGAGCTCGGTCCGGACGGCCTGCGGGCGGCCCGCGATCCGCAGGCCCGCCTGTCGGCCGTCGACGTCGCCACCCTTCCCTACCCGGGCGTGGCCACCGACTACAAGCCGCTGGTGGTCACCATGCTCACGGTGGCCGACGGTGTGGGGATCGTGACGGAGAACCTCTTCTCCGGGCGGTTCCGGTACGTCGACGAGCTGCGGCGGATGGGCGCCGACATCCGCACCGAGGGCCACCACGCTGTCGTCCGGGGGGTGCCTCGCCTGTCCGGCGCCCCGGTGCGCGCCCCCGACATCCGTGCCGGTGCGGCGCTGGTGCTGGCCGGCCTGGTGGCCGACGGCGAGACGGTGGTGGCGGGCGCCCACCACGTGGACCGCGGCTACGAGGCCTTCGCCGACCGGCTCGCCGGTCTCGGCGCCTCGGTCCGCCGGACCGCCTGACCGGGCCGCACTACGCTCTCGGTCCGATGTCCAGACCCCGGAACGCCGCGCCCGACGAGCTGTTCGCCGCCGCCCGTACCGGGGACCGGGTGGCGCTGGCACGCCTGCTGTCACTGGTGGAGCGGGGTGGACCGGCATCGCGGGCCGTGGCCGGGATCGCCTACCGTTCGGGAGCCACCGCCTACACCATCGGCATCACCGGCGCCCCCGGCGCCGGCAAGTCGACCCTGACCGACCGCCTGATCGCCGAGGCGCGGGCCCGCCCGTGGCCGGACACCGACGGCCAGGGCCCGCCCCCGGCCGACGGCGCGGCGGCGTCGGTGGCGGTGCTGGCCGTCGACCCCTCGTCGCCCTTCACCGGCGGGGCCATCCTGGGCGACCGGGTGCGGATGCAGAGCCACGCCCTCGACGACGGGGTCTTCATCCGCTCGATGGCGACCCGCGGGCACCTGGGCGGCCTGACCCTGGCCGTGCCCGACGCGGTACGCGTCCTCGCCGCCGCCGGCACGCCGCTGGTCCTGGTGGAGACGGTCGGCGTCGGGCAGGTCGAGGTCGAGGTGGCGTCGGCCGCCGACACCACCGTCGTCGTGGTCAACCCCGGGTGGGGGGACGGCATCCAGGCCAACAAGGCGGGGCTCCTCGAGATCGCCGACCTGTTCGTGATCAACAAGGCCGACCGTCCCGGGACACGTGAGGCCCGGCGGGACCTGGAGCTCATGCTCGACCTGACGTCGCTCGGCGAGTGGCGACCGCCCATCATCGAGACCGTCGCCGCCGCGGGCGAGGGTGTCGGGGCGCTGTGGGACGCGCTCGGCGCCCACCGGGACCACCTGCGCGAGCGCGGGCTCCTCGACGAGCTCCGGCGGGAGCGGCTCGAACGGGAGTTCGACCGGGTCCTGGCCGCCCGCGTCGCCGACCGGGTGGGGGAGCTGCAGCAGCAGGCCGACTACTCGGCGATCACGTCCCGTCTCGTCGCCCACGAGATCGACCCCTACGAAGCGGCCGACCGGCTCCTCGGCGGCCTGGAGCCCGCCGGCACGCCCGGGGACGGGGACGCACCGGGGTCGCCCGGCGCCTGAGGCGGGGCCGACCCACCGGGGCTCCGGCCGTCCGACCCCCACCGGCTCCGCCCCGCCGGCCGGTGGGTGGGTGGTCCGGTCGCCGTCCAGCCCGGCCGCTCCCGTCGGGTACCCTCCGGTCGTGGACGTGGCCGGTTCGGGCAGCTGGGGGGGACGATGAGCTCGACCGCCGAGCCGTCCCTGCTGCGGTCGCCCGGTGTGCCGGCGCCGGCGGTGACCCCGACGCCGGTCGGCGTGCCCCTGCCGCCCGCCGAGGACGACCCGGGCTGGTTCCAGCGGGCCGTCTTCTACGAGGTGTTCGTCCGCGGGTTCTTCGACTCGGACGACGACGGCATCGGCGACCTGCGCGGCCTCGTCGCCAAGCTCGACTACCTCCAGTGGCTGGGTGTCGACTGCCTGTGGCTCCTGCCCTTCTACCCGTCGCCGATGCGCGACGGCGGTTACGACATCGCCGACTACCGCTCCGTGCACCGCGACTACGGCACGGTGGACGACCTGCGTGACCTGTTGGTCGAAGCCCACCGCCGAGGCATCCGGGTCATCGCCGACCTCGTCATCAACCACACCAGCGACACGCACCCCTGGTTCGAGGAGTCCCGCCAGAGCAGGGACAACCCGAAGGCCGACTGGTACGTGTGGAACGACGACGACCAGCGGTGGCCCGAGGCCCGGGTCGTCTTCGTCGACACCGAGCGGTCCAACTGGGCGTGGGACCCGAACCGGGAGCAGTACTACTGGCACCGCTTCTACTCCCACCAGCCCGACCTCAACTACGACAACCCCGAGGTGGTCGAGGCCATGCTCGGCGTCGTGCGCTACTGGCTCGACCTCGGGCTCGACGGCTTCCGGCTCGACGCGGTGCCGTTCCTCTACCAGCGCGACGGCACCAGCGGGGAGAACCTCCCCGAGACCCACGCCTTCATCCGCCGGCTCCGGGGTGTGATCGACGACGAGTACCCGGGGCGGATCCTGCTGGCGGAGGCGAACGGCTGGCCGGCCGACGTGGCCGACTACTTCGGCGACGGCGACGAGTGCCACCTGTGCTTCCACTTCCCCCTCATGCCCCGCCTGTTCATGGCCGTCCGCCGGGAGCAGCGGTACCCGATCACCGAGATCCTGGCCCAGACGCCCGACGCCCCCGAAGGTGCACAGTGGGCGATCTTCCTGCGCAACCACGACGAGCTGACCCTCGAGATGGTGTCCGAGGAGGAGCGCGACTACCTCTTCGCCGAGTACGCCAAGGACCCGCGGATGAAGCGGCACATGGGGATCGGGCGGCGGCTGGCCCCGCTGCTCGACCGGGACCGCCGCCTCACCGAGCTCCTCTACTCGCTGCTCCTGTCGCTCCCCGGCAGCCCCGTCGTCTACTACGGCGACGAGGTGCAGATGGGGGACAACCTCTACCTGGGCGACCGGGACTCGGTGCGCACGCCGATGCAGTGGACGCCCGACCGCAACGGCGGCTTCTCCCGCGCCGACTTCGCCCAGCTCTACCTGCCGCCGCTCATGGACCCCGTCTACGGCTTCGCCGCCGTCAACGTGGAGGCCCAGCAGCGGAACCCCAGCTCGTTCCTGCACTGGCTCCGGCGCATGCTCCACCTGCGGCGGCAGTTCCCCGTCTTCGGGACCGGTGCCTTCGAGGTGGTGCCGTGCTCCAACCCGTCGGTGCTGGCCTACGTGCGCACCAGCAGGGAGCCGGAGGGCACGTCGATGCTGTGCGTCCACAACCTGTCCAGGTTCGGGCAGCCGGCCGACCTGTACCTGGGACCGTGGACGGCCCGTCAGCCGGTCGAACTGGTCGGACGGGTACCGTTTCCCCTCGTGGGGAACGACCCGTACCCGGTGACCCTCGCCCCCTACGGGTTCTGGTGGTTCGAGCTGACCGAGCCGGCGCCGCTCCTGGCCGACGGGCCTCCGGCCATCCAGCCGGACGGAGCGGCGCCGTGAGCCCGGTGCGGACGGTGGAGACGGCCGGGCGCCCGCTCCCCGAGCACGCCTATCCGGCGCTGGCCGAGGCGGTGGCGGCCATGGCGGCCCGGCACCCCGAGTGGCTGTTCCCGATGCTGCCCCAGGGGATCCCCGCCCCGCCGGCCGTGCCCGCCATCGACCTGGCCGCCGCGCCGGGGACGGTGGGCGAACCCGCGGCACCGGTGCCGTCGGGCTCGACGGTGCTGGCCGGCGACGTGGCCGTGCGGGTGGCCGACGTCGTCGTGCCCGGGCGCCCCGGCGTGGTCAGCGTGGTCGCCGACCTCGGTCCGAGGACCGTCCATGCCCTGCTGGGGCTGCGGGCGCCGGGGGCCGAGACCTTCCCGCTGCCCGACGCCGACGAGGCGCCGGTGGGCCTCCTCGACCTGGACGACGGCCTGGGCGTCCTGTCCGATGCCCTGGGCGACGCCCAGTACTGCCTGGCGTTGCTCGGCGCGGTGGCCGGCCAGCAGGGCGACGTGGAGCGGGTCCGGCGGGCGTGGATGAGCGACGAGTCGACGGCCATCGCCTTCGACGACCGGATCGCCCTGGCCGTCTACGGACGCCTCCCCGCCGAACCGGCCCCCCACCCGGGCCTCGAGATGTACCTTGCCCTCGACGAGGTCGGCTTCAACCACGTGGCCGCGCCCATCGCCCGGTGGCGGCGGGGCGGGTGGGACCTGGGGGTGGTCCGCGACTACGAGCCGGGGGCGGCCGGCGGTTGGGCGCTCGCCCTCACCTCGCTGCGCGACCTCTACGCGTCGGACGGTCCGCCCGAACGGGCGGGGGCGGACTTCGGTCCCGAGGCCCGCCGCCTGGGGACGATGGCGGCACGCATGCACCTGGGGTTGGACCAGGCCTACGGACGCCGCCCCGGCGACGTGGTGGCCTGGGTGGGCGCCGTCGAGCGCTCGGTGCAGCGGGTCGCACCCGAGTTGCTGGCCGACGCCGAAGTGGCCGACCTGCTGGCCGCACTGCGGTCGATGTCGGTGCCGTGCCCGGCCATCCGCACCCACGGCGACTTCCACCTGGGGCGGGTGGAGCGGACCGACCTCGGGTGGTTCGTCTTCGACTTCTCGCCCGGCGGCACGCCGGTGTTCGGCGCCGGGACCGTGCCGCCGGGGATGCACGCCGGCGCCGAAGGGGCCGGACCCGTCTACCGGTCGCCGCTGGCCGACGTCGCCGACATGCTGTGGTCGTTCCGGCACGTCGCCGACACGGCGGCGGCCGAACGGGACCCGTCCGGCCGGCTGGGCCTGTCCGCGCTGGCCCGTGCCTGGGAGTCGCGCAACCGGCGGGCGTTCCTGTCCGGCTACCTGGCGACGCCGGGGATCCGGGGCCTCGTCCCGCCGGCGACGGGGCTGGCCCGCAACCTGGCTGCCGCGTTCGAGCTCGAACGCACCGCGGCCAAGCTGGCCCTGCACGCGTGAGCCGGGCCGTTCGGCCCTCCCGCCCCGGGGTGCCTGCCCGGTACGATCAGGAGCGTGCGCATCGGACTGCTGACCGGCGGGGGTGACTGCCCGGGCCTGAACGCGGTGATCCGGGCGGTGGTGGTGGCCGGCGACGTGCGCTACGGCGACCGGTGCGTCGGGTTCCTCGACGGCTGGCTGGGCGCCCTCGAGGGCCGGACGGTGGAGCTCGACCCGGACCGGTGCCGGGGGATCCTGGCCCGGGGCGGGACGATCCTCGGCTCGTCGCGGACCAACCCGTTCGCCGTGCCCGACGGCCCCGAGCGGGTCATGGCCACGGTCGAGGGGCTGTCGCTCGACGCGGTGGTGGCCATCGGCGGTGACGACACCCTGGGAGTGGCCGCCGGCCTGGCCGACCGGGGACTGGCCGTCGTGGGGGTGCCGAAGACGATCGACAACGACCTGCCGGGGACCGAGGTGACGTTCGGGTTCGACACCGCCGTCCAGATCGCCACCGACGCCATCGACCGGTTGCAGACTACGGCGGAGTCGCACCACCGGGTGATGGTGTGCGAGGTGATGGGTCGGAACGTCGGCCACATCGCCACCCATGCGGGGATCGCCGGCGGGGCGGCCGAGATCCTGGTTCCCGAGGTCCCCTTCTCGATCGACGCGGTGTGCGAGCGCCTCCGCCGTCGGCACCTGCGGGGTCGGTACTTCTCCACCGTGGTGGTGGCCGAGGGCGCCCTCCCCGAGGAGGGCGACGACCTCGAGGCGGCCCGGGCCGCCCGCTCACCGGCCTCCGGCACCGACCAGTTCGGCCATGCCCGCCTGGGCGGCATCGGCAACTTCCTCGCCTTCGAGATCGAGCGCCGCACCGGTTTCGAGACCCGCGCCACCGTGCTCGGCCACATCCAGCGGGGCGGGACACCGACGGCCTACGACCGTGTGCTGGCCACCCGGTTCGGCGCCGAGGCCCTGGCCGCCCTGCACGACGGCGACTCGGGGGTGATGGTGGCGCTGGTCGCCGGTCAGATCGAGCGCCTCCCGCTCGGCGAGGCGGCAGGCAAGCCGAAGACGGTCGACCGCCACCTGCTGGACGACGTGGCCGGCTCCTACCTGGGCTGACCGCCGCGCCCGGACTGACCCCCGCCCGGGCGGCACCGCGGCCCGCGCCGACCCGGCGCCGGCTCGACGGTCAGAGCTCGACGGTCAGAGCTCGACGGTCGCCGGTACCCGCAGGCAGAGCTCCTCGGTCGCCTGCTCGGGGTTGACGATGTTGATGAGCACGCCGGTCCCGAGCTCGAACCCGGCCACCGTGGTCAGCTTGGGCACCAGGTGGACGTGCCAGTGGTACGGCTCGGGGGCCCGGTAGGGGGCCGAGTGGATGACGAGGTTGTAGGCCACGTCGCCCACCACCTCGCGGAGGCGGCCGAGGGCGAAGCGGATGGCCCGGCCCACGGCGGACAGGTCGGCGTCGGGACTGTGGTGGAGGTGGGGATTGTGGTCCCGGGGGACGACGAGCATCTCGTAGGGGGCGCCGCTCCAGAACGGGCTGATGACGAGGACGCGTTCGTCGGCGTAGACCACCCGGTGGTCCACGTCCTCCTCGGCGTCGACGGTGGTGCACAGGAGGCACCGGCCGGCGAACCGGGCGAACCCCGCCTGCTCCTCGACCAGCTCCCGGGGGACGAACGACATCCCGAGGAGCTGGGCGTGGGGGTGCTCGAGGGAGGCACCCGCCTCGCGCCCGGCGTTCACGATGACCTGGGTGTAGCGCAGCCCGGAGACGCTGGCGTGCTGCTCGATCCGGTCCCGGATGGCCGCCATGACCAGGCTGGTCTGCTCCTCCGACAGCATGGACCACGAGTCGGTGTGGTCGGGCGAGAGGATGAGGACCTCGTGGATACCGCCCGCCGAGGCCTGGGTGAAGACGGGCCCCCGGTTCTCGACGACGAACGGGTCGTCACCCTCGAAGGCCGGGTAGAGGTTGGGGACGACCCGTACCAGCCAGTGCCCCTCGGGGCCGTAGGTCTCGAGGGCCGGGGGTGTGTCCTCCTCGTGCCCCGGGCAGAAGGGGCACGGTCGGTCGGTGTCCGCCTGGATGGGAGCCGTCCGCGGGGTGAACGCACGCGGGCGTTGCGCCCGGTCGGTGCTGACCACCACCCACCGTCCGGTCATCGGGTCGAGGCGCAACTGGTTCATGTGCGGTCCGTCTGCTCCTTCGGCTGCGCCGGCTCCGTTCCCGGCGTCCCAACCTCTCTCATCGACCTGCTCCGGCCGGTTCCTGAGGGCGGGACCGCGGTGTGCCGGGCCTCCGGCCGCACCAACGTGGTCTTCCCAAAGTAGCAACACCGGAGCACGGCGGTGGTCACCGGCGCGCCGGGCACCCGCCCGGCCGCGGGTACGGTGTCCGCCATCGACCGGACCGCCCCGATCCCGACCGGCTCCCGTCCCGCCCGCCGGACCTGGCCGGGGGCCCGCGGTGGCGCCCGTCCGATCCCGACCGGCACCCGTCCCGCCCGCCGGCCAACCCGTCCCGCCCGCCGGCCAACCCGTCCCGCCCGGCAGTGTGCCACCCTCCCGGCGGCCGCATGACCGGACTGCTCGGCTCGGCCGTGGGCGCTTCCTTCAACCGGAGCGCCACCTACGACCTGCTCCTCCTGGCCCACGTGCTGGCCGCCCTCGTCGGGCTGGGTGCCACGGCGGCGTCGGGCGTGGCCGCCTGGCGCGTCCGGGGCCCGGGGTCACCGCCTCCGGCCGCAGCCCGCTACTTCCGGCCCGGTCCCGACGTGGCCGGGCGGACCCTCTACCTGGTCCCGGTGCTCGGGGTGGTCCTGGTGGCGCTGAGCCACGGGACCTGGTCGTTCTCCGACACGTGGGTGGAGGCCGGCGCCGCTCTGTGGGCGGCGGCGGTGGGTGCGGGCGAGGCGGTGCTGTGGCCGGCCGAGGCGGCCCTCACCCGGCTGGTAGCGGAGCCTGCCGCACCGGGCACCGATCGCCGCAGCCCGGCCCTGCGGGTCGCGCTGGCCTCGGCGGCGGTGATCGTGCTGGTGGTGACGGCGGCCGTGCTGATGGTGGGCAAGCCCTGAGGCCGCCGGCACGGGCCGCCGGTCAGCCGGCCAGCCCCAGCTCGGCCCGGAGCTGCCGCCGGGCGCCGGCCGTGTCGCCGGTGGCCACCAGGGCGGGGACGGGTCCGTCGAGGATGGGCCGCCAGGCGACGGACTCCGTCGAGGCGCCGCCGGCCTGCAGCTCGGCCCGGGCTTCGGCCAGCAACTGCGCCAGGGTCCCGACCGTCGGCGCCAGCGCCGCAGCCACCCGGTCCCGCAGCCACCCGGCGAGCGCCGGGCTCGTACCCGCGGTGGAGACGGCGACGGTCACCGGCCCGTCGCGGTGGACGGCCGGCAGGATGAAGGTGCAGTTGCCGATGTCGTCGGCGCTGTTCACCCACACCCCGCCGGCCTCAGCGTCCGTCGCCACCGCCCGGTCGACCTCGGGCACGCCGGTGGCGGTGACCACCAGGCGGTAGTCCCGGGCCTCCCCCCGGCGGTAGGGGCGCAGATGGACCGTCAGTCCCGGCCCGGCGACGAGGTCGGCCACCACCGACGGCGCCACCACCGTGACCTCGGCACCACACGAGCGCAGGCCGGCGACCTTGCGGGCGGCGACCGGCCCGCCTCCGACCACCAGGCAGGGCATGCCCGCCACCGCCAGGGCGACGGGGTAGAGGGGGGTTCCCTGGACCACCGGGTGACCCTCAGCCGTCACCGGCCGGCACCAGGTGGGGGAGCCCCACCATGCCGGCTGCCACCGTGGCATTGGTGACGGGGTCGATGAGGATGAAGCTGCCGGTGATCCGGTTGCGGCGGTAGGGATCGACGGCCAGCGCGGTGGCGCTGGCCAGCCGGATCGTGCCGATGTCGTTCTCGGCCAGCTCCCCGCCCGGGGCCACGGCGAGGTCGTTCACGTCCAGCCGGCCCGACACCTCGGTGACGCGCCCCGGCACCACCCGGGTGGTGTGCTTCAGGCGGAGCTGCGCCCCGCTGACGAGGGGCCGTTCGGCGAACCAGCACACGGTGGCGTCGAGCTCGGTGACGACCTCGGGCACGTCGGAGGCGGTGGCGATCAGGTCACCCCGGCCGACGTCGAGGTCGTCGGCCAGGCCCACCGCCACCGACAGCCCGACCGCGGCCTCGGAGACGGTGCCGTCGCCGGTGGCCAGCGACGTGACCACCGTCCGCCGGCCGGCCGGCACGACGACCACCTCGTCGCCGATCCGCAGCGGGGCGCCGTTGACCATCCCGGCATAGGTCCGGCCTCCTCCCGGTTGGCGGAGCACCCACTGGACTGGCAGGCGCGCCCCCGCGCCGGTGCCCCCGTGGGCCCCCGCCCACCCGCCGCCCGGCGCGTCCTCGAGGGCCCGGAGCACCGTCGGCCCCGTGTACCAGGGGGCCGCGTCGGACGGAGCGGCCACGTTGTCGCCGTGAAGGGCGGACACGGGCACCACCGTGCAGGACGCGACACCAAGGCGCCGGGCCAGTCCCCGGATCTCGGTGTCGACGCCGGCGAAGGCGGCCTCGTCCCAGCCGGCGAGATCCATCTTGTTGGCCGCCACCACCAACTGGCGTACGCCGAGCAGGGCGGCGATGCAGACGTGGCGGCGCGTCTGCTCCCGCATCCCCTGCGATGCGTCCACCACCACCAGGGCCAGGTCGGCCGTCGAGGCGCCGGTGGCCATGTTGCGGGTGTACTCCACGTGCCCGGGGCAGTCGGCGATGATGAACTTGCGCGTCGGCGTGGCCGCGTACCGGTAGGCGACGTCGATGGTGATGCCCTGCTCCCGCTCGGCGCGGAGGCCGTCGGTGACGAACGACAGGTCGACGCCGTCGATCCCCCGGCGCCGGGAGGCGAGGCCGATGGCGTCGAGCTGGTCGTCGAAGAGCTGCTTGGTGTCGTGCAGGAGCCGGCCGATGAGGGTGGACTTGCCGTCGTCGACCGATCCGACGGCGGCGAACCGCAGCAGGTCCATGGCCGGGGCGGCTCCGTCGGGCCCGGCGTCCGGCGGGGAGAGCGCCACCATCAGAAGTACCCCTCCCGCTTGCGGTCCTCCATGGCCGTCTCCGAGAAGCGGTCGTCGGCCCGGGTGGCGCCGCGCTCGGAGACCCGGGAGGCGGCGACCTCCGCCACGATCTCCGCCACCGTGGTGGCGCTCGAGCGGACGGCGCCGGTGCAGGTGGCGTCGCCCACGGTGCGGAACCGGACGACCTCGTCGGTGACGACCTCGCCGTCGGCCGGGCGGACCCAGTCCGAGACGGCGAGGAGCATGCCATCGCGCTCGACCACGGTCCGGCGGTGGGCGTAGTAGATCGACGGGAGCTCGAGGTGCTCGCGGGCGATGTACTGCCAGACGTCGAGCTCGGTCCAGTCGGACAGCGGGAACGCCCGCAGGTGCTCGCCGTCGGCCACCTTCCCGGAATAGAGCTGCCAGAGCTCCGGGCGCTGGTTCTTCGGGTCCCACTGACCGAAGGCGTCCCGGAACGAGAGGATGCGCTCCTTCGCCCGCGCCTTGTCCTCGTCCCGGCGCGCTCCCCCGATGCAGGCGTCGAACCGGTGGGCCCGGACGGACTCGAGGAGGGCGGCCGTCTGGAGCCGGTTGCGCGATCCTCCCGGGCCGGGGTCGGCGACCAGCCCGGCGTCGATGGCGGACTGCACGGAGGCCACCTCGAGGCGCTCGCCCAGCTCGGCGACGCGCCGGTCGCGGAAGTCGATGACCTCGGCGAAGTTGTGGCCGGTGTCGACGTGGAGGACGGGGAAGGGGAACCGACCCGGGCGGAACGCCTTCTCGGCCAGGCGGAGCAGCACGGCCGAGTCCTTGCCCCCCGAGAAGAGGAGGACCGGCCGCTCGCACTCGGCCGCCACCTCGCGCATGACGAAGACGGCGTGGGCTTCGAGGAGGTCGAGGTGCTCGACCTTCGCCGTGGCGCCCGTGGCGGGCCGGTCCGTCCGGTCGAGCATGACAGTCATGATGGCAGGGACCTCTCCTGGTCGGCGGTACGGTGCGCCCGGTCGGGGGCGGCAGTGGCGGTGCAGCGGGGTCCGGCAGGCCGGGCATCCGCTATTGTCGTAAAAGCTGATCGACTTAGTCATGTATAGTCGGCGCTGGCACCACCTGCAAGCAGCGAGGCGGCCGTCGTCGACCAGCGAGGAGCATCGTGACCGAACCCACCGCCACCGACCGGGACGAAGGAGGGGCGGTGCCGGGCCGGCAGCGCGCACCGGGCGGCCCCGGGGCCGGGACGCTCGCCGACCTCGGGGCCGAGCTGGTCGAGGCGGCTGCCCGCCTGGAGACGGCGGCGCCCACCGAGGTGATCACCTGGGCCCGCGAGCGCTTCGACGGGAACGTCGCCCTCGCCTGTTCGTTCCAGGACGCGGTGGTGGTGGACCTGGCCGTCCGGGTCGACCCGGCCGTCGAGGTCGTCTTCCTCGACACCGGTGCCCATTTCGACGAGACCCTGGCCTACGTGGCGGCGGTGCGGGACCGCTACGGCCTCAACCTCACCGTCACCCACCCGGGCCCCGAGGCCGAGGCGTGGCCGTGCGGGACCGAACGCTGCTGCGAGCTGCGCAAGGTGGCACCGCTGCGTGCAGCCCTGGCCGGGCGGCCCGCCTGGCTGACCGGGCTGAAGCGGGTCGACGCCCCCACCCGGGCGGCGGCACCCGTGGTGGCCTTCGACCCTCAGTGGGGGATGGTGAAGGTGAACCCCCTGGCCACCTGGACCGACGACGACGTCGCCGCCTACGAGCGGGATCACGGCCTGCCCCGCCATCCCCTCTTCGAGCGCGGCTACCGGTCGATCGGCTGCGCGCCGACGACACGGCCGACGGCCCCCGGTGAGGATCCCCGCGCCGGCCGGTGGGCGGGCACGGAGAAGACCGAGTGCGGTCTGCACGCCCCCTGACGGTCGGGCGCGCCAATCACACCGGACGTCCAACGCCCTGACCGGTGGCGAGCGCCGTCGCTACCATGACGCGTGTGGAGGCGGTCGAGCTCCCAGGCGGAACGCATCTCGAGATCCCCGACGAGCCCGTCGACGTCCGCGACGCGCTCCGCGCCGCGCTGGCGTCGGGTGCCGACTGGCGGGACGGCTTCGGCGAGGACGCCTGCATCGGGGTGTGGCTGTGGGCCGGGTGGCGCCCGGCCCTCGAGCCGCTGGGGTGCAGCCGCGAGGCGTTCGTCGACCTGGTGACGGACTCGGCGTGCTCCCTGGCCGAGTGGCTGGCCGGGACCCGCAGCTGGTCGCGTTACGCCGGCGAGCTTGCGGACCGTGCCGGACGGATGGTGGCGGCGGCCAGGTAGCGGACGGGCCGGCCTGCCCGGGTCGCCGTGCCGGGCGGTCCCGGCTCGGGTCGCCGTGCCGGGCGGTCCCGGCCCACCACCTACGATCGGGGCCGGCGTCCGGCGCTCCGGCGGCGCCGCCCCATCCGACGGATCGACGAGGAGCCGCACGTGGGTCTCTCCATCGGCATCGTCGGCCTCCCGAACGTGGGGAAGTCGACGCTGTTCAACGCCCTGACCGCCAACGAGGTCCTGGCTGCCAACTACCCGTTCGCCACCATCGACCCCAACGTGGGCGTGGTGCCGGTCCCCGACCCCCGGCTCGACCGCCTGGCCGAGCTCTTCGACAGCCGGGAGATCGTGCCGGCCACGGTGACCTTCGTCGACATCGCCGGCATCGTGCGTGGCGCCTCCACCGGCGAGGGGCTGGGCAACAAATTCCTGGCGGCCATCCGCGAGAGCGACGCCATCTGCCAGGTGGTGCGGGCCTTCGACGACACCGACGTGATCCACGTCGACGGCCGGGTCGATCCGGCCGGCGACATCGACACGGTGAACACCGAGCTCGTCCTGGCCGACCTGCAGACGGTCGACCACCGGTTGGCGCGGTTGGCCAAGGAGGCGAAGCGGGATCCGTCCCTCGCCTCCCGCCTGGCCATGACCGAACGGGCCCGCGCTGTGCTCGACGAGGGGCGCACGGTGGCCGAAGCGGTCGCCGCCGGCGAGCTGGACGGTGAGCTGCTGGCCGACCTCCACCTGCTCAGCGCCAAGCCCTTCATCTACGTGTTCAACGTCGACGAGGCGGGGCTGGTGGACGACGCCCGGCGGGCGTCGCTGACCGGGCTCGTGGCCCCCGCTCCCGCCGTCGTCCTCTGCGCCCAGATCGAGGCCGAGCTGGCGGGCTTGGAGCCGGCCGACGCCGCCGAGCTCCTCGCCGGCTACGGCCAGGCCGAGTCGGGTCTCTCCCAGCTGGTGCGGGTGGGGTTCGCCGCCCTCGGCCTCCAGACGTTCCTCACCGCCGGGCCCAAGGAAGCGAGGGCGTGGACGATCCACGCCGGCGACACGGCGCCCCGGGCGGCCGGGACCATCCACACCGACTTCGAACGGGGCTTCGTGAAGGCCGAGGTCGTCTCGTACGACGACCTGGTGGCCGCAGGGTCGATGGCCGCGGTGCGGGCGGCGGGGAAGGCCCGCATCGAGGGACGCGACTACGTCATGCGCGACGGCGACGTCGTCGAGTTCCGCTTCAACGTATGAGCACATCTCCGGGCGACGGACCGGTCGCCGGCGCGGACGCGGCGAGCGCGGCCGTCCGGCTGGCGGGGGTGTCGGTGGTGCGGGACGGGGTCGCGCTCCTCGACCGCTGCGATCTCGAGGTGGGTCCGGGCCAGCGGTGGGCCGTCCTCGGTCCCAACGGCTCCGGCAAGACCACCCTGCTCCGGGTGGCCGGTGCGGCCCTGTGGCCGACCAGCGGCACGGTGGAGGTGCTCGGTCACCGGCTCGGCACCGTCGACCTGCGTGCCCTCCGGGAGCGGATCGGTCTGGTCAGCGCGGCGGTGAGCCGGGCCATCCGTCCCACCCTCGCCGCACGCGACGTGGTGCTCACCGGCCGGCACGCCGCCCTCGAGACGTGGTGGCACGAGTACGGCGGGGACGACGTCGCCGAGGCCAACGAACTGCTGGCCCAGGCGGGGATGCCGGCGACGGTGGGGGACCGTCCGTTCGGACTCCTCTCCGAAGGCGAGCGCCAGCAGGTGCTGATCGCCCGGGCCCGCATGGGCCGGTCCGACCTCCTACTGTTCGACGAACCGGCGGCCGGCCTCGACCTCGGCGCCCGCGAGCGCCTGGTGGCCCACCTCGACACCCTGGCCGCCGATCCGTCGGTGCCGCCGCTCGTGCTGGTGACCCACCACGTCGAGGAACTCCCCCCGGGGATCACCCACGTCGCGCTGGTGCGCTCGGGGCGGATCGTCGCCGCCGGCGAGGCCGCCGAGGTGCTGGCCGGGGGCCCGATGAGCGCCTGCTTCGGGCTCGACGTCGAGATCGGCCGGAGCGGCGGCCGGTGGTGGGCGAGGGCCGGCGGCCGGTGACGAGAGCCGGCCCGGCCCGGCGGTGGCGCGCCGGCGGTCGGCCCCCCTGCCTGGGGCGACACCGGCCGGTTGCCCGACGCCCCGAGTGCGTGTACAACGGCGGACACGCGAACCGGGGAGCGTCGTTGCGGTCGCACGTGCGGCCGATGTCGGCGCTTCGTTCCCCGACCATCCACCATGTCCGAATTGCCCGTCGGTAGGGTTCTCCGGCAAGGAAGGTAGGTCGAGGAGTTGACGCCAGTGGTTCTCCTGTTCCTCGTGGTGGTGTGGCTGGTGGTCCTCGGGCCCAGCGTGCTGCGGAGGGTGCGGGAGGGGCGCGGGAACGAAGTCGACTCCGTCGGCACCTTCCACCGGGAGCTCCGGATCCTCGAGCACGCGTCACCGCCGTTCGTGCCGCCGGCCTACCGGCTCCGCGGCGGCAGTGCTCCGGCGGGTGCGGCCGGTGCCCCCCCGCTGCGAGCCAAGCCCGTCCTGCGACTGGTGAACGGCGAGCCGCTCCCGCCGCCGGCGCTCGCGTTCCTGGGCCACCAGCCCGCCGGGGAACCCCACCCTGGTTCCTCGGGCCGGCCGGACAGCGCCGCGCGCGGTGTGGACCGCGATCGCGGTGCGGCGCCGACGGCACCGGTGACGGCCCGCCGCGAACCCGACGCCCGCCGCCGGGTCCGTCAGCGCCGGCGCGACACCCTGGTGGTCCTCCTCGGCGTGACGTTCTGCTCGATGGTGGCGGGCGCCTTCGGGGTCGGCGGCGCGTGGGTCCTTGCCGTGCTGGCCGGACTGTCCGCCACCGCCTACGTCGGGCTCCTGGCCAACCTCCGGGCGCGGGCCGAGGAGCGCGAGCGCAAGCTGCACTACCTGGAGCGGAGCGTCCCCGGGTCCGGGGAACGCAGGGCGGCCGGCCTGCACCGCGGTGACGGCCGTGGCCGCGGTCACGGCGCGGCTTGGGAGGACTGGGAGGACTGGGACGAGGACGAGATCGCCGCCGGCTACGAGGGCGTCGACCTGGGCGAGCTGTGGGCATCTCGCCTGTCCCACCCGACCCGGGCGGCCGTCCGCTGAGCGGGGGCATCGAGTGAGCGCCGGCGGGGATCAGCACGACGCGCCTGCGGTCTCGGGCCTCGCCCGCCAGCTCGACCGGCTGGGGGATGCGGCGAGGGCCCACCTGGCAGCCGCGCACGACGGCCGGGAGGAGGCGTTGCGCGCCTGCCGGGCGACCATCCGGTCGTGCGGCTCGGCCATCCGGGCCGTCCACCGCCACGACGGCCCTGCTGCAGCCGAGCTGCGGTCGGAGGCGGGTCGGGCGCTCGGTCAGGCCCAGGCGGCACTGGCGCCCTTCCCGCGCCTGGCGGCAGCGGGGTTCTTGCACGACGCCGAGAAGGAGTACGCGGAGGCCCACCTGACGGCGGCGCTGGTCGACGGGGACGACGTCCCGGATGCGGATGCCCTCGGGGTGTCGGTTGCCGCCTGGCTGAACGGGATGGCCGAAGCAGCGTCCGAGCTCCGTCGGCACCTCCTCGACCTGCTCCGGATGGGGCGGACGGACGACGCCGTCGCCCTGGTGGGGGCGATGAGCGACTGCTACGACATGCTCGTCACCGTGGACTTCCCCGACGCGGTGACCGGCGGGCTGCGACGGTCGACGGACGCGCTCCGGGCCGTGCTGGAGCGCAGCCGCTCCGACGTGACCACCACCGTGCTCCAGCAGCGCCTCCAGGCCTCGATCGACGGACTGGCGGCCCGCCTGGGAGACGACCGTTGAGCGTGGGCGTCGCCAGAAGGCCAGGGAGCCGGCGCACCTGGGTGCTCCGGGACCGAGGTTGTCCTGCTTGCGTGACCGTATTACCACTCGGCGTGCTTGTCTCTCTCCGGTGCCGGGCGTACCCTTGAGCGAGGTGATCACAGACCATGCCGACTGACCCGACCTATCTCACCGTCCCCGAGGCGGAGTATCCCCTGGTCAAGGCCCTGGGCGCGTCGTGGGACGACGCCAGCGGCTCGTGGTGCGTGCCGGCCGGGGAGCCCCTCGACCGGTTCGGCCGGTGGATCACGGAGGCACCGAGCGTGGCCGCCCCGGACGCCGGTGCTCCCGAGCCGCCGGCTTCCGACGAGCCGGTCCGTGTCACCCCGCCCCCGGAGCCGGTCGATCTCGAGACCGGGCCACTGCCCGAGACGACGGTCAAGCTCGGCACGGAGACGGCGGAGCCGCACGGCGGCCGGTGGCGCTTCCCGGAGGAGGCGTTCGCCGACCTTCCCACCTTCGTCCCCGGACAGCCTCCCGCGGTGGGTGGCGAGGACCGGGACCGCTTCACCGACCCGGCGTCGCCGTTGGCGATGGAACCGCCACCAGCGCCCGTCGCGCCGCCGCCCGCAGCGCCCGCACCGGTGGCCGCGCCGCCGCCAACGCCTGTCGCGCCGCCGCCAGCGCCTGTCGCCGCACCGCCCGCACCCCCGCCCCCTCAGGCCACCCCTGCGGCCTGAGGCACGCTGGCTAGCTCACGCGTCGT